>NZ_JAEKFD010000010.1:0-315238 GCF_016650735.1 Pseudomonas sp. TH37
AAGAGCTACACTATCGCAGTTTTTTTCAGACAATGTACAACTAGCGAATGTAACATTCTCCCGCGTAATGTATCGCTTTCTTATAAGGTCACTACACATTGTCAATTCAGTATCTAACGCACCGTCCGGAGAAAAATTTAAATTAATAATTCCATCACATCTCATAACTTCACCGCCTTCCATGTGTGAAATAAAGCCGTTTTGAAATGCGCCAATACGTTAACTGAGCATAGACCAAATCTTCATTTCTGCTGGGAACCGAAGCATTTGTATCGAACGGCAGCATAGGTAGTTGCGGAACACCTGACAAAATTGCGGAACACCACACTTTTTCGCAGACAAGAAAAAACCCCGTAGATCGTTGATCTACGGGGCTTTTATAGTGGAGGCCGAAGTCGGAATCGAACCGGCGTAGGTGGATTTGCAATCCACTGCATAACCATTTTGCTATTCGGCCTCAAACATCTGATGTCAGTAGCACAACACCAAACGTGTAAACTCGTATCTGGAAACAAGATTCTAATCTAGCTTCCAACCCTTTGAAATCTAAGGGGTTTTCGTGTTCCCTAAGCAGGAATGGACGCAATTCTGGACTGGTTCGAAAGGCATGTCAAGAACTGGAGGAAAAAAATTCGAGATGCGCGATCGCCAGTACCCGGTCGCTTTCGAGCCTAACACTTCAGCGCCACAAAAAACGCTACCTATCGCAAGATGAGTGTCAGCTTTTGTGCCCCATAAAGATCGCTGCCTTTTAATGACTGACCGCCACCACCCGTTGCAACCGCTGTCGATACTGACTGGGCGTCTCCTGCATTTCATGTCGGAAGTGTCGATTGAAATTCGACAGGTTGGCATACCCCACTTCAAAGCAGATATCTGCAACACTGAAGCTGCTTTGCGCCAGCAAACGGCAGGCACGCTGGACGCGCAGTTTGCGCGTCAGGTCGACGAAGGTATGGCCGGTGGCGCGTTTGAAAAATTTGGAAAGGCCGGTTCGTTCATGTCCAGGCGCTGAGCAATGACGGACATCCGCAACTCATCCGCGAGATCGTTGAGGATGTAGTCGAAGACAATACTCATGCGCTGGGCCGTCAATGCGTCGAGCATCGGCGCATATTGCAGGCTGGCGAGCGTCTGTCTTTCGCTTTCGGGAGCCGATGCCAGCAACTGCAGCAACGACAGGAACAGGCACAATCTCTGCAATCCTTCGCACTGGCCCATGTCTTCCAGCAGCCGGGCCGCTTTCTTGCGGGTAACGCCATGAAACTGGATGCCCTGGGCCGCTTGGCGAAACAGGCTTTGCAATTCGCTGAGTTCAGGGACCTTGTCGCGCAGTTGCATCAGCATCTGACCATCGAATTGCAACACGACGTCGCGGCCGGCAATCACCTCCCCTTTGCCTAGATCGCTGATCCAGTCGTGAGGCAGGCCAGGGCCGATCAGGGCGACATGGCCGGCCTCGAACAGGCCGATGTAGTCACCCGCCAATAGCCGGCCACTGCCTTCGCGAATCAGGTGGATCTCGAATTCCGGATGATGGTTCCAGCGAGCAAGGTCGAAGGGATAGTCATGCTCATACCAACGAAAGCTGTGCTGGGGCTCGTTTAGAATGACTTCAAGCGCTGGCGGCTTGTCTGCAGTTACATGATGGTTCATCACCCTGGCGATTCCATTTTTGTTGGTTTTATCAAGGCTACCGCGAAGCCCGGGACGAGTCGAAGCTGATTCGAAACGCTACGGCGCTGTTATCAGACTCGCCCTAAACGGACAGTAAGCCTAGCGCGCTGTATGGCGGCCACTGATACTTTTTTTCCATGGTCCTGCGCGGTTAAAAAAGTATCAGTGGCGCGTATGCCGTTCATTTGTTCACCGCTTGGGTTGCTGTAATCCTGTGGTCATCCCGTTGCGGCGATGACTCGCACAGTGGACTACAACAACAATAAGAGCCTCTGCCGCCCAAGGCGCAGAGCGGAGAACACGATGAAGATCATTCCAAGCGCGTTTTTTCTGTCCGCCGGCCTGTCCTCTGCCCTGCTCTGCCAGGCTGCCGAAACGGTGACCATCGCCACCGTGAACAACAGCGACATGATCCGCATGCAGCGGCTGTCCAAAACATTCGAACAGCAGCACCCGGACGTGAAGCTCAATTGGGTGGTACTCGAAGAGAACGTGTTGCGTCAGCGCCTGACCACTGACATTGCCACTCAGGGTGGTCAATTCGACGTGCTCACCATCGGCACTTACGAAACACCGCTGTGGGGCGCCAAGCATTGGCTGGAACCGATGAAAGATCTCCCCGCCAGCTATGACCTCGAGGATATTTTCCCCTCGGTTCGTCAGGGACTGTCAGTCAACGACACGCTCTATGCCCTGCCGTTCTATGGCGAAAGCACCATCACCTATTACCGTACCGATCTGTTCAAGAACGCCGGCCTGACCATGCCCGAGCACCCGACCTGGACGCAGCTCGGCGAGTTCGCCGGCAAGCTGCATCAGCCGGATAAAGAGCAGTATGGAATGTGCCTGCGTGGCAAGGCCGGTTGGGGTGAAAACATGGCCCTGCTGACCACCATGTCCAACGCTTTTGGCGCGCGCTGGTTCAACGAGCAGTGGCAGCCGCAACTCACCGGGCCGGAATGGACCGCTGCGGCCAACTTCTACGTCAACACCCTCAAGCAGTACGGCCCGCCGGGTGTTTCAAGCAATGGTTTCAACGAGACGCTGGCCCTGTTCAACAGCGGCAAATGCGCGATCTGGGTCGATGCCAGCGTCGCCGGTTCCTTCATCACCGACAAAACCCAAAGCAAAGTGGCTGACAACGTCGGCTTCGTCGCGGCGCCCACGCAAGTCACCGACAAGGGCTCGTCCTGGCTCTATGCCTGGTCGCTGGCTATTCCTGCGACGTCCAAGCACAAGGAAGCGGCCAAAGCCTTTGTGACTTGGGCGACCTCCAAGGAATACATCCAACTGGTCGCCGAGAAGGATGGCATCACCAACGTACCGCCGGGCACACGGATGTCCACCTACAGCGACGCCTACTTGCAGGCCGCGCCCTTCGCAAATGTCACGCTGAAAATGATGCAGCACGCCGACCCTGCGCACCCCTCAGTCCAACCGGTGCCCTACGTCGGTATCCAGTACGTGACCATTCCTGAGTTTCAGGCCATCGGCACGTCGGTCGGCAAGCTGCTGTCCGCGGCGCTCACCGGGCAGATGCCGGTGGAGCAGGCCCTGGCATCGGCCCAGCAAACCACCGAACGCGAGATGAAACGCGCTGGTTATCCCAAGTAGCAACGGCTTGGTGCAATCCCTGTGGGAGCGGGCTTGCCCGCGAAGAGGCCGGCACATTCAACATTGATGTCGTCTGACACGCCGCCTTCGCGGGCAAGCCCGCTCCCACAGGGTTCTTCGCAGACTGACGACCGCCTTTAGTGCCCTCAACGGGGGCGTCTCTATAGCTCTAATGAATGGATGGAAAAAATGAAACGTCTGGAAGGAAAAAGCGCCCTTATCACCGGTTCTGCCAGAGGCATCGGGAGAACGTTCGCGCAAGCCTATATCCGCGAAGGCGCGACGGTCGCGATCGCAGACATCAACCTGGAACGCGCGCAAGCCACCGCTGCCGAACTGGGGCCGAATGCCTATGCGGTCGAGATGGACGTGACCGATCAGCAATCAATCGACGGCGCCATCGCCGCGGTCATCGCCACCGCAGGCAAGCTCGATATCCTGATCAACAACGCGGCACTGTTTGATCTCGCGCCGATTACGGAGATTTCTCGCGACAGCTACGAACGGCTGTTCTCGATCAATGTGTCCGGCACCCTGTTTACGCTGCAGGCCGCGGCCAAGCAGATGATCAGCCAGGGCCACGGCGGCAAGATCATCAACATGGCCAGTCAGGCCGGTCGGCGCGGTGAAGCGCTTGTCGCGGTGTATTGCGCGACCAAAGCCGCGGTGATCAGCCTCACGCAATCGGCCGGTCTCAATCTCATTCCCCACAAGATCAATGTGAATGCCATCGCACCGGGTGTGGTGGACGGTGAGCATTGGGATGGCGTCGATGCGCTGTTCGCCAAATATGAAAACCGGCCGCTCGGGGAAAAGAAAAAGCTGGCGGGTCAGGAAGTCCCGTACGGACGCATGGGCACGGCACACGATCTTGTCGGTATGGCGATCTTTTTGGCATCGGCCGAGAGCGAGTACATCGTGGCGCAGACTTATAACGTCGATGGCGGCAACTGGATGAGCTGACGGGCATTGAACCCGACTTAAAGTCTGTACCGAAAAGGCCATGTCTACTGCACCGTAGACATGGCCTTCTTACGCTCAATCCAGGGTCAGCCCATGCCTCAAAGGCGAAACCGATCCACCGACTGCGAAAGCTGGCCCGCCAAAGTGGACAGCTCATCGGTGGTCGAGGCGGTCTGGTTGATGACCTTGCTGTTGCCTTCGGACATGCCGGCAATCATTTCCACCTGATGAGCGATTTCGTTACTGGCCAGGCTCTGTTCGCCGATCGTGCGGCTGATGTCATTGACCAGTTCAGTGGTGCTGAGCGTGGCCTGGAGAATTTCGCGAATGGCGCGCTCGACGTCGGCGGTTACCGCCATGCCTTTGTCGACCTGTGCAACGCCCGCCTCCATGCTGGTGACCGCCTCACGGGTGCTTTGCTGGATGCGCGCGACCATGGCGGCGATTTCCTGGGTGGAGGCGCTGGTGCGGCCCGCCAGGCTGCGCACCTCATCGGCCACCACGGCAAAACCACGACCCTGTTCACCAGCGCGAGCGGCCTCGATGGCGGCGTTAAGTGCCAACAGGTTGGTTTGATCGGCGATGCCCTTGATCACCTGAATGATGCTGAAAATCCCCTCGGACTCCTTGTCCAGGGTGCGGATCACCTGGGCCGACTGCTGCGCCGAACGTGCAATACCGTCCATGTCGCTGACCACCTGATGGATCACCCGACCGCCGTCTTTGGCCAGTTCCTCAGCCTGGTTGGCCATGTCCAGTGCACGCTCGGCATGCCGGGTGATTTCTTCGATGCTCGCGGTCATCTCACTGGCGGCCGCGGCCATGGTGCTGGCGGCGACGCTTTGCTGCTGGCTGCTGCCCGCGACCTGATGGCAGCCGCGGCTCAATTGCTGGCTCATGCCACTGACGCCGTGGGCGTTGCTGCGAACCACCTCGATCATGCCGCGCAGGTCGCGTTGCATGGTCGCCAGGCTGCGAATCAAGGTGCTGGCTTCGTCTTTGCGGGTGGGCTCAATAATAGGTTCGCTCAAGTTGCCATGGGCGATGCTTTCGGCAATACGACTGGCAATCTGCAACGGCCCCATGATGCTCAGGATGACCCAGCGCCCTTGGGCAAGCAGCAGTAACAAACTGGCGATGAGGACCGTGCCGAGAGTGAAATTGGCACTGCTGATAGCTTGCTGAGTGCCCGCACTGGTCTGTTGGGTGTTGGTTTCGATCAGCTCGCTGAGAGTGCCCATCTGGTCTTCCAGTTGGCTGAACGCGGTATTGAACGTGCCGAGTTGCTGCTGTGCGGTATCCGGATTTTCCAGCGCCAGCGCGACAATGCGTTCGGCGGCACTGATGTACGTATCAAGGCTAGGCTTGAGCTTGTCCAGTGCGGCCTTGAGGGTGGCGTTGACCGGCAACTTGAGGTTGTCACCGAGCACCTCACGAAAACGCGCCGCATGTTCATTGATGGAGCTGCGCGCCTCGGTTTTGCTGCTGTCGCTTTTACCCAGCCCGACCAGCATTGCCGAAAGCACATCCGCGCGCAGCGCATCGTGCATCATGTCGGCTTCGAGATGGTTGCGCAGCGCGGTCATGCTGACCTCGTTGTCACTCACCGCTTCAGCCATCCGGGTATTTCCCAGATAGCTGACCAGGCTCACGATCAGGGCGGTGAGCAAACTGGTGCCGATCAACAAAAACAAACGCAACTTTATGGACATTTGATAATTCCCCTGGCGGCATCTGCATGGTCGGCTGACTTGCTTTGCTCTTGGGGTTATCGACTGTTCCAATCGGTTACTTAGGCTTATTTCCATTTGAGCCGGTTTTTACGACCTGCGGTATGCCCTGTCGCGTTTGATCTTGTGATTGGCCGACGCAGCGTCCTCAGTGCCCGCGAATGTAATGCTCCAGTTGCCGAATCAAATCGGCCTGCTCGACGATGGCTTCCTTGACCAGATCGCCGATCGACAGCAGCCCGATCAGTTCGCCGCTCTCCAGCACGGGCAGATGGCGCAAATGACTGTCGGTCATGACTGCCATGCAGCGCTCGATGCTCTGCTGACTGTCGGCGGTCACCACCGGCGCGCTCATGATCTCGCGCACTGGCGTACCGACCGAAGAACGGCCCTGTAGAACCACCTTACGCGCATAGTCGCGCTCGCTGATGACGCCGACCACCTGCCCGTCTTCGATGACAGGCAACGCGCCGACGTTCTTCTCGGCCATCATTTTCAGGGCGTCGAGGACCATCTGGTCCGGCGCAATGCTGTGCACCTGCTGGTTTTGCACGACTTTCAGTTTCAGCAACTGTGCGGCTGTCTTCATCAACGTTCTCCGATACGGTTCAGGGCAGCAATCAAGCCGCCGCGACTTCCACGACGCCGGCGTTCAGGCGCACCGGCCATACGCGCAGGCGCTGCTCCGGGTACTCCAGGCAACTGCCGTCTTCAAGACGGAAATGCTGCTTGTAGATCGGCGACGCCACCACCAGATCACCTTTGAGGCTGCCGATCAGTCCGCGGCCGATGACGTTCGCGCCGGATTGCGGATCATGGTTGTCGATGGCGTAGAGAGTGCGACCTTCGGCCTGCGGCAGGTAGAACAGCGCCACCTGCGCGCCGTCGAGCCAGACGACGACGCCGGAGTTGCTGACCAGATCCTGCTGGCTGCACACCGCCTGCCAGGCTTGAGCATTGGCCGCCGTGACAAGGGCGTTGACACGCTGGGTATTGGACTGACTCATCAGGCATTCTCCTCGGTGACAGGGATAAGGTTGAGTTCGGCGGCCATGATCGGCCGGCGTTGACCGCGTTCCTGAACAAAATGGATGTCCGGGTCCGGGCGTTTATCGTTGACGAAGGTGCGGAAGCGCTTGAGTTTTTCCGGGTCTTTGAGGGCGCTGGCCCATTCGCATTCGTAGCGGTTGACCACCAGTTGCATCTGCGATTCGAGTTCTGCGCCGAGCCCTAGACTGTCGTTGATGATCACGTCCTTGAGGTAATCCAGGCCACCCTCCAGGCTTTCGCGCCAGACCGAGGTGCGCTGCAATTTGTCGGCGGTGCGGATGTAGAACATCAAGAACCGGTCGATGTAACGGATCAGGGTTTCATCGTCCAGGTCGGTGGCGAACAGCTCGGCGTGGCGTGGGCGCATGCCGCCATTACCGGCCACATAGAGGTTCCAGCCGTTCTCGGTGGCGATCACGCCCACGTCTTTGCTTTGCGCCTCGGCACATTCACGGGTGCAACCGGAGACCGCGAACTTGAGCTTGTGCGGCGAGCGCAGGCCTTTGTAGCGATCCTCGAGGGTCAGGGCCATTTTCACGCTGTCCTGCACGCCGTAACGGCACCAGGTGCTGCCCACGCAAGACTTCACCGTACGGGTCGATTTGCCATAGGCATGCCCGGTTTCGAAACCGGCCTCAATCAGCTCGGACCAGATGTCCGGCAACTGATGCAACTGCGCGCCGAACAGGTCGATCCGCTGGCCGCCGGTGATTTTGGTGTAGAGGTCGTATTTCTTCGCCACCACGCCGATCGCGATCAGTTTGTCGGCGGTGATCTCGCCCCCGGCGATGCGCGGCACTACCGAATAGGTACCGTTTTTCTGCATGTTGGCCATGAACGTGTCGTTGGTGTCCTGCAACGGCACCAGCGAGGCGTCCATGATCGGCTGGTTCCAGCACGAGGCGAGGATCGAGCCCACCGCCGGTTTGCACACGTCGCAACCGGTGTGGCCACGGCCGTGTTTGGCCAGCAGTTCTTCGAAGGTGATCACCCCTTCTACCCGCACCAGCGCGTAAAGCTCCTGACGGGTGTAGGCGAAGTGTTCGCACAGGCTCTTGTCGACACTGACGCCACGGGCAATCAATTCATGCTCGAACACTTGCTTGAGCAGCCCGGCACAACCACCGCAACCGGTGCAGGCCTTGGTCTGCGACTTGAGCAGGCCCAGGTCGGTGCAGCCACCGTCGATGGCCGAGCAGATCGAGCCCTTGGTGACGTTATGGCAAGAACACACCGTCGCCGCCTCAGGCAGCGCGCCCGGGCCCAAGGTTGGCGCACCGGTGGACGATGGCAGAATCAGGCTGGCAGGTTCCGACGGCAAGGCAATGCCGTTCTGCATGTATTGCAGCAAGGTGTCGTAATAGCTGTTGTCGCCGACCAGCACCGCGCCGAGCACGCGTTTGCTGTCAGCATCCACCACCAGGCGACGGTAGCTGGCCGTGGCTTCATCGATGAACTGATAGCTGCGCGCACCCGGCGTCTGGGCGTGAGCATCACCGATGGAGCCGACATCGACGCCGAGCAGTTTGAGCTTGGTCGACATGTCGGCGCCCTGGAACGGCTCCGCCACTTGATTACACAGCAGCGTCGCGACGCCACGGGCCATCTGATAACCGGGGGCGACCAGACCGAAGAGGCTGCCATTCCAAGCAGCGCACTCACCAATCGCATAGATATTCGGATCGCTGGTCAGGCACTGATCGTCAATCACCACGCCACCACGCGGACCGATGTCCAGCGCACATTGGCGGGCCAGCGCGTCTTGCGCGCGGATGCCGGCGGAGAACACGATCAGGTCGGCTTCGAGAAATTCGTCATTGGCAAAATTCATCCGGTAGCGGTACTGCTCGCCGGCACTGATCGACTGCGTGCCACGGGACAGATGCACACCCACGCCGAGCCGCTCGATTTGCGCTTTCAACGCCAAGCCACCCTGCTCGTCCAGCTGCACCGGCATCAGGCGTGGGGCAAATTCCACCACATGCGCTTCCAGGCCCAGGCTTTTCAGGGCATTGGCCGCTTCCAGACCGAGCAGACCACCGCCGACCACCACGCCACGCCGGGCATTGGCCGCCGCGGCACGAATCGCGTCGAGGTCTTCAAGGGTGCGATAGACCAGGCGCGAGTCGCCTTCTGCACCTTCAATAGGTGGCACGAAAGGATAAGAGCCGGTGGCCAGAACCAGTTTGTCGTACGAGACACAACCTTGTGCGGTGATCACCTGACGTCGCGCCCGGTCGATTTCCAGCACGGGCACGCCCAAATGCAGGGTGACGCCCGGCGTCTGATACAGAGAGGCTTCGCCCAGGGCCAGCGACTCGGCATCGCGACCGCCGAAATACTCGGACAGATGCACCCGGTCGTAGGCGCGCATCGGCTCTTCGCTGAAGACATGCAGGCGGTAATGGTCGAGGGCGCCGCGCTCGATGAGCTGCTCGACACAATGATGTCCGACCATGCCATTGCCGATCACGATCAGTGTTTGCAGTTTGTTCAACGCGGCAACATTGGAATTCATAGTAAGCACCCAGCCAAAGCCAATCACGGTTAAAAAAGCAAAAAAAACGCCTGAAACCTCTCGGTTTCAGGCGTCTTTGCCTGTTCTTCGCGGTGTTCGACCTGGCGCCTTCGCCTGATCCACCGATGTTGCCCACGACCTGCTCGGCCGGTCGATCTCCGTTGATCGAGTGGGCTGCCCATCTTTTTCAGATGTTGCTGAAGGGAGAATGCAGCCTTTGTGCCAGACTGCGGTGTATGACTTCCTCAGTTCGGGAAAACCGACCTCTGAACGATGGGAGAAGGTGATAAACACCGCGCCCCAGGCGGGTCTCATCAGGCGCGAGTCAACTTTGCAGGCCCCCGCGAGCGGGTGGGCAGACGTTGGAACAAAAGGAAGGAGTAGCTCAGGAAACCGCTTCGCACTGGTGCAAGTTGTCAGGCATGGCTCTTTAAAAGTGCATGCGGCGGTCAGCGCTCGCGGCGAGTTTGCCCCCAGCAGCCTCGCAACTTTTCCGCCAACAGAGCTGCATCGCGCTGAGAATCATCAGCGACACTTCGTAATTAACGAATTATTGGTAAGGAATATTCGATTTTTCTTCGCTGCAATCTCCCCGTTAGCATGACTCCGTCGGCTCCAGAACACCTCCAGACAGGGAGAACGACATGCAACCCCTGAACATTGGTGAACCCTGGATGTGGGTCGCCTTCATCTTCTTCGTCGTCGCCATGCTGGCTTTGGATCTGTTTGTCTTCGGCGGGCGGAAGGCGCATCGGGTATCGGTGCGCGAGGCGACGTGCTGGGTGATTGCATGGTGCGCGCTAACGCTAACCTTCGCAGGATTGCTCTGGTGGTACTTGAATGACGAGTTCGGGCCCGAGATCGCCCAGCGCAAAATCTTCGAATTTCTCACGGGCTATCTGATCGAGCAGTCGCTGTCGATCGACAACATGTTCATCTTCGTGATGATTTTCAGCTACTTCGCCGTACCGCCAGAGTTGCAGCGCCGAGTGTTGCTGTACGGTGTGCTTGGGGCAATCGTGATGCGGGGGGCGATGATTCTCGCCGGCGTGTGGCTGGTGTCGCAGTTCGCGTGGCTGCTGTATGTGTTCGGTGTGTTCCTGATCATCACCGGGATCAAAATGCTGACATTCGCCCATCAGCAGCCAGACCTCGATAAAAACCCTTTATTACGCTGGATACGCAGCCATCTGCGCGTCACCAATGAGTTTCATGGCGAACGTTTTTTTGTGGTGCAAGACGGTCGGCACTGGGTGACGCCGATGTTTCTGGTGCTGGTGCTGATCGAGGCCAGCGACCTGATGTTTGCGGTCGACAGCATCCCGGCGATCTTCGCCATCACCACCGATCCGTTCATTGTGTTCACGTCGAACATCTTCGCGATCATGGGCCTGCGTGCCCTGTACTTCCTGCTGGCCGACATGGCTGACCGCTTCCACCTGGTCAAATACGGTTTGGCGATCGTGCTGGTGTTCATTGGCGCCAAGATGACGCTGATGCCGTGGCTTCACATGCCGGTTGAATGGTCGCTGGCCGTTGTTGGCGGGATCATTCTGACTTCCGTGCTGTTGAGTCTGATCTTGACCCGCAAGGAGGATCAAATGCGATCCCTGTAGCGGCCGAATGCGATCTTTTGTCGTATTCGCCTGCCCTCACCTGATAATCTGAGCCCCCTTGCCTGCATGTCTCTGATGGATCATCGGCGCGCGAAGACGCGGTGATCACTTCACCCCTTTCAATCAAGACAACGGTGACTCTTTTGATCAGCAGCACCCCTGCATTTGCCCGCGATATCGACGGCAAAGCCATTTCTGCCCAGGTTCTCGACGAGGTCCGGGAAGAGGTTCTGGCCTTGGCCGGCCAGCAGATCTATCCCGCCCTGGCGGTCCTGTTGGTCGGCGACGACCCGGCCAGCCACGTTTATGTGCGCAACAAACTGCTGCGTGCCAAGGAAGTCGGCATCCGTTCCCTTGAATACCGTCTGCCGGAAACCGCCAGCCAGGCCCAGGTGCTGGAATTGATTGCGCAACTCAATGCCGATCCCACGGTGAATGGCATCCTGGTGCAACTGCCCTTGCCGGATGCTATCGATGAACAAGCAGTGATTCATGCCATCGACCCGATCAAGGACGTGGATGGTTTTCATCGGGAAAACGTCGGCGGGCTGGTGCAAGGCTTCGAGGTTCTGACCCCGTGCACGCCCAGCGGCTGCATGCGCCTGCTGCGCGAAACCTGCGGTGCTGACTTGAGCGGTTTGCACGCGGTGGTTATCGGCCGTTCGAACATTGTCGGTAAACCGATGGCGACCTTGCTGTTGCAGGCCAATTGCTCGGTTAGCGTGGTGCACTCGCGTAGCGTTGATGCCCCGGCGTTGTGCCGGTTGGCAGATATCGTGGTCGCGGCGGTGGGCCGGCCAGAATTGATCGACGCCAGTTGGCTCAAGCCCGGCGCGGTGGTGATCGATGTCGGCATCAACCGCATCGCCAGCGAGTCCGGCAACCGCCTGGTGGGCGATGTCGATTACGCCAGCGCCCGGACCGTCGCCCGTGCGATCACCCCGGTGCCCGGCGGCGTCGGGCCGATGACCATTGCCTACCTGCTGAAAAACACCCTGATCGCCAGCCACTTGCAACGCGCCGCGCTGGCCCGCGGGCAGCAGCCTGTGGACGACCTGGCGTTGAACTGAGCACACAATCAATTAAGACACGGACCCTGTGGGAGCGGGCTCGCCCGCGATGAGGGCGAGTCAGTCGATATCAATGTTGACTGATGCACCGCAATCGCGGGCAAGCCCGCTCCCACAGGGATCGTGCTTGACTGACATTGGGCTGTGTCTTGCACATTTTTTTGCGATTGGCCGTCGAAGACGCCGTTACTTCCCGGCGTGCAGCACTTGCGCTTGCGGCATCGCCGAAGAGTGGTGGTTGAGAATCTTCCACTGACCGCCCACTTGTTCATAGACGAACGTGTAACGGGCCTGCACCTGCCGGGTCTTGCCATCGGCCTCGGTCAGGAAAAAGGTGTAGACGCCGCTGTCCATCGCCACATTGGCGCCCAATGGACGGATCTCACGGTAGTTGATCTGCCCCACCGGCTTGAGCGCCATGAAGTGATCGAAGTAGTCCTTGATCTGCGCCGGGGTGGTGCGCACCTTATTGGAAACCGTTGGCTGCAGCACCGCGTTCGGCGCGTACAGGTCGACCACGCTCTGAACATTGCCGCTCTTCAACGCGCTATTCCATTGATCAAACAGTGCGGCGATTTCACGATCCTTCACGTTACCGGGCTGTTCGGCCACGCTGCTGTAAACGTAAGGCACTGCCTCCAACGCCTGGGCCAACGGGGCGGCCAGGGCGAACAACAGGGCAGCGATGGTTGAGGTCTTGAATTTCATTGCACTATTCCAATGGTGGTCGATGGCCATACTGTGCCGCTCGAAACGCCGCCCGCCATCGGCCAACCGGAGTCATTTGCCTATGCCATTCGGCAGATAGCGCCCTGCCCCGTTAACAAGGTTTAATGACGCCCCTGCCCGAACGGGCGTGCCTGCGCCGGAACCCGCCCATGCAAATTCCTGATCATGACCCCGGCAGCGCCCTGGCCATTCGCACCCAGTATCGGCAATCGCAAAGTCGCGCCGCGCGGCTGCGGCTGCTGGTGGATACCGGCCAGGAACTGACGCAACTGGCCCCCGAAGCGATGCGCCAACGCGTGCTGCAACGGGCCTGTGCCTTCCTCGCGATGGACCACGCGCTGTTGCTGGAATGGGACGAGGATGCGCAGGTCAGGACCACCGCCAGTCACGGCAACCGTGATCGTTTAAACAGCCTCGAACACCTGGCCAATACCGCGATGCGCACTCCGCAATGGCAGGAGCAGCCGAGCGCGATCCTGCCCAATGTGCTGCGGGTGCCTTTGCGCGGTGGCGATGGCACGGCCTTCGGTGCGTTGGTGCTGGCCAACAGTGTCAGCATCAGTGCGCCGGACACCGAGGACATCGAATCCCTGCAATTGCTCGCCACCCTGCTGGCCGCACACCTGGAAAACCAGCGTCTGCTGGATGCACTGGTCGCTCGCGAACGCACCATGTCCGATCTGGTGCATCGGCTGTTCAGGGCACAGGAAGACGAACGCAAACGCATGGCCTACGACCTGCACGACGGCCTGGCGCAAACCCTCGCCGGGTTGCATCAGCGCCTGCAAGGTTTTGCCGGTCGCTGCCCGCCACTGCCCGAGGAACTCGGTGCGGACTTACAGACGATTCTTGCGTTGGCCCAGCATTGTGTCGGTGAAGGCCGGCAATTGATCAGCGGCCTGCGCCCGACCGTGCTCGACGACTTTGGCTTGCTGAAGGCGGTCGACAAAGAAGCGGATCGCCTGCGTGACGCCGGGATCAAAGTGAACTGGAGTGCGCGTTGCGAAGCACGCTTGCCCAGCCAGGTGGAGATCGCCCTGTTCCGGATTGCTCAGGAAGGCATCAACAATATTCTCAAACATGCACAGGCCAGCCACGTGGTCTTGGCGCTGGAGTTGCACGAAGGACTGGCCTCGCTACGGGTGGACGATAACGGCAAAGGCTTTGCCATGGAACAACGACTCGACACCTGCGGCGCCCGGCACCTTGGGCTCGCCGCGATGCAGGAGCGTGCGAGCCTGCTGGAAGGTGATTTCACCTGCGTCAGCCATGCGCACCGCGGAACACAACTGCGCGCCACCGTGCCCTCCGACCTCAATGGAACAGCTCAATGACTGAAGTTTTACGTCTGGTTCTGGCGGACGATCATGAGGTCACCCGAACCGGCTTCGTCGCGCTGCTGGCGGGCCATCCGCAATTCGAAGTGGTCGGCCAGGCCCGCGATGGCCAGGAAGCAGTAGACGCGTGCGAGCGCCTGCTGCCCGACATCGTCATCCTCGACATTCGCATGCCCGTGCTCAACGGGTTGGGCGCGGCGCGGATTCTTCAGCAGCGGCTGCCGGCCCTGAAAGTGGTGATCTTCACCATGGACGACAGCCCGGATCACCTGGAAGCGGCGATGAATGCCGGTGCCGTGGGTTACCTGCTCAAAGACGCCAGTCGCGATGAAGTGATCAACGCCCTGCAACGCGTCGCCGCGGGTGAGGAAGCCCTCAATAGCGCCGTGAGCGCCCGTCTGCTACGGCGCATGACCGAACGCAACGCCAGTGGCGCCGCCCCTGCCGAAACCTTGACTGCCCGCGAACGCCAGGTCCTCGGATTGGTGGCCAGCGGTTTCAGCAACCGTGAAATCGGTGAAGAGCTCGGCATCACCACGGGAACGGCCAAGGCCCACGTGGAACGGGTCATCGGTAAACTCGGCGCCGCCGACCGAACCCAGGCCGCTGTCCGTGGCATCGCCTTGGGCCTGGTGACCCAGTCATGAAAGTTTCAAGCGCTCGACGCTGGGCCGACCTGCCGTTACGCGGCAAAGCCCTCGTGGTGATTTCTCTGCCGTTGGTGATCCTGTTGCTCTCGCTGGTGCTGATCTACATCACCGAGCGTCAGACCGCACGCGCGGAAGAGGACGTGCGCCGAGTGCTGCTGGTGCAAGGCGACATTCAGGCGGTGCACACCCTGCTCGCCGAGGCCGCCGCCAGCGTGCGCGGTTATCTGCTGACCCGCCGCGAGGATTTCCTGCCGGGTTATCGGCAAGCCAAGCCCTTGATCGAATCGGCCCTGCGCCGGCTCGACAGCAACGTTCGCGATGAGCGAGTGCGTAAACATCTGGAGGCGATCACGCCGCTGATCGACACCAAGGTCGAGGGTCTGGTTGAACTGCTCGATGATCGCAGCGCCACACCCGAGTCGATCACCACGATCCTGATCAACAACAAGCACATCCTCGACGAATTGCGCGAACGCATCAGCGCTATGCGCACCCTTGAAGACACGCTGCTGGCCGAACGTACTGCGGCGGCCGCCTCCACTCGACAACGCCTGTTGTTCTCTACCCTGCTGGCCGCCGCTTGCGGGCTGTTTGGCGCCATTGTGGCGGTACTGTTTCTGTCCAAGGGCATCGTTGCCCGGGTCAAACAGGTCCAGGGCAACGCACAGCGGCTGGCACTCGGTCAGCCGTTGCTGCCGCAACCGCCAGAGAATGATGAGATTGGTCAACTGGGCACTCGTCTGGTCGAAGCCGGGCTGTTGCTGGCCGAACGTGAACGGGCGTTGCGCGACAACGAAGAACGCCTGCGGCTGATCATCGACGGGGTGAAGGACTACGGTATTTTCGCCCTCGACACGCGGGGCTTCGTTACCAGTTGGAATGCGGGCGCCGAACGGATCAAGGGTTACACGGAGCAAGAAATCGTCGGCCAGCATTTCTCGGTGTTTTATCTGTCGCAAGAATGCCCGCAGCATCCCGACATGGCGCTACGCGAGGCCACTCGCGACGGTCATTACATGGAAGAGGCGTGGCGTTGTCGCAAAGATGGCAGCCGCTTCTGGGCCAGTGTGGTAATTACCGCGCAATACGACAGCAGTGGCGCCCTGCGCGGTTTTTCCAAGATCACCCGCGACATCACCGATCGCCGTGCGGCCGAGATCGCGCTGAGCACCGCACGGGAAGAAGCCGAGCGTGCCAGCCGCGCCAAAAGTGAATTTCTGTCGCGCATGAGCCACGAACTGCGTACCCCGCTCAACTCTATTCTCGGCTTCGCGCAACTGCTGGACATGGACTCGCCCAAGGGACAGCGGGCGCAGATCGGTCACATCCTGAGGGCCGGGCAACACCTGCTGACCTTGATCAACGAGGTGCTGGACATCGCCAAGATCGAGGCCGGGCGCCTGCCACTCAACGTTGAAGCCGTGCCCTTGGCGGTGGTGCTGCAAGAAGCCCTGACACTGGTGTCCCCAATGGCCTGCGACGCCGGCATTCAGCTGGTTGAGCTGCCGATGCTGGCCGCCGACAGCGGAATCGTCGCTGATCGGCAACGCCTGGTTCAGGTGCTGCTCAACCTGTTGTCCAACGCGATCAAATACAACCGGCCCCAGGGCCAGGTGCACATCGAAGTCAGGGTTATTCAACAGCGAATTGCCGTGTCGGTCTGCGATACCGGCAAGGGCATTGCGGCCGAGCGACTGGAGCAACTGTTCAAGCCGTTCGAGCGCCTGGAGACTGATCCGAACGTGGAAGGCACCGGCCTGGGCCTGGCCTTGAGCAAGAGTCTGCTGGAAATGATGAACGGCAGCCTGACCGTCAAAAGCCAGCCCGGCGCAGGCTCCAGCTTCACTCTGGAACTGCCCTTCGTGCGCCTGCAGCCAGCCATCGAACCGCCAGCGGCACGCATCAGCCACCCAACGGTTACGGCCGCCCTCACCGCCCCCGATTACCAGGGCAAAGTGCTGTGCATCGAAGACAATCTTTCGAGCCTGGCCCTGATCGAAACCCTGCTGCAACGACGACCGCACATCCAGTTGCTTTCAAGTATGCAGGGGCAAATGGGTCTGGACCTGGCTCGTCAACATGCGCCGCAGCTGATTTTGCTCGACGTGGCGCTGCCGGATCTTGATGGTTTCAATGTTCTGCATCGCTTGCGCCAGTCTTCAATCACCCGTGCCATTCCAGTGCTGATGATCACCGCCGATGCCAGCGACCTCACTCATCTGGCGTTGCTGGAAGCGGGAGCGACGGCGGTGCTGACCAAGCCGATTAACATCCCTTCATTCCTCGCCCATCTTGACCAGCATCTACCGGAGCCCGTGTGAACACTGACCTGCGCATTCTGATCATCGACGACCAACGGCCCAACCTCGATTTGATGGAGCAGCTGCTTGTCCGCGAAGGGCTGACCAATGTACTGAGCAGCACCCAGCCGCTGCGAACCCTGGACCTGTTCAACAGCTTCGAGCCTGACCTGGTGATTCTTGACCTGCACATGCCGGAGTTCGACGGCTTTGCCGTACTGGAACAACTCAACCGGCGCATCCCGACCGGCGAATACCTGCCGATCCTCGTGCTCACCGCTGACGCCACCCGCGATACCCGACTACGCGCGCTGGCCCTGGGCGCCAAAGACTTCATCAGCAAGCCACTGGATGCCCTGGAAACCATGCTGCGCGTCTGGAACCTGCTTGAAACCCGCGCGCTGTATAAAGCCTTGCGCACCCTGGTCCCGGCAGATCAGATCGAGTTGCTGCGCCAGTTAAAGCCGCACCCAGTTAGCTGACTGAAGGGGCGGAATCACTGACGCTTTGCTACTGAATGTCAGGTCACGGGGCTGGCTCGGTATTTTGGCGACCGGTTGCAGAAAGCCCAGCAAGGCCTGCTGGGTGTCATTCCAGGCCGTCGGGTGTTCCATATCGAGGAAGTGCCCGGCGTTCTTGATGGTCTGAAACTGAGCATGACGGCTATGAGCTGCAAAAAGACGGGCGTCTTCCACCGAGGTGTACTCATCCCGTTCGCCGTTGATAAACAGCAGCGGAACTTCGATGGCATCGGCACAGGAAACGTAGCAGTGAGTGTCCTGGGTCAGCACCTCATTGACGTGAAAATGCATCTGTTGGTATTCGTGTTCGTCCAGGCTACTGACATGGCGCTCATTGAAACGCTTGAACAGCGACGGCAGATGCTTGCCGATAGTGCTGTTGATCAAGCGCCCAACATTGCGCCGATCGCACGCCTGGAGAAAATCCCGGCCGCTCTCCAGATAATCGCGCATCGGTGTGTTGATCCGCGCAGCGAATGAACTGATCACCGCCTTTTCGATTCGTTGTGGGCGCTGCGCCAGCGCCAGCAAAGTCGCCGCCCCGCCCCAGGAAAAGGACAGTACATGCTGCACGCGAAAGTGCTCGATCAACTCCAGCAGGATTGCGGCCTCGTCTTCCTTGCGGATCGGCTGGTCATGCTGGTTGTGTTGTTTCGATTGCCCGGCGTAGGGCTGATCGTAGAGGACCACATTGAAACGTGGCCGCAGGTAACGCACCGTTTGAGCAAAGGATGCGGTCGTTGCCAGCGAGCCGTTGACCAGAATGATGGTCTTTTCGGCGGCGGAGTTGAGATAGTGCTCGGTATAAACCTTGTACTTCTTACCGATCTCGACGATGGCAGTCTTCAGCATCATTTCATTCTCTTCCTTGAACAAATTGGATCAACACCCAGCGTGAATGACTATCCGGCTTCCTCCGGGCAAGCCTGACAGCAAGAACCAGCGACAACGGTACAAGGGCGCTGAGATGAACGCCATGACCAACAAGTCACAAACCGACCAGTGGTTCACAGTTAAGCAGGGATTTTCCCGTCTGCAAGTACGCAGGCTTGAAAGTGGCGGCGCTGACGCCCTACCGACATCCGTCTATGATTGTTCATTACCCCCTCAATCCACCGAGGAGTTGAAAGATGTCGCTGACGCTTTACTACCATCCGCTGGCGTCGTTCTGCCACAAAGTGCTCATCGCGCTCTACGAAAACGGCACCGAATTCGAGAGAAGAATCATCGATCTCGGGGACGCTGCCGACAGCGCAGAACTTCGGGCATTGTGGCCAATCGGAAAGTTCCCGATTATTCGCGACCATGTTCACCAGCGGAATCTGCCGGAGTCCAGCATCATCATCGAGTACCTGGATCGACGGTATCCAGGCAAGCACAGACTGGTTCCAGACGATTGGGATAGCGCGCTGGAGGTCCGCTTATGGGATCGTTTCTTCGACCATTATGTACAAGTGCCGATGCAACAGATTGTCAGTGATCGACTACACGCGACCAACGGTGATTTGAGCAGAGAGCGGTCCACACTGGAAACGGCGTACGGCATGCTCGATCGCCGGATGGCGTCCAGAATCTGGGTGGCCAGCCCGGAGTTCAGCATGGCCGATTGCGCCGCCGCCCCGGCACTTTTCTATGCCAGCACGCTCGTGCCGTTCCCCGACGACTACGGCCACTTGAACGCCTATTTCGACAGGTTGGTACAGAGACCGTCATTTCAGCGGGTGATCGACGAAGCCAGGCCCTGGTTTTCGTTGTACCCGTTTGCGGATGCCATCGAGCAACGGTTTCGTGAGGCGCCGGACAATGCATGACCAGCAATTGGTTGTAATGCGATCCGTAGCAACTGCCAAAGCCTGCTTCGGCCTTGTAGCAGCTGGCGAAGCCTGCGTTCGGCTGCGAAGCAGTCGCAAAATCAGGCATTGCGGTCCATCAGGCACACTGTGCACTCAGGGTTTACGACTGCTACGCAGCCGAACGCAGGCTTCGCCAGCTGCTACAAGAAGTGGGTTGCGGCCGAAATGACTTAACTGACTATGCGAAATCAAAAACGCGGTTTGATCGTCTTCCAGTCCGGCTTGTAACGCTGCATCTGCTTCACGTCATCGCGCTGACGAATGCCGCAGGTCAGGTATTGATCATGCAGCTTGCCCAATTGATCGTGATCCAGCTCAAGGCCCAACCCTGGCGCACGGGTGATTTTCACGCAGCCATCGACGATGGGTAGCTTGCCGCCCTTGATCACCTCTTCGTCCGGTTCCTGCCAGGGGTAATGAGTGTCGCAGGCGTAATCGAGGTTGGGCACCGAGGCGGCGACATGCGCCATGGCCATCAGGCTGATGCCCAGGTGCGAATTGGAATGCATGGACACGCCAAGGCCGAAGGTGTCGCACATTTTCGCCAACGCCTGAGTGTCGCGCAGGCCACCCCAGTAATGATGGTCGGCGAGCACGATCTGCACGCTGTTCAGGGCCACGCTGCGGCGGAACTCATCAAAGTCAGTGACTACCATATTGGTCGCCAGCGGCAGACCGGTGCGTTTGTGCAACTCGGCCATGCCGTCGAGGCCCGGTGTCGGGTCTTCGTAATACTGCAGGTCATCACCCAGCAGTTCTGCCATGCGAATCGAGGTTTCCAGCGACCAGTTGCCGTTCGGGTCGATGCGCAGCGGGTAACCTGGAAAAGCTTTTTTCAGCGCCTTGATGCACGACACTTCGTGCTCCGGCGGCAGTGCCCCGGCCTTGAGCTTGATGCTCTTGAAACCGTAGGCCTCGATCATGCGCCGAGCCTGGGCGACGATCTGCTCTTCGTTCAGCGCCTCGCCCCAGCTGTCTGGTTTGTACGGTGAATCGATGTGTTGCGCGTACTTGAAGAACAGATAGGCGCTGAACGGCACCTCATCACGAATCGCCCCGCCCAGCAGGTCCACCAGCGGCACATTCAGGGAATGCGCCTGTAGATCGAGAAACGCCACTTCGAACGCCGAATATGCGTTGCTTACTGCTTTGCTGGCGTGAGAACCGGGCGCCAGTTCCGCACCGGCGATGCTCGGGGTTTTGTTTGCCGCCACGGTGGCCTGCACGATGGCGCGCAACTGGTTGAGGTTGAACGGGTCGAGACCGATCAACTGATTTTGCAATTGCTGTTGAATCGCCAGCGCCGGGGCGTCGCCGTAGCTTTCGCCCAGGCCGATGTAGCCATTGTCGCTCTCGATCTCGATGATCGAGCGCAGCGCGAAGGGTTCGTGAATACCGCTGGCATTGAGCAGCGGCGGATCACGGAAGGCGATGGGGGTGACGGTGACGCGTTTGATTTTCAAGAGGCAGCTCCCTTTGGCTCGGTATTCAAGGCTTGATGACTGACAGGTTTTTTCGGTGCCGCGGCGTCGACCGGTTCACCGGTGAGCGAACTGCGCGTGTCGCCACGCGGTGCAGTGCGGGCAAAAAAGATCACCACGGCCGCGACCAGCGAAGTGGCCGCCAGGCCGTACAAACCGCCTTCGATAGAACCGGTGGTCTGTTCCAGGAACCCGAACGCGGTTGGCGCCACAAAGCCGCCGAGATTGCCGATGGAGTTGATCAAAGCGATTACTGCCGCAGCGATGCGCGCATCCAGATAGCCTTGGGGAATCGGCCAGAACAATGCTGAAGCCGCCTTGAAACCAATGGCCGCAAAACAGATGGCGACGAAGGCGAAGATCGGCCCGCCGGTGGTCGACATGAACATGCCGAACGCAGCAATCACCAGCGTCACCGCCACCCAGGCTTGCTGGTATTTCCATTTACTGGCCATGGCGGCGAAGCCATACATCGCTAGGATAGAGATGATCCACGGGATCGAATTGAACAGGCCGACCTGGAAGTCGCCCAGGTTACCCATCTTCTTGATCATGCTGGGCAGCCAGAACGTGGCGCCATAAATCGTCAGGGCGATGGAAAAGTAAATAAAGCAGAACAGGGCAATCTGCCGGTCGGCCAGCAATTTGAACATCGACGGTTTGACCGTCTGCACGGCTTCGCGAGCCTGCTGTTCCAGGGCAATGGCGCTTACCAGTGCGTCCTTTTCTTCGACGCTCAGCCATTTCGCCTCGCGTGGATGGGATTGCAGCCAGAACCAGACAAACCCACAGAGCACGATGGAAGCAAAGCCTTCAATCAGGAACATCCACTGCCAGCCATGCAGGCTGAGACCGCTGACGTGCAGCAGCGCACCGGACACCGGACCAGAAATCACCGAGGCAATGGCCGAACCACTGAGGAAAATCGCCATGGCCTTGCCCCGCTCGGTCGACGGTAGCCATTGGGTGAAGTAATAAATGATGCCGGGGAAAAACCCCGCCTCGGCGGCGCCGAGAATGAAGCGCAGTACATAGAAGCTGGTTTCGCCGCGCACGAAGGCCATGGCCATCGCCGCCGCGCCCCAGGTGAACATGATGCGCGTCAGCCAGGCGCGAGCACCGTAGCGTTGCAGCAACATATTGGACGGTACTTCGAAGATCGCGTAACCGATGAAAAACAGCCCGGCGCCCAAGCCATAGGCCGCGGCGCCAATGCCCAGGTCGGTTTCCAGGTGACTGCGCACGAAGCCGATGTTGACCCGGTCGATGTAGTTGACGATGAACATCACCACAAACAGCGGCAGCACATGGCGCTTGACCTTGGCCGCTGCTCGGGCGAGGACTGTCGGGTCCGGCGGACTCTGATGGGTACTCAAGGGGCGACTCCCGTTCATTGTTTTTTTAGGGGAGAAACGATCATGGACGCGCCTATTGATCCCGTCTAATCTAACTTGGCACTCGATTGATACCCGGATTAGATCAATGTTCGAACTGACGCAACTGCGCTGCTTCACCACCGTGGCCACCGAACTCAACTTTCGCCGAGCCGCCGAACGGTTGAACATGACCCAACCGCCTCTTAGTCGCCAGATTCAATTGTTGGAGCACCACCTGGGCGTCGAGTTGTTCACCCGCAGCACGCGCAGCGTCGCCTTGACCGCCGCCGGTCGCGCCTTCTTCATCGAAGCGCAGAACCTGCTGGAGCGCGCTCAGCAAGCCGCCGTGACTGCCCGGCGTTTCGCCGAAGGCGACATCGGTACGGTCAACATCAGCTTCGTCGGCAGCGCCGTTTACGAGTTCCTGCCCAAGGTCATCGCTGAAGCGCGGCTCAAACAGCCTCAGGTCAAAATCGATCTGTCGGAGATGAACACCTACCAGCAACATGAAGCCCTTCGCGCCCGCCGGATCGACCTGGGCATCGTTCGCGCGCCGTTGCTGGAGCCGGGCTATGCCACCGAATGCCTGGTGCGTGAACCCTTCGTATTGGCCGTCCCCCACAATCATCGGCTGGCCAGCGCCGAAACCGTGTCCGTCAAAGACCTGGACGCACAACCCTTCCTCATGTACTCCCATGCGGCTTACCCGCCGTTCAACGAACTGCTGACCGGCATGCTTCGCTCGGCCCGCGTCGCCCCGGAATATGTGCAGTGGCTCGGCTCGTCCCTGACCATCCTGGCTCTGGTCAACGCCGGAATGGGCCTGGCGCTGGTGCCGCGTTGCGCCACCAGTGTCGTGTTCAAGAACGTGGTGTTTCGCGACATCGATCTGGGGGAAGGCGTGCAGAGTGAGCTGCACTTGATCTGGCGCGAGAACAACGACAACCCGGCGTTTGCGATGTTGCTGGAGGGGATTCGAAAGGCTGTCAGAGAGGGATGGGGGTTGTGAGTTGTCGGCGTATGTTACGAGCCCCCCGTAGGAGCTGCCGCAGGCTGCGATCTTTTGATCTTTCCAACGGGCGACTCGTTGTCTGAACAGACGCCAAAGGCAAAAGATCGCAGCCTTCGGCAGCTCCTACAAATTAGCCGCCCTCCAGGCTACCGTTGCGCCAGTTCATGCTTGATGCATTGCTCGTAATACGTTTGCTTGATGTCGGAAGGCTTGAGGCGTGAGGGACTGTTATAGGTTTGTTCCGTGATCCCCATGGCTGTCATGCGCATCCACGGCCGGGGAAATTTGCGCGCTTGCAGTTTCCTGCGCGCCCCGTAAAGCGTGAGCCCGGAAAGCTTTGACGCTTGTGCGCCGGCAGCTATGTCCGAGCCCCAGCTGCAGACGAAACGACTGTTCTTGCCCAGGTCTTTTGCCTGAGCCTCAAGCGAGAGAGTCACCAGGACAAACGTTGCAGCCATCCATACCAAAGTCCGCATATCGCCAATGCCTAACCTTCTGAAAAGAAAGCAAGTTTGACAACGAAACGGACATCGGGGGGCCAGCAGTTCGCCTCATTTCATCGCTGGCTCTCTTTGCCACGCCCGGTGCAGAAGATCGATGACTTCTTCGTCCGATGTCTGCGAAAAATCCTTGTACCAATGGCCGATCGAAATCAGCCAATCAGGGATCAGCGGGCAAATCAGCTCGTCCACTTCATCGCGCAGCGCCTCTGCCGTCTCAAGAGGTGCCACCGGCACGGCAACGACGATGCGAGAAGGCGCTTGCAGACGCACGGCCTGTATCGCGGCCATCATCGTGGCGCCTGTCGCCAGGCCGTCATCGATCAGAATCACCACCTGATCCTTGAGCGCCACAGGTGCGCGCGATGCCCGGTATATACGCTCGCGACGCAATAATTCCTGGGTTTCTCGTGCAGTAACGCCATCGAGCGTGCGTTGATCGATACCGTTCGCCCTCAGTACATCGTCATTGACAATTCGTATGTCGCCGCTGGCAATCGCGCCCATGGCGAGTTCCTGATGAGACGGTACTCCCAGCTTGCGCACCAGCATCAGGTCCAGGCGAACCTCCAGGGCCGTGGCCACTTCATAGGCGACCGGAACGCCGCCACGGGGCAAGGCAAGGACGATGACGTCGGCTCTTTTAGCGTATTTAAGCAACGGTTCCACCAGGCCTCGGCCGGCATCAACCCGGTCATGCAAGATGGTTTGCAATGAAGGACTAGTCATTTGAAAACCTCCCTGGGGCGGGAGCCCCAAAAAACGGGCGTTCGTTTGACGGCGGCCATCATTCCAATAGGGACGTGCGCCCCTAGACCGCCAGAATGCTGCAAGGCACCTGGTACAGAATATGTTCCGTCGTGCTGCCAAGCAGCCGCTCCAGACCACGGTATTGAGCTCTGCCCATCACGATCACATCCACTTGATGCTCATTGGTGAATTCGCTCAGTACTGATACAGGGTTCCCCATGATGAAATGCCGACAGTCAGCGGTCACACCGAACCGAGCGGCCAACTGGAGAAAAGACTTTTCCAGGTCGCTGCGCAACTCCCGGGTAAGCTCCGCGAGCGTCAGACCGCCGTCCATATCCGCCAGAAAGGCAGCCGAAATGTCACACGCGTACAGCAGATGCAGCTCGGCATTGCACTGCAGCGCAAGGCTCGACGCCTGCAGGATGATCCGGTCATTGAGTTCATTGTTCGAAGGCTCGGTGTCTGACACGTCAACCGCGGCCACCACCTTCTGCGGCAAGGCATGGCATTCACCCCCCACCAGATAAACCGGGACCGGGCAATGGCGCAACAAACGCCAATCCAGCGGCGTGAAGAACGCGCGCTTGAGCACGGGTTCATGCTGCACTTGCTTGATCAACAGATCGGGCTGCATTTGCGTGACATGGTCAAGGATGTCCTGACGCATGTTATCGGCCCATGCGACTTCGGTTGTCACCTCGATCCCCCGGCCTCGCATCTTTTCCGCCTGCTCATCGAGCCAGTCGCGGTGCTCCTGCAGGTAGGTCGCCCGGGCCATTTTGCGGTCGCCTTCTTCGAGCAGCGACAGAATGTCCAACGAGGGAATCAGGCCGGCAATGTGCAAGCTCGCCCCGCTGGCCTTGGCCAGGGCGGCGCCATGGTTTATCGCAGGCGAATGGCGCAGCAGCGGGTTGATGATCAGTAATAACCGTTGATACTGGCTCATGATCTGACTCCAGACAGGTTGATCCTCGACGCCGGCTCGAGAATCCAGCATCAGGCCCAGACTCCGCCATTAAAGCCTCTTAAGCGTTGATTTATATCAATTCCTTGAATGAGGCATTGCAGGGGCCACTTGAGAAGAATAGTTCACAACGGTGCTGTGCATCTCATGCCGGACTCATCCGTGATGGCCGTTCGCCTGAAAAGGTAGCACCGCTGATGTAGGCGGATACTCCGCCTTCGCGGGCAAGCCCGCTCCCACAGGTTCCGTGCTTGGCTGATTGGCATTGGGCACCGCCAGGTTTTGTTTGTGACTCGGGTATTCGTCATCCTGTCCCAAGAACAAACAACTCCAACATGGCCCAAACAGCATGCATCCGCAAAGACTGATCCTGCACAACGAGTTGCACGCGCGCCCTTCTCTGTATTTCGACGAGCCCGCCCATGTATTTCATATGGCGTTTCTGGCGAATGACGGGCAGTGCGACACTCTGCTGAGTCGCTGCTGCCCCGGCCCGGTCGACCCGGATGCGGCCCAGGGCATCACCGAACTGGAGGGCCATGCCTTAAAGTGGGAGCGGCACGCGGAGTTCCTGACGCTGACGCTGGTGGTACCCTCCTCCAGTCACGAGCCATGCTGGAGCCCGCCACCCAAAGCCTTGATGGACCGGGTCGAACCCTTCATGCAGCACATGATCAACGCTGTGCAGATTGTGGTGCGCACCGATACATCCTTCTCTGGCGATCTGTCTGTTTATGGATTCAAAGATCCTAGCGGCTCTTGCATCGGCGGTGGCGATGCGACGGTCTGGAGCGATTTTCGCCTGAGCGCCGACGGCACCAACCGTTTCCTGTTCATTAATAAACGCCTGAATGCGTATCGGCTGGGACGGATGATCCGCCGCCTGCTGGAAATCGAAACCTACCGAATGATGGCTTCGCTTTCACTCATCACCGCGAAAGCCTTGAGTACTCAGCTCAACGTCTTCGACAAGACCCTGGTAAACCTTTCGGAACGTAACGCCGGCCCCGATACCGGGAATGCGAAAGCGTTGCTGACCGACATTGCCAACCTGTCAGCGCAGGTGGTCAGCAGCAGCGCAAAAACCCGACACCGCTTCAGCGCCACCCAAGCCTATGCACAACTGGTTTTCGAACGTTTGGGCGAACTGCGCGAAAGCCACGTGGGTGATTGCCAGCGACTGGGTATCTTCATCGAAAGACGCTTTAAACCCACGGTCAGATACTGCGCCGTCACCGAACAACGCCTGGAGCAACTGGCCGAAAGCGTGGCCAACCTCGGGGACTTGTTGCAGGCCCGTGTGCAGGTCGAAATGGAAGAGCAGAACTCGGAAATCCTGAAGAGCCTGAACGCCCGCGCCGATACTCAAATCAAAATCCAGCGCGCGGTCGAAGGCTTGTCGATTATCGCCATCACCTATTACTTGTTGAGCCTGTTCAAGCTGCTCTACTCGGGATTGCACGTCATGGGCGCGGACATTTCCGCGAGAGACGCCATGCTGGCCATGACCCCGATCGCGCTCTGTGTCCTGCTGTTTATTTTGATCAGGATCAGGAAAGCCAAAGAACATTGACCCACCGTAAAGCGCCCCTGCGCGATAATTGCCGTATGCGCCAGGGGCCATGCACTACCAGCCCTCAGGGCACACATCGCCTTTTCCAGTTTTAACCGACTCTTTCCTGAAGCGCACCCGGGCATCTGTGCCCGCTAGCCCGGGAGCGCAGTCGTCGAGGAGTTTTCATGGATATGCTTTACCGGACCTCCCGCGAGGGAGTGACCGCCCCGCGGTTCGCGTTCAATCCCCTGAACCTGGGCCTGCTGCTGGCCAGCGCGATGCCTTCGGCCTGGGCCGCCACCGAACTGCCGGCGGTGACCGTCACCGGCGAAGACACCTCCGGTTATCAGGCCGAAAGCGCTTGGGTCGGTGGTTTCGAAGCGGCGCCATTGCTCGATACGCCGGCCTCGATTTCGGTGGTGAACGAAGCCTTGATCAAGGATCAGCAAGCCCGCCTGCTCAGCGAAGTGCTGCGCAACGACGCCTCGGTGGGTGAAAGCTACGCGCCGGTCGGTTACTACGAAAACTTCGTGGTGCGCGGTTTTTCCCTCAACTCCGCCAGCAGCTACAAGATCAACGGCCGCACCATCACCGGCGAGCAGAACGTCGGGCTGGAAAACAAACAGCAGGTGGAGTTGCTCAAGGGCCTTTCCGGTCTGCAAAGCGGCGTCAGCGAACCCGGCGGACTGGTCAACTATGTGACCAAGCGACCTGCCGATGTGCGTTCGGTCACCGTCTCCACCGATGATCGCGGCAGCGGTTACCTGGCCACCGACGTCGGTGGCTGGTTCGGCAGCGAACAGCAGTTCGGCCTGCGCGCAAACGTGGCCCATGAAGACCTTCACTCCTACGTCGAACACACCAACGGCCAGCGCGATTTCGCCTCGCTGGCCTTCGACTGGAACATCAGCCCCGATGCGCTGCTGCAACTGGATGCCGAGTACCAGACCAAGGAACAGCGCTCGGCACCGGGTTATCAATTGCTCGGCGGTTCCAGCCTGCCGCACCATGCCTCGCCGAAGAAGCTGCTGGCACACCAGAGCGGTTCGGAGCCGGTTACCACCGACGCGCTGAACCTCAACGGCAACTTCGAATACCGCTTCAGCGACCAGTGGAAAGGCAACCTCAGCGCTTCGCGCAGCCGGGTGGTGATCGATGACTACAGTTCGTTCGCCTGGGGCTGCTACGGCTCCGCCAGTTGCGCCAGCGCGGCAGTGCCGAACTACTTCAGCCCCGAGGGCGACTACGACATTTACGATTTCCGCAGCCCCGACGATACCCGCCGCAACGACGAGGTGCAGGCCACCCTCAGCGGCCGCTTCGAAACCGCCGGACTGGGCCACGAACTGAGCATCGGGACTAGCGCGTTCCGCCGCGTGGTGGACAAACGTGATGCCATCAACCAGATGATCGGCAGTGCCAACATCTATAGCGAGCCGGCTGATTTTGCTCGCTACGACGGGCCGCTCAACGATTCCTATCGACGCTTGGACAGCCGTCAGTACGGGTTGTTTTTCAATGACCGGATCAGCTTCAACGAGCAATGGCAGACCGTGCTCGGCGGGCGCGAAGTGGGCCTGGATGAAGAGACCTTCGACAGCCAGGGCGATACTACCCGGCACACCCAGCGCTATGTGTTCCTGCCCCAGGCCGCACTGATCTACAAGCCGCTGCAAAACCTGTCGCTGTACACCCGCTACAGCAAGGGCCTGTCCCTGGGCGGCGAAGCGGCGTGGTTCACCACCAATGCCTTTGAAATCCTCGCGCCCACCGTGTCGCGACAAATCGAGGCCGGCATCAAATACGACTGGCAGCGCATCAGCCTGGCCGCGGCGCTGTTCCAGATCCGTCAGGCCTATCAGTACTCACGACCGAATGACGACGGCACGTTCACGTTCACCCAACAGGGCGAACAGAAGAACACCGGGCTGGAGCTCTCGGCCAATGGCTGGGCCAGCCAGCGCCTGCAAATTTCTGCCAGTGTCGCGGCGATCCGCGCGCGGGTCACCGACAGCGGCACGCCAGCTTATGAAGGCCATCAGGCGATCAACGTTCCGACCCTGCGCGCCAACCTCTACGGCGACTACGCCCTGCCCTGGTTCGACGGCCTGGCGCTGCTCGGCGGAGTGCAGTACAGCGGCAGCAAGTACGCCAACCGCCAGGGAGAAGTGCAGACCGGTGCCTACGCCATTTTCAACATCGGCAGCCGCTACAGCACGCGCATCGACGGTTACGACACGGTGTTCCGCCTGACCGTGGACAATCTGTTCGACAAACGCTACTGGCGTGATGCCGGTGAGTACATGGGCGATGGCTACCTGTTCCAGGGCGCGCCATTGACCGCGCGGCTGAGCGCCTCGATCAACTTCTGAGTCACCGGAACGAAAGAAGCGGTCGAAGCCTGATGGTACGGAACCTGTGGGATCGGGCTTGCTCGCGAAAGCGTCAGGTCAGCCAACACTGATGTGTGACTGACACATCGCCTTCGCGAGCAAGCCCGCTCCCACATTTTGAATTGGGTTGCGCCGGCTACTTGGGCTCGACACACAGCCCAAGCATCGCCGTCAATGCACAGGGGTCAGAATGTCACACTGGCGCTGAGTCGTGCCGTGCGCGGCTCGCCGACATTAACCTGCAACTGGCTGCCGGTGGAGGACGGGTAGTACTGTTTGTCGAACAGGTTGTCGACGTTGAATTGCAGCGAAGTCTTGTACCCGAACATCGGCGATTCCCAACGCACGAAGGCATCGGCCACGGTGTAGCTGCTCAACCAGAAATCGTTGGCGTTGTTCGCCGCACGCTCGCCGACGTAACGCGCGCCAGCACCGGTATGCCAGGCCCCGAATTCCGCAGGGATGTTCAGGTGATGCGTGAGGTACAGGCTCGCGGTGTGCTTCGGTGCATTGGCGAGGCGGTGACCTTCGTCATCCGGATCGTCGAGAATTTCCGTGTGAGTGTAAGCGTAGGTGCCGATCAGGTCCCAGCGCTCAGCCACACGCCCGGTGATGTCCAATTCCAGACCCTGCGAACCGACCTTGCCCGCCGCCTCCGAGAGGCTGACGCCATTGATCGTCTGGCTGGTCACGACGTTTTTCTTGACGATGTCGAACAGCGCCAGGTTGATGTTCAGCCCCGGCAGCGGGTCGTACTTCGCGCCGACCTCGTAGCTGCGCCCCTCCTCCGGATCGAAGGTGTGGCCGGCATCGTCGACATCGGTATTGGGCTTGAACGAACGGCTGTAGTTGCCATAGAGCGACAAGGTATCGGTGGCTTTGTAGACCAGGCCCAAAAACGGCACGAAGGCATCGCCGTTATCGTCGCGGTTGACGGTGTAGCTGCTGCCGCGGCCCTGATCGCTGTACTGATCGTAATGCTGCTGGCGACCACCGAGGACCAGGATCCAGCGGTCATCGAGGTGCCAGTTATCCTTGAAGTACACCGAGCTGGAGGTCAGCTGGTTGCTCAAGTCGCTTTGGGCAGCACTGACGAGACTGGGCTCGGCCAGACGACCATAAACCGGTGACGTAATGTCGAAGCCTGCCCGTGCTGTATTACGGTAGGTTTTGCCGCGGAATTGGTCGGACGCTTCAGTATCCGCGCCGACCAGCAGGTCATGGCGTTGGCCGAACAGTTCCTGCTGGCCAATGAAATCCCAACTGGCGTAGCGGGTCTCATCGTCGTAGTGAGCGCCGTTGGCAGCACGTCGCAGATTGTTGCCGGTCAACGAACTCGGCTGGGCAATCGAGAGGCTGTAGCGGTCGTTGTTCCAGCCGTAGGTAACTCGGGTTTTCCAATCGTCATTCAACTGATACTCGAATCGCGCGGTGGCCACTTCACGGATACCGACGCTTTTGGCCCATTTTTCATCGAGGCGCTTGTCGTAGTCGATGTCCGCCGGATGACCGTTGGTGAACACGGTGCCGCGGTCGAAGGGATTGGAGTATTCGTTGTACTCGTAGCTCAGCGTCAAGCTGGCGCGGTCGCCGGTCCAGGTCAGCGACGGTGCGACCAACGTGCTCTCATTCACGCCGTAGTTGCGCCAGTAATCTTCATGGCCACGTTCAGCAATCAGGCGATAGGCCAGGCCCGTATCTCCCATCGGTCCGGTGGTATCCACTGCCATGGTGCCGCCGCCTTCGCTATAGGCCGAACCACTCAGGGTTGTGCTCTGGGTGTATTCAGGCTTCTTGCTGATCACATTGATCAATCCACCGGGCTCCAGCGCGCCGTACAGCATCGAAGCAGGCCCTTTGAGCACTTCGACACGATCCGTCGTCGCGCTGAAGTTGTGCCCCAGATTGGAACGCACGCCATCGCGCAGGATCGAGCCGTCATCGTTGGTGCCAAAACCGCGCTTGACCAGCGAATCCCGGGAGCCGCCCAGAGTGTTGCCCTGGCTGACGCCGCTGACGAACTTCATGGCGTCGGCCAGCGAGCGCACCTGATAGTCGGCCAGGGTTTGTTGGGTGACCACATTGATCGATTGCGCCTCTTCCTTGATCGGCACATTGCTTTTGCTCGCCGTGCTGGCTTGGGAGGTGGTGTAGCTCGTGTCTTGGCTGACGCGGCTCGCCTGAATATCAGTGGTCGGCAGTTCGATGGCTTGCTGTGCCCATAAAGGACTGGCAAACATAACGCAGGAGAGTGTCGGCAACGCGTGTTTCATGAAGACCTTGCGGCGGGCAAAGGGGTGAGGATGGCTCAAGACGTCGCGCTCAATGAGTTAGTAGTAATGATTCTCATTGTATGATGCGACGTATTTCCAGTAAATACCCTCAGTACTATTAACTAACGAGTTATTAATCCGCCGCGTAGATGATGGTTTGTGAGTCACCAACCGTCAGCATCAACTCAAGCCCGGAGCGTTTTTCGACAAGGCCCGTGCCGAAAAAAACAACCTTCCTCTGCGGTGGCCATCTGATCGACCGATAAATCGTCACAAGCCGACCAATGGATCCACTAAATCGTTAACAAACAGAATCAGTTTGACAAACACCCCATAAATCAACATTAATGGATCCACTAAATAACAACAAACAGCCTTGGAGAATCTCCATGTACCCCAAGAACACCTGGTACGTCGCCTGTACACCCGATGAAATCGCCGACAAGCCGCTAGGCCGTCAGATCTGTGGTGAAAAGATGGTTTTTTACCGCGGGCATGAAGGCAAGGTGGCAGCTGTCGAGGACTTCTGCCCCCATCGCGGCGCACCGCTGTCTTTGGGCTATGTGGAAAACGGCAATCTGGTGTGTGGCTATCACGGCCTGGTGATGGGCTGCGACGGCAAGACCGTGGAAATGCCCGGGCAACGGGTTCGCGGCTTTCCGTGCAACAAGACATTCGCCGTGGTCGAGCGTTACGGATTTATCTGGGTCTGGCCCGGCGATCAGGCGTTGGCCGACCCGGCGCTGATCCATCACCTGGAATGGGCGGTCAGCGATGAGTGGGCCTACGGCGGCGGTCTGTTCCACATCCAGTGCGACTATCGCCTGATGATCGACAACCTGATGGACCTGACTCACGAAACCTACGTTCACGCGTCCAGCATCGGCCAAAAGGAAATCGACGAAGCACCGCCGGTGACCACGGTCGACGGCGACGAGGTGGTCACTGCCCGCCACATGGAAAACATCATGGCCCCGCCCTTCTGGCGCATGGCCCTGCGCGGCAACAATCTGGCCGCCGATGTACCAGTGGATCGCTGGCAGATCTGCCGCTTCACCCCGCCCAGTCATGTGCTGATCGAAGTCGGTGTGGCCCATGCCGGAAAAGGTGGTTATCACGCTCCCCAACAGTTCAAGGCGTCGAGCATCGTCGTCGACTTCATCACCCCGGAAACCGAAACCTCGATCTGGTACTTCTGGGGCATGGCGCGCAATTTCAACCCGCAGGATGAAGCCTTGACCGCGAGCATTCGCGAGGGTCAGGGCAAGATTTTCAGCGAGGACCTGGAGATGCTCGAACGCCAGCAACAAAACCTGCTCAGCCACCCCCAGCGCAACTTGCTCAAGCTCAATATCGACGCCGGCGGCGTGCAGTCGCGCCGTGTTCTGGAGCGCCTTATCGCCCAGGAACAAACGCCGCAGGAGTCAATGCCATGATCGAAGTGCTGGTGGTATCCCGCAACAACGAAGCCCAGGACATCTGCAGCTACGAGCTGGCCAGTGTCGATGATCGACCGCTACCGACCTTCAGCGCCGGCGCGCATATCGATGTGCATCTGCCTGGCGGCTTGATCCGGCAATATTCCCTGTGCAACCACCCCGAGGAACGCCATCGCTACCTGATCGGCGTACTCAAGGACCCGACCTCTCGCGGTGGCTCACTGGCCATGCACCAGCAGATCCACCCCGGCACGCGGCTGTCTATCAGTGAGCCGCGCAACCTGTTTCCGTTGGCCCATGAAGCCACGCGCAGCCTGCTCTTCGCCGGCGGTATCGGCATTACCCCAATCCTCTGTATGGCCGAGCGCCTGGCCCACAGCGGCGCGGATTTCGAGCTGCACTACTGCGCCCGTTCGAGGGAGCGAGCGGCCTTTGTCGAACGCCTGCAACACTCGGCTTTTGCCGACCGGGTGTTCCTGCACTTCGATCAGGAACCCGACACTGCGCTGGACGCGGCCAAGGTCCTGGCCACGCCACACAATGACGTTCATTTGTATGTGTGTGGCCCCGGCGGTTTTATGCAGCATGTGCTGGACACGGCCAAGGCCAAAGGCTGGCAGGAGCAATGCCTGCATCGCGAGTACTTCGCGGCCAACCCTGTCGACACAGGCGCCGATGGCAGCTTCTCGATCAAGGTCGCCAGCAGCGGCCAGGTTTTCGAGGTGCCGGCCGACAAGAGCGTGGTGCAGGTGCTGCAAAACCAGGGCATCGAGATCGCCATTTCCTGCGAACAGGGCATTTGCGGCACCTGCCTGACTCGGGTTCTGGAGGGCGTGCCCGAACACCGTGACCTGTTCCTCACCGAGGATGAACAGGCCTGCAACGACCAATTCACCCCTTGCTGCTCGCGCTCGAAAACGCCGCTTCTGGTGCTGGATATCTGAAAGAGTCGCGCCTATTCCGAGCGGAGAATGACCTTCATCCGCTCTTCGGCCGTCGCCGAGCCGAAGATCTCGGCATAACGCAACGTGGCGTTGGCGTGCTCGCGCATGATGGCTTCGGCACGCGCGCCCTGGCGGTTGACCAGGGCATCGAACACCGAATGATGCTGCATGTGGGCGTAGTTGAAGCGTCGGTATTCCCGGACCATGTCGTTGCGGTCCACTGCCAGGGCTGTTACCGAAGCGAAGGGTAAATGATCATTGCGCGCCAGTGCGTCGGCGATCGCCGGGTTGTGGCTGCCTTCGACAATCACTTCGTGAAAACGCATGTTGAGATCGTGATAGACCTCCAGGTCCTCGATGGTCACAAACCCCTTGTCGAACAGCTGATCACCTTGCATCAGGCACTGTTCAAGGGTCGCGCGGGCCTCGTCCGATAGCCCGCGCTCGGCGGTCTGACGCGCCGCCAGACCTTCGAGTACACCTCGCACTTCAACCGCACCGGCAATGTCATCGGGGCTGACCGAACGCACCTGAAACCCGCGCCCGCCAAAACGCACCAGCAAGCCTTCCTGCTCCAGCGTGCGGAACGCCATGCGCACCGGCATTCGCGAAACACCGAACAATTGCGCCGTGGGAATTTCCATCAAGCGCTCGCCAGCCGCCAGCTCGCCCGAGGCGATCATCTTGCGCAACGCGACCAGCACCGTTTGACCGGGCTTACTCATCCAGGCAACTTCCAGAAAAGGTGGGTCTGCATAGTAACGCAAGACAGTGATGCAAGGATTGGGCTGACTGCAGTTCTACTTCAGCCTTGATACGCCGGGTTTTCGATCAGCAGAGCCATGCCCTGCCCGCCACCGACACACGCGGCCGCGATGCCATAACGCAGATTACCCTCACGCAATTGCCTGGCCAGGGTCAGCACCAGGCGCAAACCCGTGGCGGCCAAAGGATGCCCCAAAGCAATCGAGCCGCCGCGCCGGTTGAGCCGGTCACCGTCCAATTCCAGCACCTGAGCCACAGCCAGCACCTGAGCGGCCTGAGCCTCATTGATTTCCAGCAAGCCGATTTCACCAAGGGCCAAACCGCTACGTTGCAGCAGCAACTGGATGGCTGGCGCCGGCCCTATCCCCATGAATTCCGGTGCCACGCCCACCACGGCGCTGGCCAGCAAATGGGCCAACGCCGGACGCCGGGCGGCAGATGCTCGCCCTACCAGCGCAGCCGCCGCGCCATCAACCACCGCGCAACTGTTGCCGGCGGTTTGCACACCGCCGACATGCACAGCCCGCAACCGACCCAAGGCGTCCAGATCGGTGGGTCGCGGATGACTATCGCAAGTCACGCGGTCTACGCCCCGTGGCAACTGGATACTGCGTGGCTGATAGCCGGCCAGTTCAAAGCGCTCATTGCCGAGCGCTACCAGCTCCGGTTCAAACCAGCCATCGGCTTGGGCCTGCAGCGCCAATTGATGGCTGTCGAGGGCGAAGCGATCCACCTCTTCGCGGCTCAGGCCATGCCGCCGGGCCAGATTCTCGGCGGTGGCGATCATGTCTACGCCCGGGGCCGGGTCGTAGAGGGCTTCCCAGAGAAAGTCCTTGAATTCCACCCCCGCACCGAGCCGGAAACCACCTCGGTGGGTGTAGGCGGCAATCGGGTTGCGCGACATGGATTCGGCCGCCACGCACAGGGCCAACTGCACGCCATCATCCAGCTGCCTGGCGGCCTGCCGCAAGAGTTCGAAACCGGTGGCGCAGATGCGCTGTATCCCCAGCGCCGGAACCCCTTGCGGCACGCCACTGTAAAGGCCGATATGCCGAGGCAGCAGGTAAGCATCAAAACTGGCCTGAGCCATGGAGCCGGCCAATACGCTATCGACCAAAGATGGATCGATAGCGGCGCGGGCCAGCACCTCGCGCCCGACCTTGATCCCCAGGTCGATCGGCGAAACCTGGGCCAAGGCCCCGCCGAGATCGACCCAAGGCGTGCGCAGTGCTTCGAAAATGGCTACATCGCCAAAGCTCGAATACTGCCCCGCACCGCTCACGGCAGAGGTCCGGCACGCAAGATGGAAGGTTCTTCGCCGCGATACAGCGCCTCGACCTTGTCGGCGCGCCACTGCAGTACCGCGCGCTGGTTGATCGAGCCCTTGTCGGTGATTTCACCGCGGTCGATGGAGGCGGGTTCGTCGAGCAGCGCGATCCATTCCAGGCGGCTGGCATTCCCGGTGGCGTCGCGGTTGAGCCGTTGCAGCCAATCGCCGAACCACTGACGCACCGGTGTGCTGGCCAGGACTTCGACATCGCTGGCGTCCGCACTCAAACCGGCCAGACGTCGGCATTCGTAAAGACGGGGAAAGACCAGCGCACCCAGGCACTCGCGGTCCGGCGCGGCCACCACCAAGTCCTGAACATAGGGCGAACCTTCGAGCACCGCGCGATTGCGCAACGGGCCGACGCTGACAAACACACCGGAGCTCAGTTTGAAGTCCTCGGCGATGCGCCCGTCGAACATCAGCCCCAGTTGCGGATCGCGGGCGTCGGCCAGTTTCAACGCGTCGCCGGAACAGTAGAAGCCCTGCTCGTCGAACACTTCGGCGGTCTGCTGTGGCGCACGCCAGTAACCCGGCATGATGTGCGGCCCGCGAAAACGCCCCTCCAGTTTGCCGTCCACCGGCACCAGCCGCACTTCGCAACCGGGTGCCGGCAGGCCGATGTAGCCGGCCATGGACAATGGCCCGGTGGTGAACGTGCAGGACGGTGCAGCCTCGGTCATGCCGAGCCCGGCCATCATGCGAATGCGTTCGCCACAATGCTGTTCGGCGACCCGGTCCAGGCGATCCCAAACGCGTTGGGACAAACCGGCGGCGGCGAAAAAGAACAGTTTCATGCGCGAGAAGAAACGTTCGCGCAACTCGCCGTCCTGCTCCAGCGCGTTGACCAGTTCTTCCCAGCCTTTGGGCACGGTGAGGTACGCGGTGGGCGATATTTCCTTGAGGTTGCGCAGTGTTTCGGCAAAGCCCTGGACGGTCGGCTTGCCGTCGTCCAGGTAAAAGGTGCCGCCGTTGTATAGCACGATGCCGACGTTGTGGCTGCCGCCGAAGGTGTGATTCCACGGCAGCCAGTCCACCAGCACCGGAGGCTCTTCGCCGAACACCGGGAAGGTCTGCAACAGCATTTGCTGGTTGGCGCAGAGCATGCGCTGGGTGGTGATCACTGCCTTGGGCAACTTGGTGGAGCCTGAGGTAAACAGGAACTTGGCGATGCTGTCCGGCCCGGTAGCCGTGAAAGCGCAATCGGCCTCGGCACTGCCGGGTTGTTCCAGCAGACTGGCAAAGCTCACCTGATGGCGGCCAGGAATTTGACCGCGCACGGTGATCAGCGGTGTTTCGGCCGGCAGCACCGCATCGATCGCCCGCTGATAAGCCGCAGCGTCGCTGACAAACACCAGGCCCGGTTGCAGCAGATTGCAGACATGCCGCAGCTTGGCGAAATCCTGGGACAACAATGAATAGGCCGGAGAAACCGGGCAGTAAGGAATGCCGGCATACATCGCGCCCAAGGCAATCTGTAAATGCTCGATGTCATTGCCCGAGAGGATCGCCAGCGGTCGTTCAGCCGAAAGCCCATAACTGAGCAGGCCTTGGGCAATGGCACGGACGCTGGTCAGCATCTCGGCGTAACTCACCCGGCGCCAGTCGCCGCCGTTCTGGCGAGCAGCGATAAAGGTCTGTTGCGGGCGCACATGGGCCCAATGCACCAGGCGATCCAGCAAACGTACAGGCAACTTGGCCAAGGGTTCCAGGGAGCGCATATGCAGGATGCCCTGCTCTTCGCTGACCTCGACCGCAGGATGACCGATGGACACCTGGCGATAGCGCGGCGCACTGGCTTCGGTCTGGGGTGGCGATCTGAATTCGGAACTCACGTGCTTGTCCTCCATCAAGGCACGCCACCGGCTCGCAGCGATGCGTGCAACCGGGGCATGGCAGCCTGTGGCTGCAGCCTTGTTATTGTTATGTCTGGCCTGCACGCGGGCGGCAATCACTCTCAAGCGTTCGTCGCCCGACGGTGCGGCGGATGCTCAGATCGGGTAGTGCCGCGGTCCGTTCTGCAAGGTCACCCAGCGTAACTGGGTGAAGTGCTCGATGGACGCCTTGCCGCCAAAACTGCCATAGCCGCTGGACTTGACCCCGCCGAAGGGCATCTGCGCCTCGTCGTGCACGGTCGGGCCGTTGATATGGCAGATGCCCGACTCGACCCGCTGGGCCAAGGCCAGAGCGCGGCCGGTGTCGCGGCTGAAGATCGCCGCCGACAGACCGAACTCGGAATCGTTGGCCAGGCGCAACAGTGCTTCATCGCCCTCGCCACGCAGCACTACAGCCACCGGGCCGAAGGACTCTTCGCGGTACAGGCGCATGGCATCGGTGACGCCGTCGAGCAAGGTCGGCTGCAAAATGCTGCCCTCCAGCTGGCCACCCGTGACCAGGGTTGCACCCTTGTCGAGGGCATCGTCGATCAACAGTTTGATGCGTTCACCGGCGCTACTGTCAACCAGTGAACCGAGCACCGAACCTTCGGCGTTGGGGTTGCCGGCGGGCAAGGTGGCGATCTTCGCCGCGAGTCTGGCGACAAAGGCATCGGCCACTTTGGCATCGACGATCAGGCGCTCGGTAGACATGCAGATCTGCCCCTGATTAAAGAAGGCGCCGAAGGCTGCAGCCTCCACCGCTGCATCCAGGTCGGCATCCTCCAACACCAGGAACGGCGCCTTGCCTCCCAGTTCCAGCAACGCCGGTTTGAGATGACGTGCCGACAGTTCACCGACGATACGCCCGACATGGGTGGAGCCGGTGAAGTTGACCCGACGCACCGCCGGATTGGCGATCAGCCGCTCGACAATCGCCGCGGCATCCTGGGGCGCATTGCTGATGACATTGACCACGCCGTTCCCGAGGCCTGCGTCCTGCAACACCTGGCCGATCAGCCGGTGCACCGCCGGGCTCAATTCCGACGCCTTGAGCACCACGGTGTTGCCGCAGGCCAACGGCATGGCGATGGCGCGGGTGGCGAGGATCACCGGGGCGTTCCAGGGCGCGATACCCAGCACCACGCCGCAGGGTTGACGCAAGGCCATGGCGAAGCTGCCGGGCACATCGGAGGGAATGACTTCGCCGGTGATCTGAGTGGTCATGCACGCGGCTTCGCGCAGCATGTTGGACGCCAGATGCACATTGAAACCGTACCAGTTGGCCATGGCGCCGGTCTCACCGGCCGCCGCGATGAATTCCGCGCTGCGGGCCTGCAACTGCTCGGCCGCACGCAGCAACCGGGTGCGTCGTTCATTGGGGGCCAGGGCCGCCCAGGCGGGGAATGCCGCTTTGGCCGCGGCCACGGCGGCGTCGGCATCTTCCAGGGTGGCGGCGGCAACCCGCGACACAACTTCGCCGGTCACCGGATTACGCCGTTCGAAGGTTCGTCCGTCTCGGGCAGGGCACGACTGGCCGCCGATCAGCAGGGGCACGTCCAGCATGGTGATTCCTCTTTATTGTCTTTATCGGGAATACGTTCGAGGGGTTCACAGTAGCGCCTGGGCGCCGGGGCGAACAGCTGGCGGACGCTCGATCGCCCGGCCAGCTCGCCCTGATTCAATGCCGGGGTTCAGCGTTTGTAAGCCTGCAAACCGGGCTTGATGCTCTTGTCATCGAGGAACTGCTTCATGCCCTGCTCGCGGCCACCTTCGGTGTCCAGCAGGCGCGACTGATCGAGCTTGGCGTAGAGGTAATCTTCGTTCTGCTCCCAAGTCAGTTCGCGGCAACGCTTGAAGCCGTGCTTGGCCGCCCGCAGCACCACCGGGTTTTTCTCCAGCAGGTTACGCGCCAGCTCGATTGTCACTTCACGCAGTTGTGCCAAGGGTACGCTCTCGTTGACCAGACCCATCTCGGCGGCTTTCTGCCCGCCAAAGGTCTTGCCGGTCATGATGTAGTACAGCGACTGCCGATGGCCCACGGTGTCGGCCATGGCCTTGCTCACCAGGTTGCCTGGCGGGATGCCCCAGTTGATTTCCGACAGGCCGAAGGTCGCTTCATCGGCGCAGATCGCCAGGTCGCAGGCCACCAGCGGGCTGAAACCGCCACCGAAGCACCAACCGTTGACCATGGCGATGGTTGGCTTGGCGTACATGCGCAGCAGTTTCCATTGCCATTGAGAGGCTTCGCGGCGAATTTTTTCCTGAAGGATTTCCGGGCCGGCGTCCACTTCGCGGAAGTATTCCTTGAGGTCCATGCCGGCGGTCCAGGCTTCGCCCGCACCGGTCAGTACCAGCACACCGGCGTCTGGATCCTGCTCCAGGGTTTCCAGAACGTCGATCATTTCGCGGTTCAATGTCGGGCTCATGGCGTTGCGTTTTTCTGGGCGATTGAGGATGACCCAGGCAATGCCTTCCTCGATTTCCACTTTGACCGTTGTCCAGCGACCTTCGTAGTTGCTCATGGCGATGCTCTCTTGTTCTTGGCTTGACGATGGGTAAAAACTAAACCCCAATATTAGTTATGTCAATTAACTATTAATCTAATTAACCAAATATTTTTCGGTCCTGGAAACAGGCACAATCCCAATGCCAATCAGTTAAGCCGCATTGGGATCTGTAGCAGCTGGCGAAGCCTGCGTTCGGCTGCGTAGCAGTCGTAAAATCAGAACCTGCGGTGCGTCAGGCAGGCCACGTCAACCGGACTCACGACTGCTTCTCAGCCGAACGCAGCCTCGCGGGCTCGGCAGCTGCTACAAAGAGTACGTCGCGGCTGAAATGGCTGACTGGCATTAGCCCCCCCCAGAGATCTGAAAGAGGTCATGGCTATCCCCGGCCAACCTCGGCAAACTAGATAGTCTTCTTAACCGCCAGCCGAGGATTCACCCTGTAATGGCCAAGTCTTCCAAGATTGCTGCCGCCCCCGAGGCCCCTGCCGACAGCGCCGAAACCCAGGCGCCGCTGGATTCCGCCCTGGACGATCTGATCGGTTACGCCATGCGCCGGGCGCAGCTGAAACTGTTCCAGAACCTCATTGGTCGGCTCTCGGCCCACGACTTGCGACCGGCCCAGTTCTCGGCGCTGGCGATCATCGACCAGAACCCCGGCCTGATGCAGGCCGACCTGGCCAAGGCCTTGACCATCGAGCCACCGCAAGTGGTGCCGCTGCTGAACAAACTGGAAAGCCGGGCGTTGGCGGTGCGGGTGCGCTGCAAACCGGACAAGCGCTCCTATGGGATTTTTCTCAGCAAGACCGGCGAGGCCCTGCTCAAAGAGCTGAAGCTGATCGCTGCCGAGAGCGACATGGATGCAACGTCCAACCTCGACAGCCAGGAACGCGAAGACCTGCTCAGGCTGCTGAAGAAGGTCTACCAGGCCTGAAACGCCGACACCGGCGCGTTCCTGGGGAACGCGCCGGCCTCATGACAGGTAAAACGGACTTACCAGATCGGTACGGTGTAGAGCACCAGAAAGCGGGTCTGGTTTTCATCGCGAAATGCCGCGCCGGCGGGGAAGTCATTGCGATAGATCGACTTGCGCGCCATCAGCCCGACGTTCTTCAGCGGGCCACTCTGGATCACATACCCCAGCTCCATCTGGAATTCTCGCTCCTTGCGGTCGTCGGCATTCAGCGCCGTCAGCTCGATATGATCACCGCGCACATAACGCAGCCGGCTCTTCAGCCCGGGCACCCCGACGGCGGTGAAGTCATAGTCGTACATCGCTTGCCAGGTCCGTTCCTTGGCATTGAGGAAGTCCGAACTCATGGTCAGCTCACTCATGCCCATCAACTCGGTACCCGACACATAAGGTGTCGCTGTATCTCCACTGGCGTGCATATAGCCCAGGCTCAGGCGATGGCCGCCAAAGCGATAGCCGAACAGCGCCGACAGGTTGCGGTTGTCCACCTTGCCGGCCTTGCCGCTGCCATCTTCGTCGCTGAAAAAACTGCGCAGATCGGTGGTCAGCGTGCCCTCGCCCACCTGCAGATTGTGCAGCAAGGCCAGGGTGTTCTGCTGGTACAGGTCCGCCACTTCGGCGTGATAGGCACGCAGACTGAGGTCTTTGTTCACCTGATAATCGCCGCCAACATAGGCCATGTGCGATGACGTGGCCGCGCCATTGAAACGCCGGTTCGGCGAGGCGATGCTCATCGGCTGGTAGTCGGTGGAATCACGCTTGTTGATGCGATCGATGTAACCGGTGTTGAGGGTCAGCCCGTCGATGTCCTTGGAACTGAGGGTGGTGCCGCGAAAAGTCTGCGGCAACAGCCGCGACGGGCTGGCGAAAGCGAACGGCAGGAAGATCGACACATCACCGGTCTTCACCGTGGTCTGGGCAAAACGCATCTTGGCGGTCATGGCCAGGCGCGAATATTCGTCCGCCGCGCGCTTGTCGCTGCTGGACACCGGCAGCAACTCAGTGCCGCTACGGTCCGGCGACGAGTCCAGCTTCACCCCCATCAGCCCGCGGGCATCCAGGCCGAAGCCGACAGTCCCCGGGGTAAAGCCCGACTCCACATTCATGATGAAACCCTGAGCCCATTCCCTGGCCGCGGTTTTCGCCCCGTCATCCTTATAGTCGCGATCCAGGTAGTAATTGCGCAAGGTCAAGGTGCCGTGGCTGTCGTCGATGAAGCCTTCGGCCAGCGCCGGGGTGGCAATCACACTCAAGCCCAACAGGACCAGGCAAGGTGCGCGAACAGGTAAGGCTGAAGTCGCCGCAAGGGCGTTCCAAGGGTGCGTTGGCATGTTCGATGTCCACTTATTGTTGTTGTTTTTTGAACGGGATCGCCAGGGTTGTTCCAGGGATCTCAGGCCAGAGAATGGAAACAGCCGAGGGGTGGCGTCAATCCACAATGACCGATAACCGAACATTAATATTATTATCTATTTTTTAGATCCATCTTACTCAATGCATCATGACGTTGATTTTAATGAGATTAATGCCATTTTTTGGCCAACAACCTTGGTCGTTCATTTTTTAGTTATCTTTGTTAATCTTAATTCCAGCCTGTCATCGCTTGAGGCGAGCAGGCTCGCGCTCACCCGTCAGCACACCAACAAAAACAATAATGAGGTTCGCCATGGACACACCATCACGTCGTACGACGCTGACCATCGCCCTGTGTTTTATCGTTGCATTGATTGAAGGCTTCGACCTGCAAGCTGCCGGCACTGCCGCCGCGGGCCTGCGCCAGACCTTTGCCCTGGACCCGAAAATGATGGGCTGGGTGTTCAGTGCCGGCATCATCGGCTTGCTGCCCGGCGCCTTCTTCGGCGGCTGGATTGCCGATCGCATCGGTCGCAAAAAAATCCTCATCGGCGCCGTGTTGCTGTTCGGCGTGTTCTCGCTCAGCACTGCCTATGTCAGCACTTTCTCCAGCCTGCTGCTGGCGCGCTTCATGACCGGCCTGGGCCTGGGCGCCGCCCTGCCCAACCTGATTGCCCTGTGCGCCGAAGCCGTGGGTGAACAACGCCGTGGTACCGCCATCAGCATCATGTATGCCGGCGTGCCGTTGGGTGGAGCACTGGCGGCGGTGGTCGCCATGCTGTTCACCGATCATTGGCAGGCGACCTTCATCATCGGCGGTCTCGCACCGTTGCTGGTGGTGCCGCTGATGATCCTGTTGTTGCCCGAGTCCAGCGCCTTTCGCCAGCAACAAGGGACTGTCAATGTGGCGCGCGCTTCAACCGGCCAGGCACTGTTCGGCGAAGGCCGGGCTCGCGTTACCCTGGCGTTGTGGCTGAGTTACTTCTTCACCCTGACCGTGATGTACATGTTGCTCAACTGGCTGCCATCACTGCTGCTGGAACAGGGTTTCAGCAAACCCCAGGCGGGCCTGGTGCAGATGCTGTTCAATATCGGCGGCGCCCTCGGCTCCTTGCTCGGCGGACTGCTGCTGGATCGCTGCAACGGCATCAAGGTGGTGCTGTTTGTCTATGCCGGGTTGCTGGTGGCGCTGGCCGGAGTCGGCCTGTCGGTGGGCATTGTTCCTATGGGCATCGCCGGGTTTGCCGCGGGGTTGTTTGTGATGGCTGCGCAACTGGTGCTTTACGCGCTGGCACCGCCGTCGTACCCGACTTCGGTACGTGCCACCGGCGTCGGCGCAGCGGTAGCCATCGGTCGCCTGGGGTCAGTCGCCGGGCCCTTGGCTGCGGGGCAGATTCTGGCAGCCGGAGCCGGCACCACCGGGGTATTGCTGGCGACCTCCCCCGGGTTGGTGATTGCAGCACTGACCATCATCAGCGTGATTGCCCGTTCGGCCCCGCTGACTGTATCGATGGAAAAGGCCAAGGCTTGATTCCCGTCAGTTAAAACGCGAGACCTGCGGGAGCGGGCTTATGTGGCGAGGGGGCTTGTCGGAACGCCGCATCGCCCCGTTCGATTGCGAAGCAGTCGTAAAACCAGTCACCGCTTTCCAATTCAAGATCGCGATGACTGGGTTTAGGGGCGCTTCGCTCCCCAACGGGGGCAAGCCCCCTCGCCACATAAGCCCGCTCCCACAGGGTCCAACGTGCCGAGCCCTTCAGCCCTCCTTGACCCACTGCACAAGCACGCTCGCCTCAGCCTTTTTTGCGAAGACCTTCTGCGGCAGCAGCAGCCAGGCCAGAGCCGGCAGCAGGATCAAGGCGCCAAGCATGTTCACCAGGAACATGAAGGCCAGCAGGATGCCCATGTCGGCCTGGAATTTGATCGGCGAAAAGGCCCAGGTCGATACCGCGACCGCCAGTGTCATGCCTGTCAGCAGAACCACTTTGCCGGTGAACAACAGCGCCTGGTAATAGGCTTGGGCCAGAGTGTCACCGGCACGCATTCGAGCCAGGATCACGCTCAACACGTAGAGCGCATAGTCGATGCCAATGCCCACACCCAGTGCAATCACCGGCAGTGTCGCCACTTTTACTCCCATGCCCAGTCCCACCATCAGCGCCTCGCAAAGAATCGAGGTGAGCATCAGCGGCAGCATCGCGCAAAGGGTTGCACGCCAGCTACGGAAGGTCAGCAGGCATAGCAGGCTGACTGCGCCGTAGACCCAGAACAGCATCTCGTGCATGGATTTTTTCACCACGATATTGGTCGCGGCTTCGATGCCGGCGCTGCCGGCGGCCAGCATGAATTTGACCTCTGGCACCTGATGCGCAGCGATGAAGGCCTCGCTCGCCTCCACCACCCGATTCAAGGTATCGGCCTTGTGATCGGACAGGTAAACGTACAGCGACAGCATCGAACAGCCCTGATTGAACAGCTCCCGCGGTGCCCGGGTCTGCACGGAGCCCAGCGCGCCGTCATTGGGGATCAGCTCATACCACTTGAAGTTGCCTTCGTTGTAACCGGCCGTGGCGATCTTGCTCATCGCCGCCATTGAAGTGGTCGACTCCACACCAGGCAATTGCTCCAGTTGCCAGGCCAACGCATCCACCGCAGACAGGCTGGCGTAGCGCGTGCACTGATCTTCCGGCGTCTTGATCATGATCACGAAGATATCCGAACTGGCCGCATAGTTTTGGGTCATGAACAGCGCGTCGCGGTTGTAGCGCGAGTCGGCCCGCAACTCCGGGGCGCCGGGATCGAGATCACCAATCTTCAAGTTCAGGCTCACGGCAAAACCGAACGCCGCCAGCAGCAGGCCGCCCAGCATCGCGCCAATGGCCCAGCGCCGCTGGGTGAACAAATCGAGCACACGCCACAACGGATGCTTGATCTGTGCTTGCAGCTCGGCGGTTTCCGAACTCAGGCTGCGTTGCGCCGCTGCCGGGCTGACACCGATATAGCTGAGCAGGATCGACAGCAGAATCAGGTTGGTGAAAATCAGCACCGCCACGCCGAGGCTGGCGGTGATCGCCAGGTCCTGAATCACCCGGATATTGATCAGCAGCAACACGGCGAAGCCCACCGCATCACAGAGCAAAGCGGTCATGCCGGCGGCGAACAGTCGGCGGAAGGTATAACGCGCGGCCACTACCCGATGGGTGCCACGACCGACGTCCTGCATGATGCCGTTCATCTTTTGCGCGCCATGGCTCATGCCGATGGCAAACACCAGAAACGGCACCAGCGCCGAGTACGGGTCCAGCTCATACCCAAGTATCGCGAGCAGGCCCATCTGCCAGAGCACCGCCACCAACGAACAAGTCACCACCACCAGGGTGCTGCGCGCGCAGCGGGTGTAACCGTAAAGCACCACCACGGTCACCAACACCGCCATCACGAAGAACAACAAGACCTGGGTCAGCCCCTCGATCAGATCGCCGACGATTTTGGTGAAACCGGTGATGTGGATTCGCAGTTCATCGGTCTGGTACTTGTCCCGTAGCGCCTCCAGCTGCCGGGAGAACTCACCGTAGTCCAGGGCTTTGCCAGTCTGCGGACTGACTTCGAGCAACGGCACGAAGATCACGCTGGACTTGAAGTTGCCGGCGACCAATTGGCCGACCTCACCAGAACGCGCGACGTTGGTTCGCACCTGCTCGATGCTGGTCGCCGAACCGTTGTAGTCATCGGGGATCACGGTGCCGCCATCGAGTCCCTCCTCGGTCACTGCGGTCCAGCGCGTGGTCGGGGTCCATAACGACTTCATGTAGGGGCGGTCGACACCCGGCAGCAGATAAAGCTCGTCGTTGAGCCTGGCCAGGGTGTCGAGGTAATCCTTGGTGAAGATGCTGCCCTGTTTGACCTCCACGGCGATTCGCAACGAGTTGCCCAGACCGCTCAACTCGCTGCGGTTCTCCAGGAAGTTGGCGACATAGGGGTGACCCGTAGGGATGGTCTTCTCATAGCTGGCGTTGATACCGATGCGCGTGGCTTGCCAACCGAGCACCAGCGTCACCAGCAGACACAGCAGGATCACCAGCGGTCGATGGTTGAAGATCATTCGCTCGGCGAAATTGCCCGACGCCTGGTCGAAGTCTTCCAGGCGGCCGATCACGGTTTGGGTTTTGTCGTCTTTCAAGTCTGACTCCTGTTGCACGGGCCAAGGCCCGATAGCGCTACACCGTGAAGTTTCAAGGTTTGGCAGAGGCCCGCGGATCCTGGTCAGTGGCCACGCCACTCAAACCGACGCTGGCCAGACCGCCGTCGGCTGCCTGTTGCACGGCAGCGACCGTCCCGCCGCTGCGGCTCTGACGCTTGTCGAAGCTGTGCCCCTGGTCATGGCTGAACAAAAGCTCACCGCTCTGGCTGGCCAACAGCAAGCTTCCGTCACGCAGCTCGATGGCTGTCGCCAGTGTTGATTCGATGCCGGTGTCGAGGCGTCGCCAACTGCTGCCACGGTCCTCGGACCACCAGGCGTTGCCGCGCAATCCATAGGCAATCAACGCTCCGCTGCGGGTGCCGAGCAGACCGAAAAAGCTACCTTCATAAGGTGATTTCAAAGGCTGGAACGAATACCCGGCATCGGTCGAACGCAACAGTAAGCCGCGCTCGCCCACCAGCAGCAGGTCGTTACCCGAAGCGCGGATCCCATACAGGTTCAGGCCCTGCGGATTGTCCACATGCTGCATCCACGGCCGCCAGCTTCGCCCGCCGTCGTCGGTGCGATAGATCTGGTTGTAGGCGCCAACGATGTAGCCATGCAGGCGGTCACTGAAGTACAGGTCGAGAAACGGTTTATCCGGCCCGTCGTCCACCATCTGCCGTGCCTGCGCAAGGTTGCTGGCACCGCCCGGCTGATCGGCATTGCGCTCCGCGGCCTGCACCGCCAGCGCGGCGGCACGCTCACCGTCGAGTTGCTTGTGCCAGGTTTCGCCACCGTCCTCGGTGTGCAACACCACGCCCAGATGACCGACCGCCCAGCCCTGCTCCGCGTCGACGAATTGCACTGCGGTCAGGCTGACGCTGACCGGCACACGGGCCTGGCGCCAGGTCATTCCAGAGTCATCCGAGAGCAGCACGATGCCGCGTTCGCCGACCGCCACCAGGCGTTCGCCAGCCCGGGCCAACCCGAGCAATACCGCGCGCGCGGCCTTGGCGGTCGGCAGTGCCGGCTGCTGCAGCACAGCAAACGTCGCGGCCTGCGCAGTCATGGACGTGCTCGCCAACAGACACAACACCAGCGCGCAGGCACTCCATCGCAGACCGAAACTCGCAAAGATTTTTTCAACGTTCATGTCTTTATCCCGCCTGGAAAATCCCTAGCGACCGCGACGAGCTTTTCGCTCGTCACGGTGCTCCATGGTTCAACGCATGTTTTCGTTGGCCATGGCATCCGGTGTGTAATAGGAAGCCGAAGGTTTTGCGATCGTCTGGTACTGGACCGCCAGATCGTTGCTCGAAGAGTTAAGGAAGTAGGCACCGGTATCGAGGTTGTAGCTGCCCCACATGACTTGCGCAGTGAGCGCCGGCAGGTCTGGCGCCAGCAGCGTCAGCGAATACATCTGCCGTCCCAGTTTGCCCTGGGCGTCATACCCGTCGACCATCAGGATCTGCCAGGAGTCCTCGTCGACGTAGTAGGTCCGATGCGGCACCACATGGCGCTTGCCGGATTTGAGCGTGGCCTCGACCACCCAGACCCGATGCTTCTCCCAGCGCACCAGATCAGGATTGAGAAAGTTCGGTTTGACCAGGTCGTCGCTCTTGGCCAGGCCGGCGCGGTTATTGTTGTAGGGGACGATCAGTTCTTTCTTGCCCGCAAGCTTGAGATCGTAGCGGTCGGTAGGCCCGAACAGCATGAACGCTTCGTCAAACAGACCGACGCCAGAGGTGACGAAGTCCGGGGTGTCGTAGGCGATGTTCGGCGCTCGGCGTACCCGGCGCTGGCCGACCAGATACTGCCAGGCCGCACGGTTGGACGGGTCCATGTCCCAATGGGTCATCAAGCCTTCGCCGGCCTTGGATGACGGCAGTTCGGTCAGCAGCTTGCCAACCTGGTACTTGCCGGCAAAATTTTCCAGGCTGCCACTTTCCGAGTAGTAGGGAAACTGATAGCTGAACAGGGCTCGGGTCGCCTGGACCTTCTTGCCACCGGCGGTCATCAGCCAGGTATCGAACGGCGAGCTGATGGTCTCGCCGCCCTGCCAGGACAACCGGTAGTTCCACAGTACTTGCGCGCCGTTGTCCGGGATCGGGAACGGGATGCCGCCATAGGCGCTGGCGACTTTTTCGGTTTTCACATCCAGCGTGGCACGGGTGGCATTCTTGCCGGTGTTGTCATACACCCATTGCGGGGCTGCTGCCGAGCGATGGGTCGGGTATATGTCCAGGCGATAGTCCGGGTATTTCTTCAACAGAACCTTGGTGCCTTCGGCCAGCACGTTGGCGTACTGCTCCATGTTCGAGGCCTTGATCGAATACAGCGGTTTCTCACCGGCGAATGGATCGGCACGTTTGTCACCCGGTTTGTAGCCCGGCGCGACCTTGGTGTAACCGCCGTCCCAGGCCGGGATGCTGCCATCGGCATTGCCGGCGCGCTCGCCGCCAAGAGGCGTCAGTTCAGACTTCAAACGTGCAGCCTGTTCAGGCGACACCGCTGCCTGCGCCAGGCTGATGCCAGCCAGGGCCAGGGTAAGGACGCAAGTGTTCAGGAAAGCGTTGTTCTGCATGGCGAATCCACCTTATTAGAATGAGGTTTTCACGTAGAGCGAGACAAAGTCACGGTCGGCCAGCGACTGCCCGTAACTGAAATTGCCGTCCTCGCGCAGCCCGGCTTTCGGGGCCCCGAAGAAGTTCACGTAGTTCAGGCCGACATCCCAGCGCTGCAGGTAGGTCGCCTTGAGCCCGACACTCCAATCGCCGGAATGGGAATTGCCGAAGCCCGACTTGTTGACGGCCGAAGAACGCCCATCGAGCACCACGCCCATGCCGATCGGCACGGTCAGGTCGATCCCGTCGACAATCTGGAAGTACGCAGGCTCCACCAATACCCGCAACGCAGTGGCATCGCGGGTGGTGTTGGAATCCAGGGCCGCGGCGTTCTCGGTGACGCTCAGGGTGCGGTTCCACGCCAGCTCGGCCAGTGCCGAGCCGCCATCCCAAAAAGCAGTAGGCGATAGCAGGTAAATCGCCGACAGGTTGGCGTGAGCGGTTTTGCCCCGGGCAAACAGTGCGTCATCGCCGCCATCGGCCTCCGTGCCTGGGGTCACCACTTGCAGGTTGCTCACCAGCGGCGCATTCCAGCGCACAGAGGTTTCACCGGCAAAGTTGAACGGCCCATAGGCAGTGGAGAAGCTGACGCCGGCAGTCTTGATATCTTCGGCGTAGACCTGACGATAGGAACTCAGGATCGGCAGCCCGGTGGCTGCCGCGGCTGCACCGTCGAGGTAGGCGTACAGGCCGATCGGGGCTTTGTCGTGATACTGCGCGGCGTAGAAACCCAGCTCCAGTTCGGTCCCGGTCGGTTTGAAGCGAATCTGCATGCCGCCCTGCCCCGAGTTCCTCGGTTTCAGATCGCCGCCATTCACGGTGTCGTTGCCAAACACTTCGCGCAGCGAACCGCTGCCGTAACCGATGGCATCGACATCGCTCAGGTAGCTGCCGGCACCGGGCAGATTGGAACGTTCCCACTCGAACTGGTAGTAAGCGCCCACCGACAACTGCGGGTTGATCTGCAACTGCCCGGAGATCTGATTGACCGGACGCAGGATTTCCTTGAACTGGGTTCCCGGCACGCTGAGCAACTTGACCACATCGGTCGGGCCCTGGGCATTGGCAATGCCGTTGCCGCCGTAGAACAGGCTTTCACCGTAGATCAGGCTGTGTCGGCCCAGACGCGCCACGCCCTGGGAGTCTTCGCCGAGGTCACCGCGCAGAAACACGAAGGCGTCGAGAATTTCCGCATCGCGACCGTGGAGCTTGCGGGTTTCGCTGAGGAAATGCGGTTGCTCGCTGCTGTCGGTGTCCTGGTTGTAAATATCGTCGTACCAGGCCGCGCCGCTCACACGCAGCCCATAGTTTTGCCGGCTGAGGTCCATTTCGGAAAACAGATCCAGACGGTTGGAGACCAGACCGCGGCTGAAGTTTTTATCGCCCTGACTCTGGATCGAGGGGTACAGGCCATTGGCGGTCGGTGCGTTGACCAATCGGCTGTCCTGACCTTGCAGACGCCAGGCCTGGCTGTACTTGATGGTGTTGTCCCAACGCAGTTTCCAATCCGAGTCCCCCAGGTCCATTTGCATGGCCTCGGCCCTTTCGACCATCACACCTGCACTGCATAACGCCAGAAACAGGGCGCAATGCTTGAAACGAAAGCAACGTTTAACGTTGTCCATGGACGCTCCTCATTATTTTTATTTTTGGCATGGCTTTGCACGCATGGCACCAGCCAGCATGCTCAGGTAGCGGCTTGCACCGCTGTCTATAGGTGTGCGTTTCAGATGTAGGTGGAGGCCAATCCGCCATCGACTGCCAGGTTGACGCCGTTGATCCAGCGCGACTCATCGGCACACAGGAAAGCGATCACCGCCGCCACCTCATCGGCATAACCGGGGCGTTTCATGCGATGGGCATCGGCCTGGGTTCGTGCTTCACCGAGCATGCTCACGAAGTCGCCGAGGATAGGCGTGAAGACCGGGCCCGGCGCCACGCTGTTCATACGCACTGAATGTTCGAGAAACCAGGGCTGCGCCTGCAGGTAGTTCCAGACGATCAAGGCTTCCTTGAAATACTGGTAGCAGGTTTCGTCTGGTACCGGGTGCTCCGCCAGCCAGGCTTGCGCGGCGGCGAAACCTTCGATGCGTGCCAGCGCCTTGTGCTGTTCCAGGCGTAACGGCCACTCGGCGCCGAGGATCGAGGCGATATTGACGATGCTGCCGCCAGCGGTGATTCGCGGCAGCAATGCCTGGCTCAGGTGACGCAGCCCCAGGTAGTTGACCTGCGCCAGCAATTGCGGGTTTGCAGTGCCCGGCACCCCGGCGATATTGCACAGGCTGTCGATCCGTGCCGGTAACTGCGGCAACAGTCGGTCGATGTTCTCGGCACTGCTCAGATCGCCCTGGACAAAACCGTCCAGGGTCATGTGCGGCGCCTTCAGATCGACGCCAATCACGTGGGCGCCGTGGGCGCGCAGCAGGCTTGCAGTAGCAGCGCCGATACCCGAGGAGACCCCGGTCACCAGCACAATCTTGTTGTCGAGTTTCATGTTGAGTCCTCTTATTATTTTTGTGTACTCGCCCGACCTCGTCGGTCTGGTCCTGTCCGTCAGAACGGATAGCGTGGCGCCTTATCCTTGATCGTCACCCATTGCCATTGGGTGTATTCGTCCCAGTCGGCCGGACCGCCAACGCTGCCGCCATTGCCCGAGTTGCCGCGCCCACCGAACGGGTTGATGCATTCGTCGGCCACCGTCTGATCGTTGATGTGCAGCAGACCGCAATTGAGTTGCTCGCCAATCGCCATCGCGTGCCCGACCGAAGGCGAAATGATCCCTGCGGACAAGCCATACTCGGTGCGGTTGGCCAGGTCGATGGCCTCATCGTCGCTGGTAAAACTCACCACCGTGGCGACCGGGCCGAAGATCTCCTCGTCAAATGCGCGCATGCCCGGGCGCACGCCGGAAAGCACCGTGGGTTGGTAGAACAGCCGTTCAAACTCGCCGCCGGCTTGCAGTGTTGCCCCGGCAGTCACACTCTCCGTGACGATTTCATGCACGCGTTGCAACTGTCGTTTGTTAATCAAAGGACCCAATACCGCCTCACCGCGAGCGGCATTGCCGACCGTGATTGCCCGGGCTTTCTCTGCCAGCCGGCGGACCAGTTCTTCAGCGATTGATTCGTGGGCCAGGATGCGTCCGGTGGCCATGCAGATTTGCCCCTGATGCAGCCAGGCACCCCAGGCGGCATTGCTCGCCGCCAACTCAAGATCGGCATCTTCGAGCACGATCAACGAGTTCTTGCCGCCCAGTTCCAGAGCGACTTTTTTCAGATGACGCCCAGCCACCTCCGCAACCTTGCGCCCGGCTGCGGTAGAACCGGTGAACGCGATCATCCGGACATGCGGATCGCGGCACAGGGCCTCACCGGCCACTGCTGCGCCCGGTAAAACCTGCAGCAACCCTTTTGGCAAACCGGCCGCCTCGAACAACCGGGCAATGATGAAACCGCCACTGACCGGGGTTTGCGGATCGGGTTTGAGCACCACCGCGTTGCCGGCCGCCAGCGCCGGTGCCACCGAACGCAGGGAGAGCACCAGGGGAAAGTTGAACGGCGAGATCACCCCGACCACGCCATGGGGCAACCGGCGCGCATAGGACAAACGCCCCGCTTCGCTTGGGAGGACCAGACCATGGGGTTGCGACAGCAGACCGGCAGCCTGATGCAACAAGACGATCGCCTCGCGAACCTCATGTTCACCCTTGAACAGGCTGCCGCCACTTTCCCGGGCGATGTACAGCGCCAGTTCGGCAAAATGTTGCTGGGCCAGGGCTGCGGCTTTGCGAAAGATCTCTGCGCGTTCCCGTGGCCCCAATGCCGCCCAGGCCGGTTGAACACGGGCAGCGGTCAGGCTGGCAAACGCGATGTCCGCCGCATCGGCTAATCCTGTGACGGTCAGTACCTCGCCGGTGGCCGGCTCGATGACTCTGTTGACGCCGCCCAATGGACGTATCCAGTCGCCATTGAAGATGCGTTCGCACCACAGTGCGTCCCGCAGAAAATCAGATGGTTCACTTACCGACATTTCGGTCTCCCGGCTCTTGTGTTTGTAATTGCCTGACGCGGCCTCGCGAAAACGATGCAGCGTCGTGAAAGCACTAGAGCAAGGGCTGTGCCGACTTCTTCCGTTGCCACGCGCTTTAGGTGGCGAAGGCTCTGGCCTGAAGGTTTGAGAAGAGCACTGATGAATAGGGCAAGGCGTTTGGCGCTCGGTCGACAACCGGCCACTTGTCCAAATGATAAAGTTATGTTTAATAACTGTTTTGCTAATTGATCATTTCGATCAGTCGACTCGCTCAGGGGCATATAACAATGAATAATCCCCATTCGCTGCTTCCTCATCTCGCGTTGCAGGAGGAACATTTCTCGCCCCGGGGAGACAGCACTCAACTGACCGAGGGCAACTCACCGACCCTGGCCGAGTTAGCCGAATGCCTGTTCTTTTCCCCGGTTGACGGACGTATCTGGCTCAACGACCAGCGCATGCTGCTATTGCACAGTTCATCCTTCGGCGCGCTGCGGCGGGAGATTATCGAGCGCCAGGGACTGGAACAGACTCGCGGTCTGTTTACCCGCACCGGCTATTTGTCCGGCGCACGTGATGCGCGATTGATCCGCGAGCGCTGGCCAGACGCCGATGCCGCGGCGGTTTTCTCGGCCGGCACGCGCCTGCACACACTCGAAGGCATGACCAAGGTCGAACCCCTGCACTTCAAATTCGACGCCGACTCGGGCTTCTATGAAGGTGAATTCCTCTGGCACCACTCCTGTGAGGCCGACGAACATATCGCCGCCCACGGGATCGGCCAGGATCCGGTGTGCTGGACCGAACTGGGCTACGCCATCGGTTATGTCAGCGGTTTGTTTGGTCGTCTGGTGATCTTCCGTGAGACCGAATGCCGGGGCATGGGCCATGAGTGCTGCCGGGTGATCGGCAAGACCGCCGAGCAATGGGGCGATGTCGAACAGGACCTGAGTTATCTCACCGCCACGCCATCCAGCGTCGCCCCCAAGCAGCGCCCGGCCCCGGCGCCGGCGCCCCAGGACGATGACAGCGAATTACCCGGCGGGCAAAAACCCATTGGCGCCAGCGCCGCCTTCAACGCCGCGACCCTCGCCTTGCAGCGCGTTGCGCCGACGCCTGCCACGGTGCTGTTCAGCGGCGAGTCCGGCGTCGGCAAGGAATTGTTCGCCCGTCAGTTGCATCAGTTCAGCCCACGCCATCAAGCACCTTTCGTGGCCCTCAACTGCGCCGCGATCCCGGACAATCTGATTGAGGCCGAACTGTTCGGTGTCGAACGCGGCGCCTATACCGGCGCGACCCATTCGCGTCCTGGACGCTTCGAACGGGCTCACGGTGGCACCCTGTTTCTCGATGAAATCGCCAGCCTCAGCCTGCCGGGCCAAGGCAAGCTGCTGCGTGCATTGCAAGAGCGTGAGATCGAGCGCATCGGTGCAAGCCAGCCGATCAAGGTCGATGTCCGGGTGGTGGCGGCAACCAATGTCGACTTGCGCAAAGCCGTGGCGGCCGGAGACTTTCGCGAGGACCTGTTCTACCGCCTCAACGTCTACCCCATCACGTTGCCGCCATTGCGCGAACGTCGTGACGACATCCCGTTGCTGGTCAATGCGTTCCTGCGGCGCTTCTGTCAGGCCTACGCCCGCAAGCCCGCCGGGCTGACCATGCGCGCGCTCAAAGTGCTGTTGCGCTATGACTTTCCCGGCAACGTGCGGGAATTGCAGAACCTGGTCGAGCGCGGCCTGATCGCCAGCGAAGACGGTCAAGCCATCGATCTGGTCCACCTGTTTCGCAACGAACCCATGCCGCAGGAGGCGTACTCTCTGGACGGCAATGGCAGCCTCGCGGCCACTGACCCGAGCCCCGCCAGCACGCAGCCTCGTCCAGCCTTGCTGGAAACCCTGGCTCGCCTGGAACACGGCTTCTCCATTGAAGGTCTGGAGTCGCGTTTGATCGACGAAGCGCTGCAAAAGAGCGAAGGCAACCTCGCCGCCGCCGCGCGACTGCTGGGGTTAAGTCGTGCGCAGTTTGCCTACCGACTGAAGAAGTACCGACAGGCATCGGCCTGACTCAGGCTGAGTCAATGCAGGCCCACCTCAATAGGAGCAGCCCTGCTCTTGTTGAGGCACGGAGGTTAGCGTAGCAACGACGACCCGTCGTAGATGAGGATGAAACGAAATTATCTTGCCAATATAGTTATGACAATTAACTATGTTTGAAGTTAACTTGTTTTCCCCATAACACGCGCCCCGGAGTCCACATGCCCAATAACAACAACATCGACGGCATCATAGAACAACTCGCCCAACTACCTCCCCTCAGCGCGCTGACTGTCGATCAGCAGCGTCAACAGGCCGAACAACTCTTCGGTGCCGGCTCCTGTGCCGAGGGCGTGACCTTTGAGGCCGCCAATCTGGCCAGCGTCAGCGGGCTTTGGGCGATTCCCACAGATGCCCGGCCTGACTTCGTGTTGCTGTATCTGCATGGCGGAGGCTACTCATTCGGCAGTGCCCGGGCCTATCGCCCGCTCACCAGCCAATTGGCAGCCCGCAGCCGGATTCGTACCCTGTGCATCGATTACCGCCTGGCCCCGGAACACCCTTTCCCGGCCGCCGTAGAGGACGCTCTGGATGTCTACCGCGCACTAATCGAAAACGGTGTGAACGCCGAGCACCTGGTGCTGGCCGGCGACAGTGCCGGCGGCGGTCTGTGCATGGCGCTGATGTTGGCTGCCAAGGCCGCTGGTTTGCCGCTGCCCGCGGCTGCGGTAGTGATGTCGCCTTGGGTGGACATGGCTCAGACAGGAGAGTCCTGGAATTTGCAGAAGGCTCGAGATCCATTGCTCGGCCCGCTTGCTGGCAAAACCCTTATGGCCGACACCTATCTGCAGGGCGCCGAGCCACTGAATCCGCTGGCCTCCCCCCTGTACGGTGACCTTCGGAGTCTACCGCCAGTGCTGATCCAGGTGGGCAGCCGGGAATGCCTGCTGGACGATTCAACCCGGCTCGCCAGCCGCCTGGCCAGCGCCGAAGTGGCGGTACACCTGGACGTCTGGCCGGGAATGATTCATGTCTTCCAGACCATGAGCGATCAACTCGAAGAAGCCCGCCGGGCACTGGACCAGATCAGCGCCTTCCTCCTTCGGCACCTGAGGGAAGATGTGTCCTGACCTCAAGTTTGCGTAGAATGCCGTGTCGATACCGGATTCAATAACAAAAAACGGTCGGCAAACTCATCATTTCTGTGATCAACACCACTGGTGACTTGTGGCGCCCTTCTACGTTCAATGCCTGACCTATCAACCATGAGCGAGAGCTCATGGGTATTAATTGCCAATACAAAAGCGCTTTGCAGGTTTTGTCTTTCGGTATCGTTGCTTATTGCCGGTAACGCCTCAGGCGCGCCATTGCCGCTTGAGTTGTATATCCCTGACGCGCCGCCACTGACCTTTATCGATGGCTCCAAAGGCCACGGAATGGTCGGAGAAGCCGTCCTGGCGGCCATTGCCAACGCTGGCTATGTCGCTCATGTCCATGGGCTTCCCTGGGCCAGAGCGCAGAAATACGTCAGCGAGAAGCAGGATCTTCTGATAACCCCCTTGTCTCGCACGCCTGAACGCGAAGATCACTTCACCTGGATCGCGTCGATCATGCCCATGGAGCGCGCTTTTTTCAGCCTTGACCGGCCGGTGAGCAGCTTCGCGCAAGCGAAAAAAACCTACCGGGTGATCGGCGTCGGCCTCGGCAGTGCGCAGGAGGAAATCCTGCGCACACAAGGCTTCAGCGACGAGCAGATCTACCCCCTGACCATTGGCGACAACCCCGCGCAGATGCTTTTGAAAGGTCGCATTGATGCCTGGTTCAACGGTGTTCCCGAGAGTCAATACATCTGGCCGAAAATGTCTGAACGCAAGCTGTTCATGAGCCCCGTCATGAACAGAGCGGAGCTCTATCTGGCTTGCTCCAGGCTTTGCTCCGCTCAACTGGTGCAAGACCTGCGCGAGGCGGTTGAAAAGCTTCGCGATGACGGCACTCTGGCGCGTATACAGAAGAGCTATTTGTCGCAATAACGGAACCGACAAGCGCCGCTCATTCTGCGTATTGCCGGGGCGGCTAAACCCATTCAAGACAGGCATCTCTCCTCCGCTGGCTCCTGCAACCCCATGAACCGCCGCACTCGATGAGCCTCAGGCTCCTCGCGGATCTCCTGTGGCGAGGCATCCAGCTGAATGTGGCCATTTTCCATGAAGATCACCCGGTCAGAGATCGACAGCGCAAAGTCCATCTCGTGGGTGACGATCAGCAGGGTCATGCCTTCCCGGGCCAGATTGCCTATGACCGTGAGCACCTCGCCGACCAGCTCCGGATCCAGCGCCGAGGTGGGCTCGTCGAATAACAGGATGTCCGGGTCCATGGCCATGGCTCGGGCAATCGCCACGCGCTGTTGCTGGCCCCCGGACAGTTGATGCGGATATTTGTGGACGTGGGCCAACAGGCCGACCTTGTCGAGTAGCTGGCAGGCGCGTTGTTCGCTCAGTGCGCGGCTGACGCCATGATAACGGGGAGCGAGGCTGATGTTGTCCAGCAGCGTCCGGTGAGGGAACAGGTTGAAGTTCTGGAACACCATGCCGATGCGCCGTACGCCCTGACGAATCCGACGGCTATCCGGTTTGTCCTCGGCATTGATGAAGCTCTCCCCGAACAACAGGATTTCGCCTTGATCGATGCGCTCCAGGCCATTGACCGTCCGAATCAGCGAGGTCTTGCCGGAGCCCGACGGGCCGATGATAGAAATCACTTGGCCACTTTGTACCTTCAGGTCGATGCCCTTGAGCACATGATGATCGCCGTAGCGTTTGTGCACGCCCTGAAGTTGCAGGGCCGGGGCGGCGCCTTTGGCCGGGGGTTTGAACTTGCTCGTTGCTACAGGCGCCAGACTGTCACGCAGCACTTTCGCCGAGGCGCTATCGAGGGTTTGCGGTGTCCGCAGGTTGAGGTCCAGGTAGCATTCCAGGCGTTGCAGGGCGAAGCCGAACACAGTGACGATCAGCACGTAATACACACCCACCGCCGCCAGGGTTTCCATCACCAGGAAGTTCTGGGCATACAGGCGCTGGCCGACGGTCAACAGTTCGGTCAGTGAAATCACCGAGATCAACGAGGTCAGTTTGACCACTGTGATGTATTCGTTGATCAACGTTGGCAGTGAGATGCGAAACGCCTGGGGAATCACAATCAGCCTTTGCAGGCCGAACAGGCCGATACCCAGAGCACGGCCGGCTTCCTTCTGCCCCTTGGCGACCGAGATCAGTCCGCCACGATGAATTTCAGCCATGTAGGCGGCCTCAGTGACCACCAGCGCCAACAGGCCGGAATAGAACGGCACCGACAGCACCGGCCCGGCACCGGGCAGCAGCTGCGGCAGGTTGTAGATGAAGACCACCAGCACCAGCAGCGGAATGCTGCGAAAGAACCAGATGTAGAGTGACGCCGGCATGCGCAGCCAGGGTAAGCTGGACAACTTGGCTGATGCCAGAACAAAGCCCAGCAACATCCCCAGGAACCAGGCCAGGGCACTCAGTTCGATGACGGTCAGGCTCGCCGCCCAGAAGTCAGTCTTGGAGAACAGCGAAATAAAGTAAGACCAGTCGAATTGCATAGACACCTCGTGCGAGCCGCGCCCTCGACCGAGGGCGCGGTTTCAGCCATTACTCGGAGACCGGTTCCAGATCATATTTTTTGAGAATGGTGGCGTACTCACCGCTGGCTTTACTGTCGGCCAGGGCCTTGACCAGCGCCTGATAAGTAGCATCGGCGTCTTTCTTCACGTAGATGCCCAAGGTCTGCGGGTACACCAGCTTCTGCGAGCTGACCACTACCCGCCCGTTGGTACGCTCGGCGATCATGTGCGCGGCGCCAGCAATTTCCACCTGAGCCTGGATGTTCTTCGAGAGCAGCGCCTGTGTCACTTCGGGAGCCGAGGGGTACTCGTTGACGGTGATGGCGCCTTTGTTGTTCGGTACGCAGTAGTCGCTGGACAACTGGGTGAACTTGCCAACCCAGGTGGTGCCCTGCTCCAGGCCGATCTTCAGGCCGCACAAGTCTTCAGGAACCTGAGGGGTCAACTCACTGCCCTTGGGCACCATGATCGCGGCGCCGGTATTGGCGTAGGCGATGGTGCGGGCCTGGAGCTGGCGTTCGGGAGTGATGTACATGCCGGAAATGATCGCGTCGTAATGCCCGGCGTTGAGGCCGTTGATCAGATTGGGAAACTTGGTATCGACGAAGTTAGCCTTGACGTCCATCGCCTTGGCCAGGGAGTGGGCCAACTCAGGGTCGGAGCCGACCACATTCTTGTCTGCGTCGTAGGACTCGAACGGCGGGTAGGTGATTTCCATACCGACCTTCAACACACCGGGGGTCGCGGTGCTGGCGAAGGCGGTACTGGCGCAGAACAGGCCAGCGGCGAGCAGGCTCAGTTTGGTCAGGGCGTAGTGGCTTTTCATCGTGGGAAGCTCCGTTGGTTGTTTTTTTAGGAATGAGTGGTGGTGTTCTTCAGGCGGCCGAAGCTCGATGGCTTTCGAGCCCGGGACGGCAGCTCAAGCTCGCCGTTTTCCACGCGTTTGCGCAGGTACTGGTAGGTCTGCAGCGCCTGGCTCCACATGTGCTCGCCAATCGCCAGTGCCTCGTAATCCCCGGCATCCTTGGCGAAAGCCGGCAGCGGTTTGATCAGCGTGTGATAGTCGCAGGCGTAGAACAGCGGGAAGCTGTAGCGCTCCTGAGCGACCTTGCGCACCCGGTGGGCAGTGGCGACAAAGGCCCCTGCGGTCATGACTTCCAGCATGTCGCCGATGTTCACCACGAACGCACCGGGCATTGGCGGTGCGTCGATCCATTGATCCTGATCGTTAAGCACCTCCAGCCCCGGTTGATCGGCATGCAAGATGGTGAAGCACTCGTAGTCGGTATGTGCGCCAATACCCGGGGCATCCACGGCTTCGGCGTCGAAGGGGTAATGGATCAGTCGCAGCTTGGAGGGTGGGCGAGTCACCAGCGCGTCGAAGTAGCCCTCCTTCAACCCCAGGGCCAAGGCGAAGCCATCGAACAGTCGGCGACCTAGAGAGAACACCGCCTGATAGTAGTTTTGTACCGCGCCCTGGAAGCCCGGCACGTCAGGCCAGTGGTTCGGCCCCAGCAGCGGCGTACGGTTGAGGAACAGAGGGTCATCCACAGGCACTTCGAAGCCGATATCGAAGGCCTCTTTATGATCCGGCTTGCCCTTGGAATACACCTCCTCACCTTCGGGCACGAAACCTTTATGGCTTTGCGAGGCGCCGATGTAGTGGCGCATCTTGGCTTCCAGCGGCTGTGCAAAATAATCCCTGGCCGCCTGGCGCAGGCCCTCGATCAGCGACGGATCGATGCCATGCCCGGTGATATACAGAAAGCCCACATCGCTGGCGGCGCGACCCAGTTGCTCGGCCACTGCCAGGCGGTGCTCCAGTTCAATACTGAAGAGTCCGGCGATGTTCACCACCGGGATGCTGTTGAAGTTGGCCTGGGTTGACGAGGTATTACTCATGGCGGGCTCCTTCACGCGTGAAACGATCGAAGTGTTCGCGCTCGGTGCGGGCCATCCACTGGTTCAAGGTCCAGAGGTCGGCCACCGGCATATTGGTGAAGGGCAAGTGATGCAGATAACCGTCGGCACCGAACTCCGGCGTCAGGGTGCTGACCGAATAGCCGCGCTGAAGCTGAGAGGTCCAGACGGCCTCCCAGTGACGCTGATGAAAAGCCAGTTCACGGGCATATTCCGGAGCGGCGGGATGGGGGACTTGCGGGCCCTGGTCATAGCCGACCCGGGCCTGAATGTGATGCACACGCTCGACGAAGGTCGAAAGATCGTCGGCCGGGTCGTCCAGCAATCGCTCGCAGCACACCACCCAATGACTGATGTCACTGGTGAAACGCAGTCCCGGCAGTTGGCGGATCAGTTCCAGGGTCACCCAAGGGCTGTATAGGGAACGGGCGCGGTGAGTCTCGAAACTGCAGAACACCCCATGCCTGGCGGCCAGTTCCATGGCCTGGCCGAAGAACTCGACCTGCAATGCCTGCGGCCAGCGGTCGTTGCCTGCCAGCAGATTGACGAAACGTGGGGTCAGCTCCGTGGCCCAACCCAGCTTGCGATCAATGTCGGCCAAGTGTTGGGCGGGTGTGGCGTTCTGGTCGGGCAATACATCGTAAGCACTGAACAGCGTGCAGATATAGGGAACCCTATTGCTGCGCAGGAAAGCGCCGAACTCGCCACGCTCATCGGCCTGCAGCGGCAGACGTGCTTCGATGCCATCGAAGCCGGCGGCGAGCAATTCATCCAGGGCCTGTGCCTTGCTGGCGGTATAGCCCCACAACGTGCGGAAAATCTCTAGCTTCATGCATTCCTCTCGGCTGCGTCGGGCCACTAGCGGATTGGGCTGGTGGCGTTTACTGGGCAGTCGAAAGGGGATGCTGCGGGCTGCTGCTCTGATGGCGTCAGTCCCGTGGGGAGGATCCTAAGACCCTATCGGCAAATGATTGAATAGGCTGCAGCAAATAGTTAGTTCAGAAATTCATGAACTAACCATGCCGGGTTTTCTTGCACTCTGTAAGCCGCAATGCGATCCGTAGCAGCTGTCGAGCCTGCGAGGCTGCGTTCGGCTGCGCAGCAGTCGTAAAACCAGAACTCGCGATGTGTCAGGCAGACCGCATCAGCCGGACTCACGACTGCTTCGCAGCCGAACGCAGCCTCGCAGGCTCGGCAGCTGCTACAAAGAGTGCGACCAGTGCTGATGCGCACGAACCAGAACAGAGCACTGCGGCTCAGCCATTCCCGCGACTGGTGCGTTGATCGCATTTTCTGCCTTCGTAGCCCTGGCCATCGAAATGGAATCTCCCCTTCACTGCAGGGGCGACAGGCTGACGCGCTGGCGACCGCAAAGGCTGGCAAACAACTTGCTTAGGCTTTTGATCAGGCTTGAGCCATCAATGACGATGGCTTCGCAAAGAATCACGGGCAACGGCGTCCGCTCCCTTCCACATGGTGGAAGGTGGGCGTACGCCGTTTTTGCTTTCATCCCGGTACAAAAGGAAATCCTCATGTCTGCTCAAGGAATACTCCCCTCGGGTCATGCCATCGCCGCTCTGCACAGCGGCGGCAAATCGCGTCCCGCCGGCACAGCCCTCAGAGCATTGTTCAAACCCGGTATGGCCCTGCTCGAACGCAGTAGAACCGGTTTCTGGTTACCGCTTGGATTGGCCCTCGGCGCCTGCGGTCTCGTGCTGGCCGAACAACCCACAAGCGCACTGACCCTGATACCTGGCGTCCTTTACCTGGGCTGCGCCTGGCAACTTCGCGAGCGCCATCAACGCCATCTGCAGACATTCTGGGACGCTGAACTGGCACGGCTGCTACACGGCTCCCAGAATGCAGACCCAGCGACGCTACTGGTGGCAGCCAGCATGCAACTGCGCAACAACGAACGCTTGCGCAGCGAGGTACAGTTCGCCAGCCGTGCCCTGGAGCACATGGCCCAACAGGCCCGCGACCAGGGTGAGGAACAAAGCCAGCGAATCGCCATGATCGCGGCCGCCAGCGAGCAGATCGATCAGACCCTGCACAGCATCGATGCCTTGGCCCAAGGTGCGCTGGCGGCCTTCGCCAACGCCCATGCCCAGAGCGAATCCGGTTGTCTGGAGGCGCGCTCAGTGGGTGGCAGCATGCTCACCATTCAGCACAGCCTGGGCAATACCGCTCACGCCGTGGAAGCATTGCTGCAGCGCACTACCGCAGTGGAAAGCACCGTCACTAGCATCCAGGCACTGGCCAGGCAGACCCAGTTGCTGGCGCTCAATGCCTCCATCGAGGCTGCCCGCGCGGGTGAGCACGGCCGCGGTTTTGCCGTGGTCGCCGATGAGGTCCGCAGCCTGGCCCAGGCCACCGACCGGGCGACCAACGAAATCACCACGGCCGCGACGGCGATCGCCACAGCCGTGCGCCAGGTGGACGGCGAGGTCAAAGAACACCGTGCTTTGCTGGAATCAGGCAGCCAACAGAGCGAGCACCTCGCCGCCAACCTCGACGACCTGGCTCGACGAAGCCAGACCAATCTGCAACACCTCGGCGCCATGCAACTGGCGCTCAGCGAGCACCAGCAAGCCAATCATGCCCTCAGCGAACAGTTGCAACAGGTCAATGGGGCGGTGCAGGAGCAGAGCATGCAAACCCATGCGTTGCATGATCTGACCCGTTATCTCAACCAGCTCACCGTCGGAAGCCGCCCATGAACCTACAACTCGGCGCAACACTCGATGCTGGGCAATCTCGACGAATCCGTCTGCCACAGGTTGACACCGGACTGAAACAGGCTCTCTTGCTGGGCCTCGACCTGCTGCAAGGTCTGCAGCAGCATCGCGGCCTCGGTGGACAGATCACCCGCGAGGCGCAACAGCGTTGCCAGGCACTCGGTCACGCGCTCGACCAACGCTGGAGGGAGTGGCCGTTTTCCGCACAATGCCAGTCCTGGAACTCATTACGCCGCGACCCTACGGATTTCGATGGCCATTGCCGGTTGCTGCAAGACCTGCTCGGCGCCATCCAGCACCTCGAACTGCAACGCTGTGCGCTCAATCTTCAGCCCCCGAGCATCGCCGAGCGCTGTTGGGAGCTGGAAGACCTGGGGCGGCTGCGCGGCCTGTCGGTACGCGCCGCCGCCCATCAGCGTTGCCCATTGGAAATGCTTGTGCAATTGCAGTACCTGCATGAGCGCTTGCTCAGGCATGCCCCCCGTTCGCTGCACGACGCTCTCGAACGACTTCAAAGTTGCCTGATCGGTACAAAGACCGTGTCTATCACCCCGGCGGAGTGCTACGCCCTGCTCACCCCTTTGCTCGACGAACGCCTCGACGCTATCCGCCGGGATCTGGACTGAGGCAGATAACCATTCGACTTCGCAGCGGTGCCGAGGACGCGCTGCTGTTACCACGCGGCCGGTATTCACACCCTACCCAGCCGTCATAACCCAACTGGTCGATCAATTCGAACAGATACGGGTAATTGACTTCTCCCAGGTCCGGCTCATGTCGATCCGGCACGCCGGCGATCTGGATATGACCGATGCCGTCGAAGTCCCGACGCAGTTTAGTGGCCAGGTCGCCTTCGACGATCTGGCAGTGGTAGCAGTCGAACTGAACCTTCAAGTTACTGGCGCCCACTTCCTTGCAGATGGCTTGGGCCTGATCCTGGCGGTTGAGGAAAAAGCCCGCCCCGCGCATGTCCCTGATGATTAATGTTCCAGGACAGCACTACCGTGCTGCGGGCCAAAAAAAATGGATCTCTTTTCAGGGATCCATTTTTTAATGCGTGGAGCGGGTAGTGATGAAGCAGATATCAGAACCAGGTTTCCATCTGTATGCCGTACTGCCATACACCGCCGGCGTTGAAGTCCGTCTTGCCGAAGTTGTCTGTGGAACTGTATCTGTCCAGGTCCGAAGACCAGTTCATGAGACTTGCGAACACTCGCAATTCGGGGCGTGTGAGAAGGTCTCCAAAGTCAGGCTTGAATGTCGGAGCGACCGTGAATTTCCAGAAGTTACCGTCGACTGCATTACGTTGCATGTAGCCCTTGGGGTCGAGGTCCATGGTTTGCCAGCTCATTTCGTAGGCCATCTCGAAATTGCTGTTGATTTCATTGGCCAACCGCACGTTCAGGGTCATCCAGCGGTAGTCGTCACCCTTGACGTATCTATCCTTGCTTTGTTCAGCCAACAAGCTGGGGCCGATGCGCCAGCCGGGTGCAATGGGTGTCTCGCCATAAAGCGCCAGACGCAGCGCGCGAGCATCATCGATCAGTTCGCCGTCCGAACCGATGTTCTTGACCTCTGCCCCCAGACCTTGCCCATAGAGCAGCGCCGTTTTGAAGAAGCCTTCCCTGCCGAAAAAGTTTTTCTGGTGATTGACCAGCATGCTGTGCAAACCGGAATCCGCAGGCGTCAGGCCCGCTTCATTGGTGCGAGTGCCAAAGTCGTTTTTCTTTGAGCCAATGCCATTGAACATCCACTGCCACTGACCATTATCGAAGAACTGGTTGGAGGTGAGGATGTAGCTTTCCACATCGGCATTGACACCGCCCTCACTGAAATCCCCGTAGTTGCGCCCGATCAAGGAGTAATTCGAGCGCCAGTTCTTGTTCATCTGCACATCGTAGATACCACCCCCGGTGCCGGCCAGAAAGACGACGTCCGAGTCCAGCCAGTGGATATCGAAATTGTCCCTGTCGAATCGTTTGCCTGCCCACAGGGTGGAATTTTCGAACACTGAGTTGCCCTTGAAGGCGGCGAGATGATCGAGTTCGGTAAATACCTGACGCACGTTGAGGTTGCTCTCCTCGGCCGTCCAGTCATTGGAACTCTCCACTCCATCGGCGATGGACACCGTGAATTTGGAACGGGTGCCGTTCTGCGCGTAGGCTTCTTTCGACAGGTCTATGCGCATGTAGGTGTCGTCTTCGTTGCCGAGTCGCCCGACGGCACCACCGACTGAACCGGCAGGCGTTGTATAAGGGCCACCACGACCACCACCCAGCCCATCGTTGATCAGCAATCCGGAGCGGGCGTAACCCTTGAAGCTGAAGCCATCAGTCAGGTGCCCGCTACTGTCCTGCTTTTCCATGCTTTGCTGACGGGCTTCGAGTTTTGCCAATCGGGTGTCCAAAGCAGGTGCCGACATGGCTGCTGCAGTTGACGCGGCGGGCTGCAAGGCGGGAGTGGACAGTTTGATTTGCTGCAACTCCCTGGCGAGTGCCTGGGTTTGCTGTTCGGCTGCGGCGGCGCGTTTTTCCGCTGCGCTGGCACGGGCTTCAAACGCGGCCATGCGCTCTTCCAGAGTCGCGGCCTGAGAGGTTGCCACCGAGGTGCCGAGCACACCTGCGAGAAGCCAGCTTGATGCTTTCTGCATGTGAATTTCCTTGTTTTGTTTTTATTTTTCTGTTCCCGCGACCGACCTTTTTCCGTGAATTGTGAATTGTCAAAATCGACGAAAAAAAGGATGCCTCATCGCAAATACGCTGCTACATTTGGCGATGTTAACGTTAACTTTTCTAAAAACAAAAATAAAGAGGGCTTTATGAAACAGCTGAAATCTCTCCTTCCAGCAGCACTGCTCACCCTTTTTGCCGGGCTTCCTTCCCTCTCGAGCGCAGCCGATTTAACGATCTCGTGTGGGGCGGTAGGTGCGGAGTTACAACTCTGCAAAGAGGCTGTCGAGGCGTGGTCGAAACAGACCGGCAACCACGTCGAAGTGGTTTCCACGCCTAACTCGGCGACCGAGCGGTTGTCGTTCTACCAACAGATCCTCAGTGCGCAATCCAGCGACATCGACATCATTCAAATCGATATGGTGTGGCCGGGGATGCTGGCCAAACATCTGCTGGATCTGCGCGAGGTGCTTCCCGCCAACGCGACCCAGGGCTACTTCCAGGCACAGGTGGATAACGCCACGGTGAACGGACGGCTGGTGACGATGCCGTGGTTCACCGACTCGGGTCTGCTGTATTACCGCAAGGACTTGCTTGAGAAGTACAACCAGCAGGTTCCCCAGACGTGGGAGGAAATGACCGCTACCGCCAGGAATATTCAACAGGCCGAGCGCACTGCCGGGAATCCCAATGCGTGGGGTTACATCTTTCAAGGGCGCGCCTATGAGGGCCTGACGTGTAATGCGCTGGAGTGGATCAGCAGCCAGCCGGAAGGCGGACTGGTCAATCCACGAGGCGACATCGTGGTCAACAGTCAGGCATCAAGAACGGCTTTGACCCTGGCAAAAAGCTGGGTGGGAGACATCTCCCCGCGGGGCGTACTCAATTACACCGAGGAAGAAGGCCGTGGCGTATTCCAGTCGGGAAATGCGCTGTTCATGCGTAACTGGCCGTATGTCTGGGCCCTGGTACAAAGCAAGGACAGCGCCGTAAAAGACAAGGTCGGGGTCGCTCCCCTGCCCCGCGGCGGCGAGGCCGGCAGCCATGCATCCACCCTCGGTGGCTGGGGCCTGGCGGTATCGCGTTACAGCGCCCATCCAAAACTTGCCGCAGAGCTGGTGAGTTACCTGACCACTGCCCAAGAGCAAAAACGGCGTGCCCTGATAGGCGCCTATAACCCGGTTATCGAGTCGCTGTATCAAGATCCTGAACTGCTCGCGGCAATGCCTTATTACGCTCAGCTGCACAGCATTCTCAACGATGGGGTGATGCGCCCCGCCTCAATCACTGCCGATCGCTATCCACGGGTCTCCAATGCGTTCTTCGATCGAGTGCATGGCGTGCTGGCGGGCGAGTTGCCTGTCGATCAGGCGCTGGCCGAACTGGAAAGCGAACTCACGCGCATCAAACGCCGGAACTGGTAAGCCACAAGGAAGAAAATCACCATGTCTGTCTCTACTACCCATGTCCCCTGTGACGAGCTTCTGCTCACCAGGGAAACGCCCGTACAACGTCGCCGAGTACGCGCTGCCTGGCTGTTTCTGACGCCGATGCTGTTGTGTCTGGCCCTGGTGGCAGCCTGGCCGCTACTGCGCACATTCTGGTTCAGCCTGACCGACGCCAGTCTGTCGGACACCGGTGGCGGATCCTTCGTTGGCCTGAGCAATTATCTGTTCCACAACGGCTCCAGCTGGTCGGGCATCCTGGTCGATCCGCAATGGTGGAACGCGGTGCGCAACACCTTGCATTTCACCGTGGTGTCGGTGGGACTGGAAGTCGTACTGGGACTGTTGGTGGCGTTGCTGCTCAACATCAAGTTCACCGGCCGTTCCCTCGTGCGTGCGATGATTCTGATTCCCTGGGCGATTCCGACCATTGTCTCGGCAAAGATCTGGTCATGGATGCTTAACGACCAGTTCGGCATCATCAATCACATGATGCTGAGCGTCGGCCTGATTGATGCCCCCCTGGCCTGGACGGCAGATGCTGATCTGTCGATGTGGGCGGTGATCCTCGTCGACGTCTGGAAGACCGTGCCGTTTGTCACGTTGCTGATGCTGGCGGCCTTGCAGATGTTGCCGAGCGATTGCTACGAAGCCGCGAGGGTCGATGGCATTCATCCGCTGAAAGTGTTCTGGCGTGTCACCCTTCCCCTATTGATGCCTGCACTGTTGGTGGCGGCGATCTTCCGCATCCTCGACTCGCTGCGGGTATTCGACGTGATCTATGTGCTGACCTCGAACTCGTCGAGCACCATGAGCATGTCGGTGTATGCCCGTCAGCACCTGGTGGAATTCCAGGACGTCGGTTACGGCAGCGCGGCCTCGACGCTGCTGTTTCTGGTGGTTGCGGTCATCGCCATGCTTTATCTCTACCTCGGACGCCGTCAACTGGAGGTCCGGTCATGAACCTGCGCCTACTGAAAAAAGCACTGTTGCGCCTCGGATTCTGGTGCCTGATCGGGGTATTGCTGCTGTATGCGGTTTTCCCTTTCTACTACGCCATCGTGACTTCACTGAAGCCGTCCAGCGCCTTGTTCGAGGTGAGCTACTGGATCAACAACCCCGACTTCTCCAACTACGCGGCGGTACTCCATCAAGCCTCATTCCTGCGGGCCATCGGTAACTCGCTGGTGGTTGCGCTTAGCGTGGTGACGCTGGCGTTGTTCCTCAGCGTGACCGCCGCCTATGCCTTGGGCCGGGTGAAGTTCCGTGGGCGTGGCACGGTGTTGATGATGGTGCTGGGTGTGTCGATGTTTCCTCAGGTCGCTGTGCTGTCGGGGCTGTTCGAAGTGATCCGCGCCCTGGGTCTGTACAACACATCCTGGGCGTTGATCCTGAGCTACACGATTTTCACCCTGCCCTTCACCGTCTGGGTGCTGACCACGTTCATGGGGCAACTGCCTCATGAACTGGAAGAAGCGGCCATCATGGATGGCGCGTCCCCATGGGTCACGCTGACCCGCGTGCTGTTGCCGCTGCTCTGGCCCGCACTGGTCACCACGGGCTTATTGGCCTTCATCGCCGCATGGAACGAGTTCCTGTTTGCCCTGACCTTCACCCTCACCGACACGCAACGCACGGTACCGGTCGCCATCGCCTTGATTTCCGGCGGGAGTCCTCATGAGCTGCCTTGGGGGCTGTTGATGGCCGCATCGGTGGTGGTCACCGTCCCACTGGTGATTCTGGTGCTGATCTTCCAGCGCCGAATCGTTTCCGGTCTCACTGCCGGCGCGCTAAAGGGTTGATGCCCGACAACTATAAGGAACAGCATCGTGATCAAGTTGAAACTAGACAACGTGAACAAACAATTGGGCGGCGCGCGGATTCTTCGCGACGTCAACCTGGAGATCGCCGCGGGTGAATTCGTGGTGTTCGTTGGCCCTTCGGGCTGCGGAAAGTCGACCCTGCTGCGACTGATCGCCGGGCTGGATTCGATCTGCGGCGGCGACCTGCTGATCGACGGGCGTCGGGTCAACGACCTGGAGCCGCGCGAGCGTGGCGTCGGCATGGTGTTTCAGTCCTATGCCCTGTACCCGCACATGAGCGTCTACGACAACATCAGTTTTGGCCTAAAACTGGCCAAGACTGAAAAGACCAGCCTGCGCGAACGCGTATTGAAAACTGCGCAAATCCTGCAGTTGGACAAGCTGTTGCAACGCAAGCCAAAGGAACTGTCCGGCGGGCAGCGTCAGCGTGTAGCCATGGGCAGAGCCATGGCGCGGGAACCGGACATTTTGTTGTTCGATGAGCCGCTCTCCAACCTGGATGCCTCCTTGCGGGTGCAGATGCGCAACGAAATCGCCCGGCTGCATGCCCGACTGGGCTCGACCATGATCTACGTCACCCACGATCAGGTTGAAGCGATGACCCTGGCCGACAAAATTGTCGTGCTCAATGGCGGTCGCGTAGAACAGGTCGGCTCACCGCGCGAACTCTATGAACGCCCGGCCAGCCGCTTTGTCGCCGGTTTCCTGGGTTCGCCCAGAATGAATTTTCTGCCCGCGCGCCTGCAGACACCAGGTGAAACCAGCCTGGTCGATACCCTCGTATGGGGTCACACGCCCCTGCCCTTCGACAGCTCGAACCTGCCGGCAGGCACGCAGCTGACCCTGGGGATTCGCCCGGAGCACCTGTCGCTCAAGGCGGCGGAGGGAACCGCTGGCATCGTTGTGACCGCGGTCGAATACCTGGGCAGCGAAACCTATGTGCACCTTGAGACAGGTCAGGACGAGCCATTGATCTGTCGTTGTGAAGTCAGCGCCGGATGGAAGGCAGGCGATCGGGTTGAGCTGCAGCTGGACATCGACAACCTGCACCTGTTCAACGCCGACGGCGCGGCCTTGAGCCGTCATCCACACGCCATTGAAACCCTGCCGGATGGCGTTTCTCTACGCCCGGTACGAGCAAGCGCCCTATGACTGTGTCTTTGAATTCCATGAGTGTTCCAATGTCCGCTGCCCTTGATATTGCGCACCATGCGCTGCGTGATGCTCTGTCTCGCGTCATCGATGATTATCGCCCCGGTTATCATCTTGCCCCACCAGCGGGCTGGATGAACGACCCCAACGGGGTGGTGTACTTTCTTGGCGAATACCACGTGTTCTATCAGCACCATCCCTTCGACGCGAAATGGGGCCCGATGTATTGGGGGCATGCCAAGAGTGCCGATCTGGTCCATTGGCAGCATCTGCCCATTGCATTGGCGCCCGGCGACGATTTCGACCGCGACGGTTGTTTTTCCGGTAGCGCGGTGGTGTGTGGCGATACCCTGGCACTGATCTACACCGGGCACACCTGGCTGGGGGAAGTGGGTGACGAGCGCTCGATCCGTCAAGTTCAGTGCCTGGCCACCAGCACCGACGGCATCCGGTTCGTCAAGCATGGCGCCGTCATTGAAACCGCGCCGCAAGACTCGATCATGCACTTTCGTGACCCCAAGGTATGGCAGGAGGATGACGGCTGGTACCTGATTGCCGGCGCACGTCTGGGCGATGTGCCGTTGCTCCCGCTGTACCGTTCCACGGATCTGCACACCTGGGAATTCCTCGACTATGTGTCCAGCGGCAGCGAGGGCGATGGTTACATGTGGGAGTGCCCGGATCTGTTTCGCCTGAACGGACGCGATGTGCTGCTCTACTCCCCTCAAGGCATGCAACCCGAGGGTTACGAACGGCTGAACAAGTACCAGACCGGTTATCGAGTGGGCCAACTCGACAGCGAATGGCACTTCACCGGCGGGCCTTTTATCGAGCTGGATAACGGCCACGATTTCTATGCCGCGCAAACGCTCCTAGCCGCCGACGGTCGGCGCCTTGTGTGGGCGTGGCTCGACATGTGGGAAAGCCCGATGCCGAGCCAGGCCCATCACTGGTGCGGCATGCTCGGTTTACCGCGCGAACTTGAACTGCACGCCGATCGCCTTTGCGTATATCCGGCACAGGAGCTCACCGCTCTGCGCAAGGCGCCATTGCCGGGCACGCCTTGGTGGGATGAATCGGGAACCCTGTGCGTGCCGCAAGTGAATGGCGACATGCTCGAAATCCATGTGCATCTGGATTTGCTCGGTTGCACCGATGGCCACCTCGGAATCGCCTTGCGTTGCAGCGACGATGACCATGAAGAAACCCTGCTTTACTACGATGCATTGCTGCGGCGTCTGGTGCTGGATCGCAGCCGCTCGGGTGCGCAAGTCACCGGTCAGCGCAGCGTGTCGATAGACCCGACACAAGAGCGACTGGAATTGCGCGTGTTTCTCGATCGCTCGTCCATTGAGGTGTTCGACGAAAACGGCCGCTTCAGCCTCAGCAGTCGCCTTTATCCGCGGCCCGACAGTCTGGGGGTCAAGCTGTTTGCCAGCGGAAGTGGCGGGCGTGTCTCGATTCCCAAGGCATGGTCTCTCGACTCTGGATGGCTATGAGCGGCGTCATTCGAGTCGCGAGAAACCCGGCCCCTGTGTCATGATCCTGCGTCAACCTGACCGGCCTCGCCTCGCATGACTTCAGTGAAAGACGTTGCACAGCTGGCCGGCGTGTCCTTGATGACGGTTTCTCGAGCGCTCAACAATCCGGAAAAACTGAGCCCCGAAACCCTTCAGCGGGTGCGTCGCGCCATTGACGAACTGCAATTCGTACCGAGCCTGTCGGCGCGCAAGATGCGCGGCGACAACCTCCAGTCGCGCACCATCGGTGTGTTCGCACTGGACACCGCGACCACACCGTTCGCCGTCGAGTTGCTGCTGTCCATCGAACAGACCGCGCAGCAGGCGGGCTGGAATGTGTTCATCCTTAACCTGTTGAGCAACCCGCCCACCGACCAGAACATCGACCTGATGTTGTCGCACCGTCCCGACGGGTTGATCTTCAGTGCCATGGGTTTTCGCCAGGTGTGCATTCCCGAGCGCTTGAAGAGCAAACCGCTGGTACTCGCCAATTGCCTGGCGGATGACAGTCGCCTGGTCAGTTATGTGCCAGACGACGAAACGGGGCAGTATCGCGCCGTACATCACGCGTTGAGCCAGGGCTATCGGCGCCCTCTGTGTATCAATCTGCCAAAACAGAGTCTGGCCTGGGACCTGCGACAAAAAGGCTTGCTGCGTGCCTGTCAGGCATTTGGCCTTGCGCCTGACGCACTCCTGCAATACGACCTTTCCGATCATGATGCCTATGGTGAAACCGCAGCCATCCTCGACCGGCACATCATTGAAGGTCGTCCCCAGTTTGACATTCTGATCTGTGGCAACGACCGCATTGCCTTTTGTGCTTATCAGCTGTTGTTGGGCCGTGGCCTGAAAATCCCCGACGATGTCGCCGTGCTTGGTTACGACAACATGATCGGCATCGCCGAACTGTTCATCCCGCCGCTGACCACCGTGCAATTGCCGTACTACGAGATCGGTCGCAATGCGGCCCTGCACCTGATCGAGGCCCTCGAGGAATCGGGAGCTCAGCCAGTCGATTGTCCATTGGTGGTCAGGGCGTCGCTATGAAGCGATTGACGCATTCCATTCGTAACCTGAGGCGCTTACGCTCTGGAGGCAACGCGGTAATGGGCAATCCCCTTGCCCTTTACCAAATCGCGCGCCAATTCAGCTTCAATAAAATACTTTAAAAACAATAGATTGAAGTCATCGAGTGGATTATTGGACAGAAGGCTATATTTTTGACTAGTGACATTTGACAGGCCGTCTGGAGTGGTCGATACCTAAGTGGGTCGACGTACAACAAAAGATCTAACTCTATTAATAGATATACGCTACCTCCTGCGTTTAAGTTCACGATCGAAAGTGCTTGTTTTTCAAAGGACCGTGCGTTCGGACCCTGCGGTAGCTTTGGCCATCGCAAAAGAACACCCTTCCTCTGATGACACGACGATATCACTTATAGCGTTAAGTAACGCTTACACTTTCTATCAAGAGTTTTGATTGAGCGCAGTCCCGGCAAGAGAATCTTCCCGCACCAGGCAGCGCATACGCCAGATTATTGACTCAACCTTTATTGTCATCGTTACTTGTGCATTACATGCTTCATTATTGATACACCTGTTCCAGTGACTTAACACCTTCGCGATGCCACATTCTCTATAGAGTTCATTGGAAGCGCAGTGGCATTGCTGAAGCGCGAACAGGCATGCTTAACCAATATTTCGGAGCTTGCCAGAATGCTGACGAGTACCCAAGGTTCCAACTGGTATCTTTTGCAGTGCAAGCCGCGTCAGGACGAACGGGCACAAATCAATTTATTGCGACAAAACTACGTCATATTTTGCCCGCAAATCATTAGCGAGCGCCTGATTCATGGCAAACCCCATCAATCGCTTGAGTCTCTGTTCCCCGGGTATCTTTTCATTCAACTGAGCCGTGACGACAAATGGGCGCCGTTGCGTTCTACCCGTGGGGTCAGCCGCATCGTCGATTTCAATCATGGCCCGGCAACGGTCCCGGACGACGTCATCGAGCATCTGCGTATCCGGTGTTTCAAACCACCAGAATTGCACACACCCCAACTGTTCAAGCCTGGGGAAACGCTGCAAATAACCCGAGGACCATTATCGACACTTGAAGGTATTTTCCTGAGCATGTTAGGTGACGAACGCGTCATGATTCTTCTTCACTTCTTGAATAGAGAACATCAAGTTCGTATTCCATTGACTGACATTGGACGACTACGACCGCAGCTATAAACTTAATCTTTACTCTTCTGCAGCGGCGCACTTTACAACCAAACAGGCAAATTTCTCATCCGTTAAACTTTCATTTACACCCAACCTGTTATTGCCAGCTGCCTTCTTGATTTCCTGCCATTTGGCAGGCAACTACTTAAACTTACAACCTTCACCCAATAAAACAATACTGATAGCGCCGCGTATTACACCGAGCACATTGACCACTATTTTTCCGGTCTATAGTCATTGAACTCACCCCCAGGAGCAATAATATGACTCTCAAGACCCGTGGCCCTTTCGCACTGTTCATGATCTATTTGTGTCCCGGAACAGCCTGGAGTCTTGATCCCCAGTCCATTAATATTTATGGGTTCGACTTCACTCCTACCCTGCTGTTTTCAGAAAGTTATGATGATAATTTCCGCGAACTGGAGCGGGCGCAGTCTTCCGTGGTGACAAAAGTAGCGCCCACTTTCGAACTCAAGGCGGAAGACCGCAACAGTGCCACCCGACTTATCTGGCAGCCCACCCGGTACATTTATCATGACGATTCGGATGCCTCGAATACGGCACAACGCATGCGCCTGAACAGCATCATGGAATTCACCGATCGCCATCGACTGAAACTTGAAGCGGAAGCACGTAAATACGAGCGTACGACGTCGACCGCAGTCGATGGCATCAATGACAAGATTCGCAGTAACCGCGTCAATGGTCTCTATACCTACGGCGCCAGGAGCGCTGCCAATCAGATCGATCTGGGCGCCAGTTACGCTCAACTTCGCTACGACAATTCAGGCGGCATCAACGACGACAAAGAGCGCGATACCACTGGCCTGACCAGCACCTGGTACCACCGCATCGGCAGCAACACACGTGGATTGCTGGAATACGACCATACCGACTTTGATTACCGGTCCAACAACCGTCTCAACAGCACATCCGATGCGGTCCTCGCCGGTGCCGAATGGGATTTCACCGCACGCACCTCCGGCAAAGTCCGTGTGGGTTATGAGCGCAAGAACTTCGATGACAGCAGTGTCGATGACCTCAGTAACCCGACCTGGCGGGTGGATCTGCGATGGAAACCACGAACCTATTCGACCTTCTCGTTTGTTGCCCGCCAAGCCATGGCCGAGGGCGACGACGGTGCTGATGCCGTCAAAACCACCTCGGCCCTGGTCGGCTGGCGTCATGGCTGGACCGAACGCATCACCACGGTGGCCGAAGTCGGGCTGGCCCGCTATGAGTACGAAGGGCAGGAGCGCACCGATGACCTTCGTGACTACAACCTCGCCGTGGAATACGCAATGCGCCGCTGGCTGGATATCGAACTGGCCTATCGCTACCGCAACGATGACTCCGATACGGACAATCAGAGTTTTGAACGCAACATCTTCCTGCTCAGCTTCAACGTAAGTCTCTAAGAGGTTTTCCCCATGAACTCGCGAATGCTTGGCTTGTTGTTCGTGCCGTGGCTGTTGCCCGTGACTTTTGCAGCAGACACCGGTGCCCAGTACAAACTGGCAGCCGGCGATGTATTGCGCATCACCGTGTTCGGTGAGCGGGATCTGAGCTTCGAGAAAATCCGCCTCAACGATGCCGGAATGTTTTCCTATCCATTTCTGGGTGATATTGCCGCCAAGGGGCTCACCCCCAATCAGGTGGAAAAGATCATCGTCGACGGGCTAAAGCAAGGGTACCTGGTCGACCCCAAGGTCAGCCTCAACCTGATTGCCTACCGCTCGTTCTACATCAATGGAGAGGTACAGAAACCCGGCAGCTATCCGTTCGAACCCGGGCTGACACTGGAGAAAGCCATCGCCCTGGGCGGCGGCCTGACCGAGCGAGCCTCGATCAAGCGGGTGACCATCGTGCGCGGCGATGGCTCCCCACCACTGACCGACACGGTCACTCGCAGCACCGCCATCGCCCCCGGTGACACCATTTCCATTGCACAAGGCTTTTTCTAATCATGGACAACAGCCCTAGCCTATATGTCGAACGTCCACTCCAGCCGCATGTGCCGCAGCATCAGCCGTACAGCGAGGAAAAGGACACCATAGACCTGCTCAAATACTGGAGGGTGATCTGGCGCGCCCATTGGAAAATCGGCTGGTTGATAGTGCTTGGCTGTGCGCTGGCGATGGCCACGCTATCGTTCATCCCCCCGCAATACATCGGCAGCACCACCCTTCTGATCAAAGAAAAAACGCCACCGCTGTTGTCCTTCCAGCAAGTCACGGATTCGAGCTCCGGTACCGTCGATTACTTGCAGACGCAACTGGCGCTCTTGCAATCGCGGGACCTGGCCGAACGAGCGGTCAAAAAGCTGAACCTCACCACCCACCCGGTGACCGATCCGCGCCAGCAACCGGAGTCGTGGTTCACGCCGCGCAAGTGGTTGGCAACGCTTGAGCTTGGCCAATGGCTGCCCGTACTGGGCCGTTTGACCCCCGTGGAGGTAATGCCCTCTGAAGCCGATATCTTCAATCAAGTCACGCAGGACCTCATGCGGCATACCAGCGTCAAATTCGTCGGCAAGAGCCAGCTGATTAAAATAGAAGTGGAGCTGCCCGACCCTGGTTTGGCTGCCGCTACCGCCAATGCGATTGCCCAAGGCTTCATCGATAGCCAGCTCGACAACAGCCTTAAGTCCTCGCAGACCAGCACCAGCTGGATGAACTCACGCCTGATCGAGTTGCGCAATAATCTGCGCAATGCCGAAGACAAGCTGCAGGGCTATCGGGAAGCACAAGGCCTGGTCGATGTCGGCGGTGTCGCCACCATCAGCGCCAATGAACTGGAAATGACCGGCAATCGCATGATCGATGCCCGCCGTAATCTGGCAGAAGCCGAGAGCCAGTTCCGCCAGGTGCAGTCTTTGAGTAATGGCAACTTGAGCAACCTCTCCAGTGTGCCGGCCGTCCTGAGTAATCCTTTGGTGCAGAAGTTCCAGGCGCAACAGGCCAAGGCCCAAGCCAAGGTCGAAGAGTTGTCGGGGCGCTACGGCCCAAAACATCCGACCCTTGTCGCCGCTCGCGCCGAGCTGCGTATGGCCACCGACAGTTTGCGTCTGCAGGTTCAGCAAGTGGTTGCCGGCATTGAACATGAGTACCAGCTGTCCCGGGCCAATGAAAACTCACTGCGTAAGTCATTCAACAGCAATAAGGCGCAGCTACAGGATATTTCGCGCAAGGAGTTCCAGCTGCGTGAGTTCCAGCGTGAAGTCGACAGCAGCCGCGCGCTGTATGAAACCTTCGTCACCCGTTTAAAGGAAACCGCTGCCACCTCAGACATGGACTCCACCAAAGCGCGCATCGTCGACCCTGCGATTGTTCCTCTGGATCCGAGCAAGCCTCGTAAAACACTGATTATGGCGATTGTCGCCATCGTGGCTGCAGTGATCGGTGTAGCGATGGCATTGCTGTCCGAAACCCTGAACAAAACCTTCAAGACCGACGAAGCAATCGAAAGCACGCTTGATGTCCCCCTGCTCAGCGTGGTGCCGCTGGTCACGAAGAGAAGCCGCCGGCAACTCGCGCGACTGTTCGACGACAACGACCATCCGCGTTTTTGCGAGACCATTCGCAATCTGCGCACCTGGTTGATGTTGCACGGCGGCGACATGCCGTCACAGGTGGTACTCGTTGCCTCGACCATGGCCGAAGAAGGAAAAAGCACGATCGCCAACAACCTGGCGTACTCACTCGCCAAGCTAGAGCGTGTCCTGTTGATCGACGCCGACATGCGCAGACCCAGCCTTTCGCTCAACTTCGATTTTCCGGCAGATGCCCCGGGGTTGGCCAATGTCCTGGCGGGCACTGCGCGGCTCGAGGACTGTATCCGGACTGTCGGCGATCTCGACATGTTGCCGGCCGGGAAGCTGTCGCCGCCACCGCTGGACCTGCTCAGTTCGCCGCGCCTGACCCCGATGCTCAAGGTGCTGAAATCGCGGTACCAACGCATCATCATCGACTCACCGCCTGCGCAAATGGTCAGCGATGCACTGTTGCTGGCCCAGCATTCGGACGCGGTGATCTACGTGATCAAGGCCGAAAGCACGCCTGTCAGCCAGGTACAGAAGTGCCTTGCGATACTGCAGCAGAGTCATGCGCCGGTGTTCGGTGTGGTGCTCAACCAGGTTGACCTGAGCAAGGCCCGCAAACAGGGCTACAGCCATTCCGATACGTTCCAGAACTACGACTACATGTCCCGGTAAAACCTTGCGTCTGCCTCATCCGTAGTTCCCTCCAAACATCTACCAAAAGCTGCTTCATCCCAGTCGAGCTATACCAGCGTGCGGGAACGAGGGCGTGCAGTATTCGGCGCCGATGTCCAACCCATGCCCGGAGGTTGCGCCGATGACATCGCTCTACACCGCTCAAATGACGCACCGCCGGGGTCTGACCTTCTGGGGCCAATGGCTGTGCGCGCTCAGTCTGGCCAACCTGCTGCTGATGTTGCTCGTGTATTGGCGCGTCGGCAGCCTGACCAGTGAATACCGCGTTCTGATGATTCTCACGGTTCTCGGTTCGGTGCCGATCTACAGCGTCATGCAGGTTTACCACAAGCGTCATGAGTGGTTGTCCGGGCTCGCTCGGCTGCTGGCGGCCTGGATGATTTTGCTGGCCGTGCTGATCAGCATTGCCTTCCTCACCCAGACCAGCGTGATTTTCTCGCGCCAGGTGATCATCGTCTGGGCGGTATTGGGCTATCTGGTCCAGGCGGCGAGCTTTTTGCCACTGCATTACCTGGCCCGACTGCATTCGCACAAGCTTTGCAACGAGCGCCGCGCGGTGATCATCGGGACGTGTCCGACCGCACATACGCTGGCGAGAAAACTGTCCAGGCGCAATCGCGTACCGCTGCTGGGTTTTATTGCAACCGCCGAACATACCGGCCCGGCCCCGAGCATTCTGCCGCTGCTGGGGCGCATCGACGAGGTTCGCGAAATCATCACCCGCCTGCACGTGCGCCGCGTCTATATCGTTTTGCCGATGGCACAAGCCGCCATCATCGAAGCGCTGTACATCGATCTTCTGGACATGAATGTCGACGTGGTCTGGATCCCCGATTTCGGCAGCATGGTGTTGCTCAATCAGTCGATCTCGGAAATAGAGCGAATGCCGGCCATCTACCTCAATGAAAGCCTCATCAGTTCGCACCCCGGCAGCCTGCTCTGCAAAGAGCTGTTCGAACGTAGCCTGGCCGCCGTGGGCATTATTGTGCTCAGCCCCTTGCTGCTGATCGTGGCGGTAGCCATCAAACTTTCCTCGCCCGGCCCGGTGTTGTTCAAACAAAATCGCTACGGCTGTAACGCTGAGGTGATCAAGGTCTGGAAGTTCCGGTCGATGCGTTTGCACGACGACAACGAAGTCCGTCAGGCCACCCGCGAGGACGACCGCATCACCCCGCTTGGGCGTTTTTTGCGCCGTAGTTCCATCGACGAACTACCGCAACTGTTCAACGTGCTCTGCGGTGAAATGGCCCTGGTCGGCCCGCGACCGCACGCGGTCACGCACAACATTTATTACACCGGCAAGGTTCGCGCCTACATGGCCCGTCATCGCCTCAAACCCGGGATCACAGGGTTGGCCCAGATCACCGGGCATCGAGGTGAAACCCAGACGCTGGAAAAAATGCAGCAGCGCGTCGCCCAGGACCTCAACTACATCAACCAATGGTCGCTGTGGCTCGACATCAAAATTCTGGTCAAGACCCCTTTTACATTGTTTTCAAAAGACACCTATTGAGGAGTCAGGCAATGATCGACCTGGAATTAATCGGGCATTACGCACCCAATCTGCTGGACGCCAACAAGGCATTTTCCTTCATCAATTTTGCCTCCGTCGGCAGTCTGTTCGACCGAAACCCGACTTCCATCGCCTATTTTTGCGACGGTATGCTGATGTCTACCTTCATGTCGCGCATCACTGGCTGCACGATCGGCCGGGTCAGCTTCGACTTCACGTCCATCGCCGACTCTGTGTTCAGTTGCGCCGAGAAACAAGGCAAGCGCATTTACTTTGTCGGTGCCCGGCAAGCCGAACTGGACCTGTTCCTCAATAAGATCAAGGCTCGCTACCCGGCGCTGATTATCGCCGGTCATCACAACGGCTTTTTCGATGCACCGCAGGCCGCATGCATTCAAACAGACATCTGCCGCAGTGAAGCGAACATCCTGATCGTAGGCCTGGGCGCCGGGCTTCAGGAGCAGTTCGAGCAGGATGCCCTGCGTGCCGGCTTCACCGGTGTGGCATTCACCTGTGGCGGTTTCATTCGCCAAGAAGCCACGGCCATTCATCATTTTTACCCTGAGCTGATCAACCGCCTGCATCTGCGCGCGTTCTATCGGATGTACCGCGAACCGCACACCATCAAACGCTACCTGATCGACTACCCGACCAATTTTGTTCATCTATTGGTGAAGATCGTTCGGCGGGAAGTGACCATCAATATCACCTATCCCTGAGCATCCAGCACCGAGCAACGACCATGCATATCCTGTTCACCCTCAAGGACTTCAAGCCCGATGGTGGCCTCGAGCGTGTCCAGCAACGCCTGGCCAGGCAGTTTCTCAAGGATGGCCAGCGTGTCAGTTATTTCGTCATGAACGGCGACACGCCGGACGATGAAGGAGCTGCCACGCTCAATGGCGGCGGCAATGGAATCGTCGGTCTGATCAAGTCCATCGTATTGCTGCGTCGGATTATTCGTCGCGAACAGGTGACCCACCTCATCGCCGCCAAGGAACAAGCCAACCTCTGCACCTGGTTTGCCACCTTGGGTAGCCCATGCAAGGTCATCTATACCCGCCACGCGGCACTCGATTGCAGCGAACAAAAAATCAGTCCCGCCACCCTGCGCTTGCTCTATGCGTTGTACCTCTGTGGCAACGGCCGGGTAGTGGCGGTTTCCAAGGGTTTGCGTCAGTCCATCGCCGAACTGGTGCCCTGGGGTCGCGAGCGCATCCGTTATTGCCCCAATGCGGTGGTCACCGAACAACTGCTCAGTGCCGCACAGACGCCCATGCTCACCGGTTTGCCGTCCGCGTTCTGGTTAGCGGTGGGCCGGCTGGTGGAACCGAAGGGTTTCGACCTGCTGCTCGACGCCTATGCCGTGGCCTTACGCAGTGCCGCGCTGCCGGATCTGGTGATCATTGGCGATGGCCCACAACTCGCCGCGCTGACCTTACAGGCCAGCCGCTTGGGCATCGAGGACCGAGTGCATTTCACCGGTTTTCTGAGCAATCCATACCCTTTGATCAGGCAGGCACGACTGCTGATCTTGAGCTCGTTTCATGAGGGCTTGCCGACCGTACTGATCGAAGCATTGGCGTTGGGCACACCGGTGTTGGCCTGCGACTGCGAAACCGGGCCCAGGGAACTGCTTGATAACGGCCGTCTCGGCGATCTGGTCAAGGTCAATGACGTACCGGCGCTGGCCGAAGGGATGCTGCGCAGCGTGACCTCGCAACGCCATGCTGCGCCAAGCGGCCAAGTGGCCGCTGACGCCGTCCGACAGTACACCAGCCAATACGCCGCGCAGGCGTACTACCAGGTATGGAATCAATGAAAAGGCTGCTGATTATCCTGCAGGACTTGCGCGGGGGTGGCGCCGAAAAAATGATGGTGCGCCTCGCCAGTGCGCTGACTGATGCAGGCAATGACGTGACCTTACTGATGCTCACCGATACAGGTGTGAACTCGGTGTGCATCGACCCACGGGTCAAGCGCGTCGAGTTGCACAGTGCGCGCAGCTCCAGGGCGGTGCCTGCGCTGGCACGCTTTCTTCGCCAAAACAGCTTTGACGCGCTACTGGCTGCCCTCACCCACGTCAACGTGGTAGCCATCGCCGCTGCCATGCTGTCCGGTACTCTGGCGCGCCTGCATGTCAGTGAGCGCAATGCGTTTTCTCATGACAAACACGTCAACCCCGCGTTGGCGGTGCGCACCGCGTATCTGTTGGCTCCGCTGCTGTATCGACTCATTCCCAATCCGGTGATCTGCGTCTCGCGCGGCGTCGCCCAGGACCTGGTCGATACCACCATCACCCGTGCGCAGGATGTCACCATCGCCGACAACCCGGTGCTCGACAACGATTTTCGCGACAAGGCGCCGGGACGTCCAAAGCACCGCTGGCTGTCGAAAAAAAACACCCCGGTGATTGTCGCCGTAGGTCGTCTGGCACGGCAAAAAGGCTTTGATGTATTGATCGATGCCTTTGCCCGATTAGCCGATCCCAGTGCCCGATTGATCATTTTCGGCGAAGGCGCGCTCAGAACCGAGTTGCTCGAGCAAGCAGTCGCCTTGGGCGTGGCCGACCGCTTCGATCTGCCGGGCTATACCAGCGACCCATTGGCGGAAGTGGCGGCGGCCGATTGCTTTGTGCTGTCGTCGCGTTTCGAGGGCAGCCCCAACGCACTGGTGGAGGCCATGTCCACGGGCACCCCGGTGGTATCGACCCACTGCCCCTATGGCCCGCAAGAGATTCTCGACAATGGCGCGATCGCCCCGCTGGTGGCGGTCGACGACCCTGACGCACTGGCACAGGCCATCACTGTAGAACTGACGTTGTCGCGTGATGCAAACCGTCAGGCGCGCATCGATGCGGCTGCCCATTATGTGAATGCCTGCGCGGCGAAGACCTATCTCGACGCATTGCTAGGGGGCCAATCGTCATGAACAAACTGGAAGTCAGGTACACCACCCTGCGCGACGCCTTCACGTTGTTCGGCGTGCTGTTCTATATCCAGGTCATCGGATTTTTTTTCGGGTTGGCTGATGCGTCGAATCTGGACGCGGCTGAAAAAGATCTCGAAGGCAATGTGGTCAACCAGATCTGCGGCCTGATCACCCTGCTGGTTCCGCTGTTCTTCTTCATCCGCAACAAGGTCTTCATCAGCAAAAGCTTTTACAGGAACAATGCCTTCCTGCTGATATTCATGCTCGGCCTGGCCGTATCGATCAGTTGGTCCTACGACCCGATGTTAAGTTTCAAACGTTTTGTGGCGTTGATCAGCTTGGTGTTCTTTGCAGGTTTCATCGCCTACAACTATAGCCTCGAGAAAATCGCCTTCATGCTCGGCTGCACCATCGGCGCCGCCGCGTTTTTCGGCTTGATATTCGCCCTGCTCCGGCCTGACATCGCCTTCATTGACGGCGGTATTCGCGATGGTGCATTCAAGGGAATCTTCCCGGAAAAAAATGCCGGCGCCCGGCTCAACGCGATCGCCATTCTGTTACTGCTGCCGATGATCCGTCAGCGCAATCCCTGGGCCATCATCTGCTCGTTGTTCTCGCTGATCGCGATTGCGCTGGCCCAATCTGCCACAGCAGTAGCGCTGATCGTTGCTGGCGCAGTGAGCTATTGGTACTTCCTCACGCTGATCCGCTTGCACATCAACCGCTCACTGACAGCATTCCTCGGTATCACAATCGTCTATTTGCTGATCTGCCTGTTTCTATACGGCAATTACACGCTGCTGCTGGAGCTGATCGGTCGTGACGCGTCACTCACCGATCGCACGCTGATCTGGGACTTGCTCACACCGCTGATCAATGCCGAATTCCTCAAGGGTTACGGCTTCGGTGCTTTCTGGTCCAGCCCGGGCGCCGAGACATTCATCAACCGCTGGGGTTACATCGGCAATGCCCACAGCGGCTACATGGAGACCTTGCTCAACGGCGGTGTCATTCAGCTGACGGCGCTGATCCTGATGCTGATCGAGGCGTTGATCAAACACTACCGGGCCGTGGTGGCGGATCAGTCGGCACGGTTTCACGCCTGCGCGATGGTCATCATCGGATCGTTCATGTTCACCAACTATGTGGCGTATGTCATTCCCAATTACCGCTCGGCAGAGTTCATGGTGTTCTGCGTCCTGGCCCTGTCCTTCCGGCATCACCACGTGACATCCCCCCAGTTGTCACCGGCAACCCTGCGTCAACGTCCGCCTGGCAAGGCATTACCACGCGACTCGGCCAAGGCGTAACAAAAGGAGAACTAACCGTGCCAGACCAAGCCCCCCCTTCACTCCATTCAGTGTGCGTCATAATCGCGATGTACAACGGCGCCGACAGCATTGAGCAAACACTGGCGTCCGTGGCCGGGCAAACGCGACTGCCCGATCACGTCATCGTCATCGACGATGGTTCCACCGATGATGGCCCCCAACGGGTCAAGGACTTCGCGGCGCCGTTTCGCCTGACGCTGTTGCACCAAGCCAACGAAGGCCAGGCCAGCGCCCGCAACCACGGGCTGCAGCACTCTGAAGAGACTTTTGTGGCGTTTCTCGATGCCGATGACAGATGGTATCCACAAAAACTGGAGCAACAAGTGGCACTGTTTGACGAGCTGAGTCGTCAGGGACGGCCGGTGGGGCTGATAGATTGCTACGTGCATAACGATTACAGCGACGGCAAGCGAATACTGGAAAACCGGCAAAAAAACGGTAGGCATTTCGACGATTTCATCCGCGCCAACGTCCTCAATGGCGTGTCCTCCGCGATGGTCAGACGCGACGTGATCATGCAACTCGGCGGCTTCAATGCCAGCCTGCGTTACTCCGAAGACCGCTTCATGTGGACCCGCATCGCCGAACACTGGGAGATCCACACGGTGCCAGAGGTGCTGCTGCAGCGCATGGTCAATAGCGCCAACATGACTGCGCAACCGACAAGGTACTACCCGTACAAGATCAGGTTCATCGAAGCGTTCCTCGCCCTCTATGGCGCGCAGCTCAGTAAGCAGCAACGGATCGATTTCGTGCTGGGCAGCCACTCCGACTTTCTCGAACTGTTTTCCCGCAGAGGCGAGCATGCCCAGGTGATCGGTGTGTACCGGCGAATGCTGGAGTACTCCTGGCAAACGCTGATCTTCAGGAACGGCAAACCGACATTGCGCTTCCTCTATGCATGCGTCCAATCATTGCGCAAGGCAGCTGCGTCAACCACCGCTCATTGAGCCGGTATCCGCCATGGCCAATCACCGTCTGGTTAAATTGATCTGGATTTTCACCGAGAAATTCGGCCTGATTCTCCTGTCGATGATTACCTTTGTCGCATATGCCAGGCTGCTGTCGCCCACAGAGTTGGGTGTGGGCACGGTCATCATTGCCATCGTCGAGTTGATCGGCATGATTTATTCCTCGGTGCTGGAAGACCCGCTGGTACGACTCGAGCGGCTGGAAGACAAACACATCGCCACAGCCTTCTGGGCGTCGGTACTCGTCAGCCTGGCGTCCATCGTCGTCATCTCGGGCGCAGCGATTCTGTACGCGCCCGACCCGATGCTGCAATGGATGACGGCGGTGGCCTCGGTAAAAATCCTGTTCACCATGATGGCGCGGGTCTATGTGGCACAAATGCGCCGTAGCGGCAACTTCAGGATGCTGGCGTCGCGCACGCTGCTGGGCAAGGTGTGTGGTGGCGTGGGCGGCATCGCTGTCGCGCTCTGGGGATTGGGCGCCTGGGCGGTCATTGCCCAGGCACTGATCATGGAGTTCGTGTCCATTATCGTATTGATGCGCGCAGACCCGCGCCGCATTGCCTTTTACATTGACGGCCCGCTCTTGCGCGAACTGCTGAAAGCCGGCGCACCGGTTGCCGTCAACGCGCTGAGTTCGCAAACGCTACAGCGCGGGGTCACCGTCATCCTGGGCATGACGGCCGGCACCAACGCGGTTGGCATGTTCAACATGGCGATGCGCATCATCGATCTGCCGCGCACGGCGATCTATCACGGCCTGATCAGCTATGCGCTGCCGGTGTTTGCCCGTCGCAGCGCCGATCCATCGCGGTTGCGCGCGATCATCAGCGATTCGACCGCCGTCAGCTGCTTCCTGCTGACGCCCCTGTTCATCGGCATCGCACTCACGGCGCACGACTTGATCCTGTTGATCTTCGGCGCCAAATGGGCCGAGGCCATTCCCCTGCTGCAAGTGCTTGCGTGCACGGCAGCCATCGGTAATACCGCCATGTACGCCACGACCGCACTGGTCGCGGTCAATTGCAGCCACCTGACCATCAAGGCCGAAGTGGCAACCACCGTATTGGCACTGGCGCTGGTCTATGGCTTCGGCAGCCTCTATGGCGGCATGGCCGCCGCCCTCGCCCTGCTGGCCCGGATGGCGATCATCACGCCACTGCAAATCCGCGGGTTGAACAGTGCAATCGGCTATGGCTGGCGGCGATTTTTCGAAACCAACTATCGCAGCGTGATTGCTTCGTTCGTCATGGCAGCGATCGTCCTGATGGTTTCTTCCCGCCTGGGTGTTCAGGGCTACTTGCACCTGATCTGCAGCATCGTGGTTGGCGCGCTGAGTTATGCCGTGGCGTATAGCGTGATGCATCCGCGCTGGCCGCAAGAATTCAAATCGGTATTCACCACCCGCTGAGAGGACGCACCCGACAATCTTTTCCCTTCCCGGACCACATTCTCCTGACTCGTGCAATTTCCTTGTGACAGGAACGCCTCATCATGCACAAAACCACGTTGATTACCGGCGGGGCCGGATACATCGGCTCCCATACCACCCTGGCCCTGATTGACGCCGGTCGACAGGTGCTGGTCCTCGATAACCTGTGTAACAGCTGCCGCGAGTCGCTCGCGCGCCTGAAGTATCTGACTCGCAAGCGAGTCGATTTCATTGAAGGCGATATTCGCGATAGCCACCTGCTCGACGATATCTTCAGCCGCTACGACATCGATGCCGTGGTGCACTTTGCCGGTCTCAAATCCGTGGAGGAAAGCGTTCGAAAGCCGCTGGATTATTACGCCAACAATGTGGTCGGCACGCTCAATCTCTGCCATGCAATGGCCCGACACGAAGTCTTCAAACTGGTGTTCAGCTCATCGGCCACCGTGTATGGCGCCCCCCGGCAGATACCTCTCATCGAAGACCTGGGCGCAGGCAAACCGATCAATCCCTATGGCCGCACCAAGCTGCTGATCGAAGAGTTGCTCACCGACCTGTGCCTGTCCGATCCGCAATGGAGCATTGCGGTGTTGCGCTACTTCAACCCGATTGGTGCTCACGCAAGCGGGCTGATCGGAGAAAACCCCAATGGCAAGCCCAACAACTTGCTGCCTTGCCTGACACGGGTCGCGATGAGGCAAGTGCCCGTACTCATGGTGTACGGCAGCGACTATCCCACTGTCGACGGAACGTGCGTGCGCGATTACGTCCATGTGGTCGACCTTGCCGATGGCCATCTCAAAGCGTTGCGGGCGTTGCAGAACACAAACGGCATCCACGTCTGGAACTTGGGAACAGGCATTGGCCACAGCGTGCTGCAGATCATCCACAGCTTCGAGGACATTACCGGTATTACCATCCCCTTCCGGTTCGCACCGCGCCGCGACGGTGATATCGCCGAATGCTGGGCCGACCCCACCAAGGCAGGGCGTGATCTAGGCTGGTACGCACAGCGCGACCTGATGCAAATGATCATCGACACCTGGCGATGGCAATTGTGTAATCCGCAAGGGTACCGCTCCCAACCCGGATTGGCGGCATCGATTGCGTTAAAGCAATGGGTATGAGCAGGTTCATTCTTTTGGCGGCCCTGCTTTCGGTCGTTTGCAATGCGTCGGGGGGCTCTCCCCCACCGCTGGCCAACGGCCTGGTGCTGTGGCTCGACGCCGCCGACGCGTCGAAAATGACCCTCGATGCCCAGAACCACCTCCTGCGGTGGCACGACAAGTCCGGCGAAGCCAATGACGTTGCCGTAGACGATGCAGCAAGCGCCTCGCTGCCGCTGCGCGTGGAACACGCCATGAATGGCCACGCGGTGGTGCGTTTCAGTGGTTCTTCGGCGTTCCTCGGCAAGACGATTCGCGCTGCAAAAGGCCCCGTTACCCTATTGATCGTGTCACGCAGACTGACCGAACAAAGCGGCGGTGAGACCTGGCAGCGATTGTTCAGTTCGCGCCCGATAATCGCCGATAACGATAACGTGCCGCCGAACTTCGCGATCAGCGTGCAACAGACCACCGCCTACGATCCGACCCTGTTTTTTCTGGAACTCAACGACGTGCCCATCGGCCCCTATGCAGTGGGGCGGAACGTGGTCGGCAGCGTCGAAGACCTGCGCGGCGACATCGCCGAAGTACTGGTGTACGACCGCCACCTGGCCTCCCTGGAGGAACGGCAGCGTGTATTTCAATATCTGGCGAACAAGTGGTCCGTCGCCCTCCCCAAGGCTGCCAATTCCTGGACCCGCGTCGGCCCGCTGGGAACGGTACCGGAACGGACCAACGCCAATCTGCCGCTGTCCGATCAGGACAATGCCGGCCAGTGGATGCCGGACACACGATTTTCTGACGACTTCGATGGCGCGACCCTTAACGCCAGTCGCTGGCACGTCAACAATGCCACGGGCACCGAGTCGCTCGGGCGTAAGCCGGCGTTGTTCACGCCGGACAATGCCTACCTGAGCGATGGCCATCTGAACATCGTTTTCCGCAAGGAAACCTTGCCGCAAAAATACGTACGACTCGGATATGAAGGTTATAGCTCGGCGATGGTCCGCACGATCGAGCGCAGTCTTTACGGCTACTACGAAACCCGCGCCAAACCGATGGATTCGGCAGGCTCCAGCGCCTTCTGGCTAGCGTGGACGGGGCTTGCCGACAATGCCACGGAAATCGATATTTTCGAAATCGGCGGCAAGACCAAAAACGCCTCCTTCGACCGTCGGTACAACATGAACGCCCACGTTTGGGCCACGCCGCAAAGCACCGAGCATTTGAGCGATGGCAGCAGCTGGATCAGCCCCTGGCGGCTGGCCAGCGCATTCCATGTCTACGGTTTTGACTGGCAACCCGAAACTTTGCGCTGGTACGTAGACGGCGTACTGGTGCGCGAGGCAAAGAACACCCACTGGTTCTTCCCCATGCAGATCCTCTTTGACAGCGAGGCCATGTGGAATTGGTTCGGCGTTGTCGACGACGCCGACCTGCCCTCCACCTTCAGCGTGGACTACCTCAAGGTGTGGCGTCGCGGTAAATAACCGCAACTCGATCAGTTTTTCTTGAAAAGGCCCCAACCGCTTTTCACACCCCCATAAAAGAGGTCGCAGCAATGAACGGTACGATGACTTCCGATCAAGCGATAGCCTGTCTAAACCTGGCGCTTGAACGTAACAAACAACTGTTCAGCGACGCCTATCACTTGAGCCACGCCGCCCTTGATCTTCTCGATCAGCCCAACATGGACGCGGAAAAGTTCACGCAGTACCAGAAGAAAAGACGACAGGCCGATCTTAAATACCTGGAAGCCATCGAGCACTTGCGATTAATCATGGCGCAGTACCCTGTCCATCTCTTGCCAGATGAGCACTCAACACATCAGCCGCAGGTTTCGTCCGAAGAGTGATGAGGAAATTTGACCTCAGCGGGTCGCTGACTCACCGAGGATAAACACCATCTACCTGCGACTGCATCGACCCTCATAGGAGCTGTCGCAAGTTTTGCGGGCCAAAAAAATGGACCTCTTTTCAGAGGTCCATTTTTTTACTAGATAATCGGAAGCCCGTTGTTGATGATCTCACGCGTGTAGCTCGCCAGCTCTTTGGTACTCATGTTCGCGACCACATCCGCCTCGATGGGGCGATGGGCTACGATACTGACTTCTGTAGAGCGCAATGAGTTGTAAGCCACGTCCCCAACAGCAGGACTGATCGTTACTGGAACAATACCCACCCCCATGTCCTTGGCAACCCGGAAGGCTCCCGACTTGAAAGGCAGCATATCCCCGCCTTTGTTTCGGGTGCCTTCAGGAAAGATCCAGAGGGAAGTATTGTCAGCAACAACGCTCTTGGAGATCTTGCGCAGACTCTGGATCGACGCCCGGGGGCTGTTCCTGTCAATGAACAGGCTGCCCGTCAGCCAATATAACTGCCCGACCAGAGGCAACCACTTAAGTGATTTTTTGCCGACAATAACCGTACCTGGTTTAAGCGCCTCAGCAACAATCAGAACATCGTAATTACACTGGTGGTTTGCCACATAGATATAAGGTTGGGCGGTGGAGATAGTGTCGAATCCACTGACAGCGACGCGAACCGAGAATATTTTATTGATCACTGTGTATGACCGGCAGGCCACATGCAGGTTTTTGTTCTTTGAAGGATTGACTAACATGAACAAGCATAAAAAGGGAAAACTCAGAACAATGAACAGCAACACCAACAGCCACCGCACAAAAAAAATCATAACTTACCCACCTTGCCTAAATCACTTGAGCCACTGAAAAAACCGCCTCGAACATCAGTACGTTCAATCAGCGCGACACCATAAAAGCCTTCATCATCAACACACACCATCAATCCAAAACTGTGGGCCAGGACGCCATTCGCCAGTTCAGCCAATTGATAGCCCCCCACCAGAGACAGACTCAAAGCCTTTGCCCGATCCAGAATCTCGAGCCTCTCCCCGAGGATCAGATTCAGACCGCTCAACGACATCCGCCAGGAATCCGGAACAGCGAGATTTACCCGACTGAGCCCATCAAGCTCAACTCCGTGCCCTGCCATAAACGTGAGTATCAGGTCGCTCAGACCGGCCGCGCTTGAGGGAAAGAGACGTCCTGTAATGCAGGACCTGACGATCAGCCCCGGCACCTTCAGGTCAGTACATGTCTGGAAGCTGAAAACTGCTGCCGTATCGAGTCGTTTTTCAACAGGGAGATCAATGCTTTGTGCATAGAGCGTTCCGAACTCACCGCTAAACGTTTCAATCGCCGTCATGTAGATATAATCAGACTCACCTCGCCTGGCAAATCTTAAACCTTGTACCAATGCGTTATAGAAGCTCAACTCTTTCGCGCACAGAGAAACGTTCGGTCCTTTAATGCCATATTTTATCGCCAGCTGGCCCGCTGAGGAGTTTATGACGGTATTGGGAATTTGTGCCGGATTCACCTGAAATGCAAAACGACTATCGTTCGACTCTTTAATCAATTGAATAACAGTGTCGATGGAACCATTGGACGTCGCACCAATAATGGCCGAGCGCGCCAGGGAGTCACCATGATTGCCATCCTCAATCAACGACATCGCTGCCAGTAGCAACAGGGATTGTCGATCCAGATTTTTCAGCTCCCGGCTTGGCACCAGTTCGCTGGACATCAGGTCCCACGCGGGTGTTTTCCCCCGATGTAACTCCACTCCTCCTTGCTCGAATAAGCCAGGCATCTGCAACATGACCCAATCGCTTACGACCAGTGCAACAGCGTCATCCGTCATTTGAGATTACCGAATACCAAAATTGAATTATTCCCGCCAAAAGCGAAAGCATTATTGACCACCACATCGACCTTTCCGACTCTGAAGCCCTCCGCTACGACGTCGATGGGTATTTCAGGATCCTGCTCGGACACATTGATCGTAGGAGGCAACCCCTCGCTGAGCGCAAGCATGCAGGCAATGGCCCCAAAACCCGCCGCCGCCCCCATGCTGTGTCCCATCATTGACTTGATGGAACTAACCGGTGGTGGCGAATGACCAAAAACCGCCTCGATTGCCTTGTACTCATTACTGTCATTGGCAACCGTACCGGTACCGTGAGCGCAAATATAACCAACCGCCCCAGGCGTGACCGACGCGTTTTCAAGTGCCGACTTCATGCAATCGCCAACACTATGATGATTCAGTCTCACCATATGATCAGCATCACAGTTCATCGAAAACCCAAGCACTTCGGCATAGATATGCGCCCCGCGACGCATTGCCTGATCATAGTCCTCGAGGACTAGTGCACTACCGCCTTCTGCGGTCAAAACGCCTTTACGGCCCGAATTGAAAGGCGTGCAGTTTTTGTCGGTCATGCTGCCCAATCGATGGAATGTCGCAAACGTCGCCTTGTAGACCGCATCGCTTCCACCGCAAATGGCAAGTTCGCAGTCCCCCGCCTTGATGGCCTCGTAGCCGAATATCAACGCGGTATTACTGGCCGAACACGCGTTGCCAATCGTAACTGCCTCGCCGGTCGAACCTATCGATCTCAAGACATCGCGGCTTATTTCAGACGCAAACGTATGCTGCACCGACGCTTGCAGGCCAGGCCGGGACTCAGCCATTGCCGTCACCATGTTGTCGATCAGGTTGGATTCACCATAAGTCGTGCCGAAGTAACAATTGACTCGTTTACCTGAAATCGCTGACCGCTTGATTCCGGCATCAGCGAGCGCCAGCCCGGTGGCAGCAAGGGCAAAATGACTGGGAGTCCCGGAACGAACGAAAGAACTGAAGTCTGGAATCAATGTGCTGACGGTGGATTTCACCTCACACCCATACTTTCTTTCAAACCGGTCCGTGTTGACTTTGGAAAGCAGCCCCGTGCCATTTACCCCTGTCTTCAGGGCATGAAAAAATGCGGCTTTTCCAACCCCGATCGGGCTGACCGGCCCCAAGCCAGTGACGACGACCCTTCTGCCCTTGTCGGAGCTCTTCATGCACACTCAACCTCGAGGGTCTGATCGATAAACGAGAGAATCGAATCCACGCTGGTAATCCGTGGAATGTAGGCCTCATCGACTCGAACTTGAAAAGCGCCCTCGATACCAGCCAGGATTTCTATGCCTGACATCGAATCAGCACCGTAAGCCTCTACAAAGTTTTTATTATTCTGGATTTCTCCGGCATTGACGCCCAAGACTCGAGAAACAATCTCCTTGATTTTTGCTTCGTGAACATGAGTCATAAAACCTCCTGGAATGACGCGATCAGATGATAAAAGGAATTACTTTGAAACTGTCGAATTGGTAGTGAATGTATTTTTCACCAAAATATTCAACCAACATTTTCTCTTCATTGCCGACTCGTTTTAGAATCAGTAAAAGTGCAACAAAGAAGACAATCAGGGCAGCATAAATACTGGTATATAGACCAAACCCTGTGACAATGAGAAGCGTGCCGAAATACGCCGGATGCCTGATATACCTGAAGGCTCCGTCCTTGACCAACTCATGATCGGCCAACACTCTCAGCGAGTGCGAAAAGTGTCGACCCAATATGATTTTCCCGTGAGCCCTCAGACCGACTCCAGATAAAATCATGAAAGAACCGATCACTTGAAACAAGACATCACTGCGTATCAACAACTGTAACAGCATGACAATCGATATAGCGCACGACACCAGAAACCCACTCTTGATGCCTTTATCGAAAGAGCTGTCACTGTCTGTTTCCTGTAAAAAATACAGTTCTGCAAATAGCAAAATGCTCGCCATGATGATCGGTTGAAGCAACGCAAAACCCGTGCAATAAAGCAGTACTGCGGAAGCGCATGATACTGGCACCAGCAAACTGGCGGCTACGTCAATCCTGAATGCTTTCAAAATATGCCCCTACCAATACCGATAACTTCGCCGGCGTCATGATCACCCTGACATTTTTTTCGATATGCCACGGATAGATAAATAGATCATTGAAACGCGCCCAAGGAAATAATTTTCGCTGGCGCCTGAAGGCATCCACAAAAGACAGCACTTTGTAAATCCTGAACAGTGTGCGCACTTTCACTCTTCGCAACATGGCAACATCCTCAACCACCTGGAGCCTGGCGTACACTTCGCCTACCAGATCGTTATAGGTCACCGTGTCATCGCTAAGCAGGTAATACGTCTGCAGTGTCTGGTCAGGGCGGCGTGCCAGCCATTGAATAATGCACTGCGCAATACTGTCCACGCCAATAACATGCAATGCCGGGAGCTGATTCGTCACCAATGGCAGCAACTTCAACTTGCACAGTGAAATCATCGGCAGCAGATTTTTGTCATGACGCCCCAGTACCGTCGGCACCCGCAAAATGACACCTTGCACTTTGTGGCTATTTAAATGGATAACTTTCTCTGCCGCCCACTTATCGTCGGCGTACGCATCCCGTCTTTTTTCAGGGTTGTGAGCCTTGACGCTGCTCAAATGAAGAAAATTCTTCTTGGCAGTCACATCGAGGGGAATCGACGCCAGTATCTGCTCCGTGAGCATTTCGTTACTGTCGGTGCTCGCCCCCAAACGACTGAGTCCGATCCCCGTACAATTGACAACAAAGTCACTGTCACTAACTAAGTCGATAAACTCCCTGGAGCCGAATTCGCAAACGTCATAACCAGCCCTCGGCGAACGTGAGTGGCGAATGACCTGGACATCTTTCACCTGGCTGAGGATCTCGTAGACGCCCTGCCCGATAAAACCACTGGCCCCTAAAAGCAGTAACTTCTTCACGTATACAAAATCCTTTTCATGGTGTTAAAGACTCGACCGTGAAACACCCTGAGCGATAAACCGTACGAGCCTGCATGCCCTGTTTTTGCAAGGTTTTCCTGACGGTTCTGAGAAACATACCGTGGGATATGACGATCGTTGTCTCCCCTGTCTCGGAGCAGGATTTGTAAAGCTCATCGGCAACACCTACAGCCCGAAGGTATTCCTTTTTTCGGGGGATGGCGCCCAACGAAACTCCGAGCAACCACAGAATTCTGTGCAGTGCGAACCATTGTCTTAACCCCATTCTCAGGAAGGGAATGGCGCTTAACCGCAGGTCGTACTCTTGTAATCGACTATCCTGTTGAACACGCGCAGCCTCGAACAACCTGCACGCCGTTGCATAGGCTCTGTTGACCGGTGAAGAAATGACGTTGGCCTCAGACGCTAAAAGTGGCTGGGACAAGTCCGGCTGGCTCAAGAACCCAGCAATTTCATCCTCATCGATAATCGAGGTCTGGTTATATACATCCAGAAGCAATTTAGCCGAGACGGCACCGCAACGCTTGTAATTGACCAACGGCGAGGCGTGACGTATTAAGTAAATCACAGCAAATAGACCCCCGTTACAATGGCATTACCGACAATAAACAAAAACGGTGTATCCCAGGTGTGAGGGGACTTTGCTTCTGTCAGGGTAAGAGCAAGAGGAAAAACAGCACACAGCAATACAAATTGATGCCACTCAAAGTAATCCTTGAACAACACGCAAAACAACATTGACATCACGAATACAGTTGCAGATCCCTCCAGGGTTCTTTTGAATTTTTTATCAACAAAAAAACCTTTCGTGACATATTCGTGCTTTCCAAATCGGATACCGACAGGCTCTGCCAAACCGTCACCAAAGGTAGTGGCTAAAATAGTGATATAAAGCAACTCAATCGGCACACCGATTAACAGCCAGAAGTATTGCGTTACCCACAGTACCAACAACCCCACTACGGTTTGACTCACCAACCAGGAAAGCGTATTGGGTGAGTCTTCAGGCCGATCAATACTCGCAAACATATGCTGGGAAATCAGATAACGACGACGCGACCATCCGCACATGGCCAAGAACAGAATAGTGGTGGATACCGCAGACAGCAGTAATCGCTCATGAGTACTCTGAATATTGAACAACGCGAAAAACAGACTGGGCAGTAGAAACATCGCAAAATGCCCGACTTTTCTCGTGTAATTTACCCGCACCCCCTTATTGATGACTAAAAGCCCCAGCCCCTTGCACAGCATAAAATAGAAAAGAACAATACTTAACAGAGCTGAACCAACCTGGACCATTTAACTATCACCCCATTGACGTCATAAAAAGATAGGCAGATCTGCACACCGTTACCCCCGCCGGATAAACACAGTCTGTTCAGATAATCTTTCGTAATGAATCAATGCAGTAATCCACATCGGCCATCGTGTGGTTGTATGTCAGACACAACCTGATCCTGGATTGGTGATTGGGTACAAATGGAGGTACGAACAGTGACCCCATGATACCTTTGCCGACCAACTCGGCATTGACCCGGGCAGCCTCCATCGGATCCTTGAAGACCACCGGGATCACGGCAGTCCTGGAATGGAGCTTATCGACGCCAAGTGATTCAATTTGCTCATGTGTATAGCGGGTGAGTTCTGCAAGTTGAGCCCGACGCGCGCCCCCTTCCGAAGCGTTGATCTCCAGGGCCGTGCAAGAGGCGGAGGCGACACCCGGTGAAACTGACCGGGAAGCGTTATAGGTGGGGCATCGGAACCTGACTCTTTCAGCGAACGCCTCATCCTTGAATACAACGAACCCACCGGATGAGCCAAAAGCTTTACTCATGGTGCCAACAATGTAATCGATCTCCGAGACCACTCCGGCCGCTTCGCAAGCCCCTTGGCCAGAACCACCTAACATACCGACACCGTGGGCATCATCAATATAGATTTCCAGGCCCGGATGGAAGCGTTTCAAGCGGACTATCCTTCCAAGATCAGCTATATCGCCGTCTGCCGAAAAAACGCCATCGGTGATGATCAAAATTTTCTTATCTTGATTCAACTGGACCAGCTGCTCCAACATTTCGATATCGGCATGACTGTAGGCCCTGAATGGACAACCCGATAACTTCACGCCGTCCCAGATCGAGACATGTGACAGCTTGTCCAGCAAAATCAGATCGGCACGCTCAGCCGCCAATGGGATAACGCCAAAATTCGCCTGATAGGAGGTGGTAAACATCAGCGATGTTCGCCCTGCATACAAATCGCTATAGCTTTGTTGCAGACGCTCATGGTATTCGGTGAAGCCACTGAAGATCATGGGGCCACCGATGTTTGAGCCGTACTTCCGGATGGCAGCAATCGCCGACTCTTTCATGCGTTCGTGATTTGAAAGCCCTAAATAATCGCACGAAGCAAAGTTCAGCATTTTCCGACCATCAATGAGCGTCATATCCCGACCACAGGCTGAACGCACTTGAGGAAAGTAAGTGTAATAACCCAACTCTTTCGATTTTAACGCAACATCATCAATACGCATAAGACTCTCATTCAACCGATGCGGTATATCTATAGATTCGATAAGCTCTTTCATGGCAAATGCCGTCCCGGGTGAGGTGACGCATCGTTCGAAGAACCATGACATTATCCTCCAGCATCCAGGACAGACTGATTTTGCTACGACCGACCTTGTTCAACGCGATGGCGGATAACTTCAAAGTGAGCGCTACCGACAACCCTTTTCGTTGATACTCAGGAGCGACCCCCGTAAAAAAAGCGCGACCGTACAATCCCTGGTCATTCATCGCGGGGGCAAACATAGTAAAGCCGACAACTTTAGCATCGCGTTCGGCGACAAGCGCCGATATGTTTTTAATGTTGCGCGAAGCAATTTCAAACTGCTCTCTGGACGCGGGACTGTATCCCCAGTTTCGTTCCCAGGATCGATTGTAACAATCTGCCAACAATTGACTTTTGGCAACCAGTTCATCTTGCCCGTAATGATGAAATTCAATATCGGCCAATCGCTGAGTGAGCTTTTCTTCCAGAGCGTGCTGTTGATATCCCTGAGACGGCGGTTGAAAGACAATTTCAATCAAGTCTTTTTCCTTTCGACATCCTGCTTGCGTCAGGGCATGCGTCAACTCAATCGTGTTTGACGGCAACGAAAACACATTGAAATCAGACTCAAACGTGCGCAATCCTCGCTCAATCAAGAACGAACTGTGGAGAGGGCCTACCAAGTCAGACACCCGCTCAGGTAGCAACCGCGTGCTGTTTATATACTCAACTGAAGTACGCATCAGCTGTTGCAGGACGCTCGCCACTGGTAGCGCTATCAGCGTCGAAAAGTACGCATTATCCAGTCCATTGACCCTGATCTCTTTGTCAAAATGCACGATGCAGAAAGCGACTATCTCGCCACTCTCGTCCTTCCATGCTACTGGTACATTATGCTCAGTTGCGGAGTACTCACACGCTGCGGTTACTCGCTGTGCAAGCTGCTCTTGCGTGCGGCCCACCACCGAAACACGCTTATCCAAACACATCAGGGCATACCAATCGCATGCCGCCAAACCTGTGACCCTACTCATCGGTACTCTCGACCATCATTCACTGCAAAGTTTCTAGGCGGCCAGACACAAAGCCCTGGTGGTTTTGTCGTCGATTTCGATCCAGAAGGGAACGATACTTTTGTTATCAATAAGCCGCGGCGGAGAAATCCTTTGCGTATTGACCCCCATCCGTTTCAGCAGGCGCTCATTCCCAACAGCAGTAAACGCGATCAATCGAAACGCCCCCTTTGAGCGTGCAACATCAATCACTTCCTTCACTAACTTCACCGTGTTTTTCCAGGCTTGCTCAGCACTCAATACCTGGCCTTTCGGCTTGCTGATGGCGAAACGGGAAAGTTCCCATATGTCTGGAGAGAACGGCAGCGGGCTGCCTTCCATTAGATGAGGGAATACATCGCCTAACAGGTAGGGACGATTAGTAGGAATTAACCGGGCACAACCAAATATCTCATGGTTATTATCACAGGCCAGAACATACACCGTATCAGGACGATCAAAAGCGTCTAACTCAACACCGTTTTCACAGCGTAAAGGCCAGCCTAACTCTTTAACGAATACCTCATACCTATATTTAGCGAGCGCGAATGCCATCCCTGGCAAAAGATCACTAACAGTCCCTGTTACAGCAGTCAGCATAACAACCACCTAGCAAATGTTATTTCGCCAGTACAACAAACCGAGACCTATGTTAGTAGCTGCCCGAATGGGCAGGTAATTAAAGTGACATCCCATGACGAGCAGCACTGATCGCTAAATGATGATTAACCTGCCCCCACCGATGAGTTGAAAATGGTGACATCTTTGTATCGAAGGTAAAAAACACCAGACGCTTCAAATCCCCGCCTTTCTAGCACTTTCGTACCAAAAAACATATGAAACAACTGATCTTTTCTCACAGACTTGACACTCCGGCGCCCTTGCGAGGCATTCACCTGTGCAACGGCACCTTAACGGGCGTGGTGTTGCCATTGTATTAACGAAATTACAATTCAGGCGATCCTTCCGGCAGCGCTTCGATCCTGTATGATAAGCCCCCGCTCTTCTCACTAAGAGCGCTGACCACGGAAGGTAATGTTGGTGAATGACTGGCGCGAAGATTTCATGGATTTGGTTTCTGGCTGCACTTCTGCAAATGAATTATTCAACAAACTGATTAAAATAACTTTAAACTTGGGTTTCGAGTTTTGTTCCTATGGACTAAAAACTCACTCACCGTTAGCCCCTACGCAATATTTTCTACTTTCAAACTACCCCAGCGCCTGGGAGAAAAAATACGTAGCCGAAGATTATTTTTCTCAAGACCCTACCGTTGAACACGGGCTGACGCGCTCCATTCCCATGCGCTGGTCCGCGGAACAACAAAGTCAAAGGCTGGCATTCTGGGAAGAAGCGCGACATTACAACCTAAATCATGGTTGGTGCCTTTCTTCGCAACGCGAATACAACACTATTGGCTTACTCTCTGTTTCCCGCTCCGGTGAACATATCTCCACCGCAGAGCTGGAGAGCAAAGAGACCAAATTAATGTGGTTGACTCAGTTAGCGCATGAGTCCATGACGCGTTTTTTTGCTGACAGCCCCATACCTGAAAAGTACAAGCCACTGACCGCACGCGAAAAAGAAACCCTGAAATGGACGGCCATGGGAAAAACTTATGTCGAAATCAGCATTATTCTCAATATCGACACGCGAACCGTGAAATTTCATCTGGTCAATTCCATGCGCAAACTCCAAGCCTCGAACAAAGCCGAAGCAGCGGTCAAAGCATCCTTGATGGGTTTGCTGTTCTAAGCCAGTCGTTCCGGCCGGTGCGATTGCATTGAGGCGCGAGGGGCTGGGGCGCCGTGATCGACTTGATCCTGACAGAGGAATCCATCGATCGTAGTATGCTCGTTGCCCCGTTCGGCCAACCGTTGAAGACCAGAGCGGTCTATGCGTTATGCCCGCAACTCTCGGCCACTTCGCATCTGGAATGCTTGCCGATCATGCAATGGTTCGCCCGGCAGGCCGAACAGGGCACAGTTAGCCCCATGAGGCCGCCCCAGCAGCAGGAAGGAAGCGGGTCAGAGCAGCAGTTCTTCACGCTTGAGATCGCCAATCATCGCCCTCTCCTCCAAACACTCATCCAGGAAACTCACCACCGTCCCCATGCAGGCGACCCGCTCCTCGACATGAGGCATGTGGCTGGAGTTCTGGAACAACGCCCAACGCACGTTCGGGATCTGCTCCAGATAGGGTTTGACCACCGTCGGTGTCGCTTCATCGTAGCGACCGGAGATCACTAGCGTCGGCACGTTGATATGCCGCAAGCGGTCGACAATGGTCCAGTCTTTCAGGCTGCCTATCACATGAAATTCCGTCGGCCCGCTCATGGCATGGTAAACGGTGGGATCGGCATCGACCTGGGCAAAAGTACGTGCCACCTCATCAGGCCAGGGAAGGACGCGACACACATGGTTGTCGTAAAAAACCCTCGAAGCGTCCTGATAGGCGACCGCTTGAAAATCCCCTGCCCGTTCGTGTTCAAGCAATGTTTCATGTACGCCGGCAGGCAGTAACTGACGTAAACGGTTGGCTTCCTCAACCCAGACGCGCATATCCGAAGGCGAATTGGCGGCGATCAAGGCCCGTAGCCCCGCAGGTTGCCGTACGGCGTGCTCACTGGCGAGCATGCCGCCCCAGGATTGCCCCAGCAGCGCGTAGTTGTCGCTGATTTCCAGATGATCCAGCAGGTTGTCCAGTTCATCGAGAAACAGCGCTACGTTCCAGAACGAGGCATCTTTTTCCGGCAGGTGGGTCGAGCGACCGTTACCCAGTTGATCGTAATGAACCACTGGATAGCCACTCGCGGCGATGTCCTTGAAAGCGTCGACGTAATCATGCGTGCAGCCCGGGCCGCCATGCAGAATCACCAGCGGCGTGTTTTTACCGTCGAAGTGACCCGTGACGCGGTACCAGGTCTGATAAGGACCAAAAGGTGCGAAGCCTTCGCGTATTCCGATAGATTCCATTTCTGTTTGCCGCCCCTGAAAAACTGTACGGCACACGATACCGGGATCAGATTTTCGAAATAACTAGAGAAACAAATAGGTTTCTGCCCTATTTCAGCTATCGAGCAATCGATAGTGGGTAGCCCGAACCACGGCCTGGACCCGATTTTTGGCCCCGAGTTTATGCATGGCCGAGGTCAGGTGGAGGCTGATGGTGGCCAATGAGCGATTCAGTTGGCTGGCAATCTCGGCGGCGGTCAGGCCCTCTGCCGCCCATTTAAGGCACTCGCGTTCACGTTTGGTCAGGTGAATGGGAGGCGTGTGAGCCTCTTTGCCAAGCAACGGATAGGCCGCTTCCTGCAAGGCATGGGAAATCAGGCTGAAATCCGCCAGGGTCCGCCGGGCATCGCACAGGACACTGCTGCTGGCGGTACGCAGCCCGGTCAAGGAGGCAAAGCCGCCTCTGGGCAGATGAATCGGGACCGACACACCACAAGTCATCTGCGCGTCTTCCAGATAATTCACCACTGGCGCATGGCACTGACTGATGACCGGCTCCAGCACGGTGTCAGTCCCGGGTTTGTAAGACCAGACAAAGGGTGAAACACAATTGAGTGCTACCTGCTGGACAGGGTCGATCTGGTAGTAACCCTCTGCACACCAACGCGCATGCCAATCGGCTGGAGTCTTGCGCAGTTTGAGCACCGCGGGCGTGATCAACTTGCCTTCATGGTCCATCGGCACCGGGCTGTAGTCGTACACCAAGGCATCAAAGCCCAGCTCCTCGGCCAACAGCAAGGCGTTGTCCATCAGCTCATCCAGGCTCTTGCCCGACACCAGACGGGGATTGAGGTCTGATAGCTTCGTCTGCATCCATTGCCCTCCCTAATTAATTTCAATCCTGAAATTCAGCACGTAGAATGCCACGCCTCGGCGAGGGACTGCCAGACCAAACCTATAACAAATACTAGCTTTTGGGCACATGACTTACTCAGTAAGGTAGGCCATTTAGTTTGCCTGCGAACCGGTCAGCATCATAAAGGGAGAGTTGCGATGTGGCGTGAAATCGAGCCGGACCAGCACTATAACGTCGAGGTCGATGGCCACAATCTGGTGGTTTATAGCTTTGGCGAGGGCGATGAGGTCCTGCTGTGCCTCAATGGAGGCCCGGGGCTTCCCTGCGATTATCTGCGTGACGCCCATGGCTGGCTCAAGGACAAGGGGTTGCGCGTTGTCGCCTTCGACCAACTTGGCACCGGGGCGTCTGACAGACCCGAAGACCCATCTCTGTGGGACATCACCCGTTATGTCGCTGAGGTGGAAACCGTCCGTCAGGCCCTCAACCTGGGCCGGGTGCACTTGCTGGGGCACTCCTGGGGCGGCTGGCTGGCGATCGAATACGCCATTTACCACCCTCACGCACTCAAAACCCTGATTCTGGAAAACACGGTAGGCGATATCCCCCACCTGTCTCAGGAACTGGAGCGTCTGCGTGGCGCACTGGGCAGCGAAACCGTGGCCATGATGCAACGCCATGAAGCCACGGGCACCCTCGATCACCCGCAATACCAAGCGGCGATCACCCTCCTCAACTATCGCCACGTCTGCCGCCTGGACGAGTGGCCGGCACCGGTCACGCGCTCTCTGGGCGACTGGAACATGGGGCCCTACACAACCATGCAGGGGCCGAATGAGTTTCTCTACGTCGGCAACCTGAAAAACTGGAACCGTCTGCAGGAAATGGCCGACTTCACCATGCCGGTATTGATTACCACCGGCCAACACGACGAACTGACGCCGGCCTGTGCAATGCGCATGAAAATGGCGCTCAAGGATGCTGCACTGCATGTGTTCCCCAACAGCAGCCATATGCCCTTCTACGAAGAACCTCACGCCTACTTTCCGGTGTTGCTGGATTTCCTCCAGCGGCATCGAGGTTAGTCGATGAATCTGTCGCGTTACCGTTTCATCCTGTCACGGCCCCTGCAACTGCTGCCGGTGCTGTTCGGCATCAGTCTCATCACGTTTGTGCTGGTACGCTCGATTCCCGGCGACCCGGCGCGCGCCCTGCTCGGCTCGCGCAGTACGCCGGAGGGGCTGCTCAGGGTTCGCGCTCAGTTCGGCCTCGATCAGCCGCTGTGGATGCAATACTTCTACTTCCTGAAAAACCTGTTCAACGGCGATCTCGGCCAGTCATTGCTGTACAAGGTCGACGCCTTGAAGCTGATCAGCACACGCATCGAGCCCACGTTGTTTCTGGTGCTAGGCAGTGTGCTGCTGGCAATGTTGATCGCGGTGCCGCTGGCCACCGTTGCGGCCCGTAACAAGGGCGGCTGGGGCGACAACCTGATCCGCCTGTTCACCACAGCCGGGCTCGGCATGCCGGCGTTCTGGCTGGGGATCATGTTGATCCTGCTATTCAGTGTGCAACTGGGCTGGTTCCCGGTTTCCGGCTACGGCCGCTCCTGGCTGGACAAACTGCACCACATGGTCCTGCCCTGCCTGACCATTGCCCTGGCGTTATCGGCAGTGTTGGTACGCAATCTGCGGGCAAGCATGTTGATGGAGTTGCAAGCCGACCATGTCACGGCAGCCCGGGCTCGCGGCCTGCCTGAGGACGCGGTGTTTCGTCGCCATGTACTGCCCAACTCGCTCGTACCCGCCGTCAACCTGCTGGCGGTGAACATCGGCTGGCTGATCAGCGGCACAGTGGTCATCGAGAGTCTGTTCGCCATTCCCGGGATCGGCCAGCTATTGGTCCGGGGCATCTTCACCCGTGACTATATGGTGGTCCAGGGCGTGGCAATGGTGCTGGCCTGCGCCACCGTGGCGGTAAACTTCCTCGCTGATGTGATCACGGTAGCCATCGATCCACGGGTGAAAATCCGATGAGCAGTCAGGCAACGACGGCCCCCCGACTGAACCTGCGCCTGGGTTTGCGCAACCCTCGATTGGCAATGGGATTGGGCCTGGCAATCCTGCTCGGCTGGCTGGTGCTGGCGATCTTCGCGCCCTGGATCGCGCCCTTTGATCCAATCGCCCAGAACACTGATATTCGCCTGCTGGCCCCGCATCTGGCCCACCCGTTCGGCACCGACAATTTTGGCCGAGACGTCTTGTCTCGAGTGATCTGGTCGGCCCGCATCGATTTGCAGCTGGCAGTGATCGGGGTCATTTTTCCGTTTCTGATCGGCACCTGTGTCGGGGCCTTGTCCGGCTATATCGGCGGGCGTTTCGATACGTTCTGCATGCGCCTGATCGATATCATCCTGGCCTTCCCGTTCCTGGTGTTGATGCTGGCGATCATGGCAATCCTCGGCCCCGGCCTAATGAGTTTTTATATCGCCATGGCCCTGGTGGGCTGGGTGTCCTACGCACGGTTGATCCGCTCGCAGATCCTGATACTCAAGGAAAGTGATTTTGCCCTGGCCGCCAAAAGCCTCGGCTTCGGTCATGGGCGCATCCTGTTTAGGCACTTGCTGCCGAACGCGATGTTCGGCTCGATCGTGTTTTCCATGTCCGATGCGGTGCTGGTACTGCTCAACGGCGCAGCGGTCAGTTACCTCGGCCTCGGGGTTCAACCACCGACTGCCGAGTGGGGCACGATGGTCGCCGAAGGCCAGAGTTTCATTACTTCCGCCTGGTGGATCTGCACCTTTCCGGGATTGGCGATCGTCACCCTGGCCATGGGCTTCAGCCTACTGGCCGACGCTGTTGCCGAACACTTGGGTGAACGCTCATGAGTGCGCCCGTGCTGAAGGTCGAAGAGCTCAGCGTCATCGCCCGTAAGGGTGAGCACGAGGTAACTCTGGTGGATCGCTTGTCCTTTGACCTGGCCGAGGGTGAAGTGCTCGGACTGGTGGGGGAAAGCGGCTCCGGCAAAACCATGGCTTGTCGCGGTTTGATGAGGCTGCTGCCGTCGCCGAACCTGCGAGTCGAAGGCACAACCGTGCAACTGGCCGGGGAAAATCTGTTGCATCTGGACGAGGCTGGCATGCGCCGCATGCGTGGGCGTCAGCTGGGAATGATTTTCCAGAACCCCAGCAGCCATCTCGACCCGTTGATGCGCATCGGCGAGCAGATTGGCGAAGGTATTCGTCTGCACCAGGGTGCCAGTAAGCGCGAAGCCCGCGCCCAGGCCATCGACGTACTTCGACAAGTAGGCATTCCCGATCCGCAGCGGCGAGTCGACAGTTACCCTCACGAATTTTCCGGCGGCATGCGTCAGCGAGCGATGATCGCCGTGGCGCTGGGTTGCAACCCGAACGTGCTGATCGCCGACGAACCAACCACCGCCCTCGATGTCACGGTGCAAGCGCAAATCCTGCGCCTGCTGTTGGATCTTCGTGACCAGCGTGGCCTGTCAATCATCTTGATCACCCATGACCTGGGGGTGGTTGCCCAGACCTGCGACTCGATTGCCGTGATGTACGCCGGACGCTTGTGCGAGCACGGCAACAAACACGAGGTGCTGGCGTATCCACGCCACCCTTACACCTCTGGGTTGATCGACTGTCAGCCGGCCACCAGTCACGGTCACGCATTGCTCAAAACCATCGCCGGGCAACCGCCCCTGCTCGACGCCCTGCCCCAGGGATGTCGCTTCAATCCGCGCTGCCAGCAAACCGGCAACCAATGCACATCACTGATGCCGAGTTTGCAGCCCGTCAGCCATGGACACCGCATCGCTTGCCATTACCCCTTGGCCGTCGGAGACCCCTCATGACCCTGCTCGAGGTCAAGGATCTGCACGTGCGCTTCGCCGCTCCGGGCACTGGTTTGCTGGGCATGAACCGGCAATGGCTGACAGCGGTCAACGGCGTTTCGCTGACCCTCTCGGCCGGAGAAACGCTCGGGCTGGTCGGCGAGTCAGGCAGTGGCAAAAGCAGCTTGGGGCGGGCGATCCTGCACCTTAACGAGATTTACGCCGGACAGGTGCTGTTCGATGGCGTCGACATGGCCCATGCCGGGAAGATCGATATCGAGCGGCTGCGTCATGAGACGGCGATGGTTTTTCAAGACCCTTACGCCGCCCTCAACCCACGCCTGAGCATCGGCCAGACCCTGGCGGAAGTGCTCCGGGTACAACGCAAGGTTCCGGAGCCACTGATTGCCGCCCGAGTCGATGAACTGCTGACCCTGGTCGGTCTGCGCCCCGAATTGGCCGCCCGCAAACCGCACGCCTTGAGCGGCGGCCAATGCCAGCGTGTCGGGATCGCCCGCGCGCTGGCCGTGGAGCCGCGCCTGATCGTCGCCGATGAATGCGTGGCCGCGCTGGACGTGTCCATCCAGGGGCAGATCATCAACCTGCTACTGGAGCTGCGCCAGCGCATGAATCTGGCGATTGTGTTCATTGCCCATGATCTGGCGATCGTTCGCCGGCTCTGTGATCGGGTGGCGGTGATGTACCTGGGCAAGATCGTCGAAGAAGGCCCCGTGGAGGAAGTATTTCGCGCCCCGCGACATCCTTATACCGCCGCGCTGATCCAGTCGATTCCGGAAATCGACCCGGCCCGGGCGCTACCCGTTGACCCTTTGCCCGGTGAACCGCCCAGCCCTTTGCAGCTGCCATCCGGTTGCGCTTTTCACCCGCGCTGTCGCTACGTTCGTCCCACTTGTAGCCAAGTGGCGCCCCCTACCCGTCAACTCGACGCTCGCCGTTATGACTGCGTGCTCGAGGAGCCTCTGTTTTAAAAAACCACGTACTCATCAAGAAGGAGTTTGACCATGAGATCCAGGCATTTGAAATTGCTCGCCGCCGCCACATTGACCGCTTGCACCCTTGCCAGCGGTATTGCTCAGGCGGCGGGTGTACTCACCATCGGTTGCCGTGAAGAAAGCACCACGTTCGACCCGATCAAGAGTGCGCAAAACCGCGATACCTGGGTGTTTTCCAATGTCTACGACACACTGATCCGGGTCGACAAGGCCGGTAGCAAGATGGAACCCGGCCTGGCTGAAAGCTGGAAAGTCTCCGACGATGGCCTGACCTACACCTTCAAAATGCGCGCGGCGAAGTTCTCCGATGGCTCGCCGATCACGGCCGATGATGCGGCATTCAGTCTGTTGCGCACTCGCGATAACAAGGCCTCGCTGTGGAGCGATGCCTACAAACTGATCGACACGGCGAAAGCGGCCGACCCGCGTACCCTGGTCGTCACCCTGACCACCCCATCGGTACCGTTCCTCTCGCAACTGGCCTCGCCGACCGTGTCGGTTCTCTCGCAGAAGGCCATGACCCGCATGGGCGAAGATGCCTATGCGCAAGAGCCTGTGGTCTCAGGGGCATTTTTTGTCAAAGAGTGGCTGCGCGGCGACCGCGTGAAGCTGGAGAAGAACCCGCATTTCTGGCAGGCCGACAAAGTCAGCCTGGATGGCGTGGAGTGGATTTCCATCCCTGACGACAATACCCGGATGCTCAAGGTGCAGGCAGGTGAGCTGGACTCAGCGATCTTCGTACCGTTTTCGCGAGTCGACGCGCTGCGCAAGGATCCCAACCTGACTATCCACTCCGACCCTTCCACTCGGGAAGATCACCTGTTGATCAACCATGAGCACGGTCTGCTGAGCAAGCCTGAAGTACGTCAGGCACTGGACATGGCGATCAACAAAAAATCGGTGGTCGATACCGTCACCTTTGGCCATGGCCAGGAGGCTTACTCCTACATTCCCAAGGGCTCGCTTTACCACTACGCCGACAACTTGAAGCGTCCATTCGACCCGGCCAAAGCCAAGCAGATGCTGAGCGATGCCGGCGCAGCGGGCATGAAGCTGAACTATGTGGTCAACGCTGGCAACGAAGCCGATGAGCAGATTGCCGTGCTGGTTCAGCAGCAACTGGCGGCCGTCGGTGTGACCGCCACCCTGCAAAAGGTCGACCCCACCCAGAGCTGGCAGATGTTGGTCGACGGTGACTACGACCTGTCCGTGATGTACTGGACCAACGACATCCTCGACCCGGACCAGAAGACCACCTTCGTTCTGGGCCACGACACCAACATGAACTACATGACCCGCTACAAGAACGATAAGGTCAAGAATCTGGTGTCGGCTGCCCGGATCGAAGCGGACCCGATCAAGCGTGAACAGATGTACGTCGACTTGCAGAAGGTCGCCAAACAGGACGTCAACTGGATCGACCTTTACTACAGCCCGTACATCAACATTTCACGCAAGAACATAGAAAACTTCCAGCAAAACCCACTGGGGCGCTTCTCTCTTGAGGAAACGGTGAAGAACTGAGCAATCGTTGTGCTGAAGTGATCCAGGAATGGCCCGAAAGGACTTTTTTGGCAAAAAAATGGAGCTCTTTTCAGAGCTCCATTTTTAATGCCTGGAGCAGGTACTAGAAACCCACATCCAGCACCTTGTTCAGATCCACAGAAATCATGGCAAGGGTCGAGCAGGTGACACGATAATTTTCACGTTGTGTTCCTTGTTGTTGACCAATTCCTCAAAGCCCTGCCCGACGATCTGCTCCAGCTGAATACGCCCGGTTACCAGCGGCGTGATGTCTAGCCGGCCGTCGGCAATAAAGGCGATCACATCGGCGAACTCACCGTTGTAGGCGAGCGCACCCAGCACCTGTTTTTCGGTGGCGACCAGTTCGAAGAAGTTGAACTCACTGGGTTCCTCGAAGATGCCCACCAGCACACACATGCCGGCCTTGCGGATGAGGTCGATAGCGAGCTTGGCCGTGTGTTTGTTGCCGATGCATTCGAAGCTGACATCCGCCCCAAGTCCGCCGGTCAGCCGCCGCACCTCTGCCAGAGCGTCGCATTCATTGGGGTCTAGCACATGGCTCGCCCCTACCTCCAGAGCCTTGGCCTTGCGCGCTCCTGACATTTCCAGGGCGATGACCTGCGCCGCTCCAGCAGCCTTGGCACACATGATGGTGCACAGGCCGATAGTGCCCGCGCCAACCACCACCACATTTTTCCCCAGCAAACTTCCGGCCTTTTTCACCGCGTGCATGCCCACTGCCAACGGTTCAATCAACGCCCCGGCTTCAGCGGGAAAGTTGGCCGGCAACTTGTAAAGCAGATTGGCCGGCACGTTGACCAACTCAGCGAACGCACCGTTGTTCATCAGCCCGGTGAAGGCCAGGTTCTCGCAAATGTTGTACAACCCATGGGTGCAGTAATAACACGTGCCACAGTGCTGACAGGCATCGGCTGCCACCGGTTCGCCAACGTTGAACCCCTGGACACCGGCTCCGATTTCGACGATCTCGCCACAGAACTCGTGACCGAGAATGCACTGCCCCTTGATCCCGGTCAGCGGGTGCGGCGCATCCACCGGGATGAACACCGGCCCGGCCACGTATTCATGCAGGTCGGAGCCGCAAATACCGCACCATTGCACACGAATCTGGACCCAGCCCGCGGGTGGCGACACGGGCAACGGAACGTCTTCGACACGGATATCGTGACGGCCATGCCAGACAGCGGCACGCATGCTGCGGGTCGGGTTAATTAAAAGGCTCATGCTGGAATCTCCTTGAAGTCGTTGGCCTTGGCGACCTGCAAATGGTCGCCAAGGGAGCATTAGTGTTGTTGCACAAAGTCCAGGATCAACCGATTGACCTGCTCGGCCGCTTCCATCTGCACCATGTGCGCCTGGCCCGGCAGGATTTCGATTTGGGCTGTCAGGCCAACGCTATGGGTCGCAGGAATGATCGCGTCGTCACTGCCCCAGATCAGCAACACCGGCTGCCGGCCGTCTTGCACCACGCCGCGCAGATCGAGCTGTTGCCGCCCTTCTTTGAACAACCCCGAAACCAGCTGGCGCAGGGCTGTGTCCACCCCTTCCAGGCGCTTGTACTTGAGCATGTCTTCGAGCATCTGCCGATTGACCAGTTCGGGGTCGGAGAACAGTTGCACCAGCTGTGGTTTGAGGGCATTGCGGCTGGCTGCATCGACAAAACCTTGCAGGTAATCGCCGTTGATTTCCGCGCCCAGACCAGCGCTGCCGATCAAGCTCAGGGAACGCACCCGATGGGGCGCCAGACGCGTGGTGTTCAGCACCACCGCACCGCCCATGGAATGACCTGCCAGATGCGCCACGGGAACATCCAGATGATCGAGCAGCGCCAGCAACACCCCGCTCAGCTCATCCAGATCTGCCCGCTCCAGCTGTTTGGTCGACTCGCCATGGCCCGGCAGATCCAGAGCTATCACCCGGCGTTCGGCGGCCAACGCTTCATGATTGAACATCCAATTGTTCAGGTCACCGCCAAATCCGTGAACCAGCACCAACGGCACCCCGCCTTCGCCGCGCTCGAAGTAACGGATCAGCCGCCCGTCCAGTTCGACCTTCTGCGGCTTCGGCCCACTGTCTTCCTCAGCGCCCTCACCCGGCACGAACGCAGCCTGGAACTGCTCGATCACCGCATCGATTTCGGCCTCACTGGCTTCGCCGTCAACCACGATGCCGAGCAACGCACCGACCGCGAGGGTTTCATCCTGGCGCGCGATCTGTCGACGCAGCACACCGGAAAACGGCGCTTCGACGCTGCTGGAAATTTTGTCGGTTTCTACGTCGAGTACTTCATCGCCCTTGGCGATCGCCTGGCCCTCCTCCTTGAGCCAGACATCGACCCGGCCTTCAGTCATGGACAAGCCCCACTTGGGCATGGTCAGGGTATGGATCTGGCTCATGAACGCTTGCTCCACTCGATCAACTTGAGAACGGCGTTTTCGATCTTCGCCGCGTCAGGGATATAGAGGTCTTCCAGGGCGTCGGAGAATGGCACCGGCGTGTGCGGCGCAGTGACCATCTCGATGGGCGCCTTGAGCGAGGCGAACGCTTTTTGCGCCACCAGGGCCGAGATGTCGGTGGCCATGGAACAGCGCGGGTTGGCTTCGTCGATCACCACCAGGCGCCCGGTCTTTTCAACGCTTTCGAGAATGCTGTCTTCGTCCAGCGGGCTGGTAGTGCGCAGGTCGATGACCTCGCAATCAATGCCTCGCCCTGCCAGGCTGCGGGCTGCGTCCATCGCTGTATTGACCATGCGCCCGTAGGAGACCAGGGTCACGTCCTTGCCATCGCGCAGGAAGTTGGCTTCACCGAACGGGATGGTATAGAGCTCTTCCGGCACCTCGCCCTGCATGCTGTAGAGCAGCTTGTGTTCGCAGAAAATCACCGGGTCGTTGTCGCGGATAGCCTGGATCAACAGGCCCTTGGCGTCATAAGGTGACGACGGGCAGACGACTTTCAGCCCGGGAATGTGGGTCCACAACGATGTGAGCATTTGCGAGTGTTGGGCGGCTGCCCGCAAGCCCGCGCCGACCATGGTGCGAATCACCAACGGGGTGGAGGCCTTGCCACCGAACATGTAGCGAAACTTGGCCGCCTGATTGAGGATCTGGTCCAGACAGCAACCGGCAAAGTCGACAAACATCAATTCACACACCGGGCGTACGCCACAGGTCGCTGCGCCGACGGCGGCACCGACATAACCCAACTCCGACAGCGGCGTGTCCAGCACGCGTCCGGGAAATTGGTGATAGAGGCCCTTGGTCACGCCCAGCACGCCGCCCCAGGCGTCGTTTTCACCGGGAGCACCGGCACCGCCGGCGACGTCTTCCCCCATGATGAACACGCTGGGGTCGCGACGCATTTCCTGGGCCAGGGCTTCGTTGATTGCCTGCTGATAACTGATTTTTCTCGCCATGATAAAGGTCTCGATTCTTGTTATAGGGGCGTTCAGGGATAGGAAACGTAGACGTCGGTGAGCAGGTCGACCGCGCTCGGCTTGGGGTCGGACTTGGCCTTGCGCACGGCATTTTCGATCAGCAGGTCCACTTCGCTATCGATCTGGTCCAACTGGCTGGCATCAATCAAACCAGTGCGCGTGGTACGTTCGCGAAACTGCATCAGGCAGTCGTTGTGCTCGCGGAAATACTTGACCTCGTCCGGTGCCCGATAGGTCTGGGCGTCGCCCTCGAAGTGGCCGTAGTAGCGGGTCAGCTTGACCTCGATCAGCGACGGTCCTTCACCGGCGCGGGCCCGCTCCACTGCGGCACCGGCGGCTTCGTGAACAGCAAAAAAGTCAAAGCCGTCGACGGTGACCCCGGGCATACCGAAGCCGGCTGCGCGGTCGGCGATGTGATCGCAAGCCACGGACCAGTTGGAGGCCGTGGCCTCGGCGTAGCCGTTATTCTCGGCAATGAACAGGCATGGCAGGTTCCACACCGAGGCCATGTTCATCGCTTCAAACACGGCCCCTTCGTTGGAGCCGCCATCGCCGAAGAACACCACGGCGACACCGTCGGTCCCTTTGAGCTTGGCTGCCAGGGCCGCCCCGACCACCAGTGGTGCCCCGGCACCGACGATGCCGTTGGCGCCGAGCATGCCCTTCTCGAAATCGGCAATGTGCATGGAGCCGCCCTTGCCCTGACAGACCCCGGTTTTCTTGCCATAGATCTCGGCCATCATCCCGTACACATCAACGCCCTTGGCGATGCAATGACCGTGGCCACGGTGATTGGAGGCAATGCAATCATCATCCCCCAGGTGAGCCATGACACCGGCGGCCGAGGCCTCTTCACCGGCATAGAGATGGACGAAACCGGGAATCTCGCCGGTGGCGAACTCCACGTGCAAGCGCTCTTCAAAAACACGGATGGTGCGCATCACCCGATAGGCATGCAGCAATTGATCAGCGGTCAGCTGTGTCGACATTTTTATTCTCCAGGGTGTCTTGAGACTCAAGGTTCAAAGGGTGTTGCGGATGTTCACGGCCGATGGCCAGCAGCCGCTCTTGCGCTGCATAGGCCAGCGCCGCATTGACATCGATGCTCAGCGGACCGCCGGCATCGACGGTAACGGTGGGTAAGTCATGGGCGTTGAATTCGATTTCCCGCTCGCCATCCAGGGCCAGGGTGCCGCTGCTCAGGCACAGACGATGGGCAACGCCGGGTTCAAGGCTAGCGGCGGCGAGCACGCCGCAGCCTTGCAACAGGCCGGGCGCCAGTGGCACCAGCAGGGCTTCGGGGGATTGCGGGTCAAGGCGCATCCAGGCGCCGTTGGGGGCTTGACGCGACACCGGAAACCACAAGCCACAGAGGGCCGAGATGCCAATGGACTGAGGCTCGGCGAAGGTCACAAACACCTCCGCCAGATCGATCCCACGGCTGATTGCACGGGCGCCGATAAAGGGCAACGAGGACACCGCCACGTCCACCAAAGCCACTTCGTACAGATCGCGGCTCGGGATCTGTACCAGCAGGCGTTTGTTGCGGCGCAAGGCAATTTCGGGCGGGATTCGGCCGCTGGCGAATAGTCCGCCGGCCAGGCCGGCACTGGTGGCTTCACGCAGTTCCGGGAAGGCATTGTTGGTCCCCGTTGACAGGGTTAGCAGTGGAATGTCGCCGACTTCTGCGGCCACCGCTTTGTGGGTGCCGTCACCGCCGAGCACGGCGATCAGCGACACGCCGCGTTCAGCCATCCAGCGCGCGGCCTGGCGAGTGTCCGCCACGCTCTGGCGCAAGGTAAGGTCCAGGAACTCCAGGGTTGGCCAGTGGCTGTCACGCGCCTGGCGGCCACGACTGTTCTTCAACACCGCAGCGGCGATGCCGGTCATGTCGGTGGGCATCAGCACCCGCTCGACACCGGTGGCGCCAAAAGCCGCCAGCAACCGTTGGATCACCGAGACCTTGTCGGTACTGGAAAATAGCCCGGCATTCGCCGTCAGGCGCCGTACGTCCCGGCCGGACGCCGGGTTGGCAATGATGCCGACGGTCAGGGGCAAACGACTCATGTCACCCCCACAGGTAGAACAAGGAAAAGGCCTCGGCAGGAGAACATAGGGCACCTCTTTTTATTATCGGGTTGCCAGTCGCACTGGTTGCAGGGGCTAGAGCAAGGCCGGTGCCAGATCCGCACAAAAGCGCCAGAACGCCTGTTCCAGAGCGGCCATGACCTGAGCCTATGAGGGTCGGAATTACGCTCGATTGAGACGTTTCATGTCAGCCTGCACGGGTTTGTGGTGAGACCTTGAGACGTCGCGTCTCACCTTCGCCGTGAGTGAATCGACGCTTGTCGACCATCGATGAACGGCGCTTAATAGCCGCACAACTAAAAGAAGATCGAACCGGAGACCTTAAATGCTTTCCGCACACTCGAAGGCGCACGTGGATTGCGTCAGCCGTGTTTTGAAGAACGCAGCGCACCTGCCGCAACTGCCTGTGTCGGATTTGATATTGGACTCCTGGCGTCGCTCCATGGAGCAACACCACCTGGACCCCGGCTCATTACAAGGGCCACGGATCCTTTCGCAGAATGTGCTGCAGGAGTGTCGAGAACGCTCCGAACTGTTCCTGCGCATCGCCAGCGAAGAAGTCGCCCGCCTCCACGGTCGCGTGCGCGATGCCGACTACTGCGTGTTGCTCACCGATGCCCAGGGCCAGACCATCGACTACCGCGTGGAAACCTCGATCCGCAATGACTGCCGCAAAGCCGGTCTGTACCTGGGCACCTGCTGGTCTGAAGGCGAGGAAGGCACCTGTGGGGTGGCCGCGGTGCTGACCGCACGAACACCGGTCACGGTGCATAAGCGAGATCACTTCCGCGCCGCCTTTATCGGACTCACCTGCTCTGCAGCGCCAGTCTTCGACCCTCGGGGCGAACTGCTCGGGGTGCTCGATGTGTCCGCGGTGCGCGCTCCGGACGACCGTCGTTCGCAACACCTGATCCGGCAGATGGTGGTGCAGAGCGCACGGGAAATAGAACAAGCGTTTTTCATGAGCAGTGCCCAGGGTTACTGGGTGCTGCGGGCCCACAACAGCCCGGGCTATGTCGACAGCCAACCCGATTACCTGCTCGCCTGGGACGATGACGGAAGACTGCAGGCGCTGAACCCCGCGGCGCGGCAGTGGCTCTTGCAAAGCTTTGGCCAACTGCCGGAACACATCGACCAAGTGTTCGATCAGCAGTTATTGCATCGGGCCAGGGACGAATCGCTCTGCCTGCTTCACGGCCAAGGTGGCCGTCATGCCTTGCATGGACGACTCAGCGCGCCACGGCGGGTCAAACGCAACCCTGCGCGCCGGGTGCTGTCACCCGTCGAACTCGACCCGCGACTGGAAGAAAGCCTGCGCCTTGCGGTGCGGGTCAAAGACCGCAATTTACCAGTGCTGATCCAGGGTGAAACCGGTTCTGGCAAGGAAGTCTTCGCCCGCCAGTTGCATCAGGCCAGTCTGCGCCGTGAGCGACCTTTTATCGCGGTGAACTGCGCAGCGATTCCCGAAAACCTGATCGAAAGCGAGCTGTTCGGTTATGTGGCCGGCGCCTTCACCGGTGCATCGAATAAAGGTATGCGAGGTTTGCTGGAACAGGCCGATGGCGGCACTCTGTTTCTCGATGAAATCGGCGATATGCCCCTGCCCCTGCAAACCCGTCTACTGCGGGTTTTAGCCGAGGGCGAAGTGGCCCCCCTGGGAGCGTCACGAAGCAAAGCGATCGACATTCAGGTCGTCTGCGCAAGCCACCGCGATCTGGAAGCACGGGTGACCTCTGGCGAGTTTCGCGAGGACCTGTACTTTCGCCTCAGTGGCGCGCGATTCCAATTACCGCCGTTGCGCGAACGCAGTGATCGACTGGCCTTGATCAACCGGATACTCGAAGAAGAATCGTCGACCTGCGCAATGGAGATGCAACTGGGAAGCTCCGCACTGGAATGCCTGCTCGGCTATCGCTGGCCGGGAAATGTGCGCGAACTGCGGCACGTGCTGCGTTACGCCTGCGCGGTGTGCGAAACCCATTTGATTCTATTGAGTGACTTGCCTGAGCAACTGCTTGGCCATCGACTCAGTGATCCGGCTTCAGCTGACACCGTGGAACACTGCGCCAGCCCGGAACGCCAGGCACTCATCGATGCCCTCGTGCGTCATCGCTGGAAACCCACCGCCGCGGCGAAGGCTTTGGGCATCTCCCGGGCAACGCTGTATCGACGGGTGCATCAACATGACATCGACATGCCTGGCAGAAGCTAACCACAGCTTCATCCGGCGGCCCCGCTCGCCATCGGGCACCACACGGGTGCCGGTCAAACGTTTCGCCGCTACAATGCGCACCTTGACCGTGACAAGCCAGACTAAAAAAAATGTCCCTACCCAAACATCACTTGGAACTGCTCAGCCCCGCCCGTGACGTGGCCATCGCCCGCGAGGCCATCCTGCATGGCGCCGACGCCGTGTACATCGGGGGCCCGAGCTTCGGCGCCCGCCACAACGCCTGTAACGAGGTAAGCGATATCGCCCAATTGGTGGAATTCGCCCGTCGCTACCACGCCCGGGTGTTCACCACCATCAACACGATCCTGCACGACAACGAGCTGGAGCCGGCGCGCAAGCTGATCCACCAACTGTACGATGCCGGCGTCGACGCGCTGATCGTCCAGGACCTGGGCGTGATGGAACTGGACATCCCACCGATCGAGCTGCACGCCAGCACCCAGACCGACATCCGCACCCTGGCGCGGGCGAAGTTCCTCGACCAGGCCGGCTTCTCGCAACTGGTACTGGCCCGCGAGCTGAACCTCAAAGAGATCCGCACCATTGCCGACGAGACCGACGCGGCCATCGAGTTTTTCATCCATGGCGCGCTGTGCGTGGCGTTCTCCGGTCAGTGCAACATCTCCCATGCGCAGACCGGTCGAAGCGCCAATCGCGGTGACTGCTCCCAGGCTTGCCGCCTGCCGTACACCCTCAAGGACGAAAAAGGCGGTGTGATCGCTTACGAAAAACACTTGCTGTCCATGAAGGACAACAACCAGAGCGCCAACATCCGCGCGCTGGTGGAAGCCGGCGTGCGCTCGTTCAAGATCGAGGGTCGCTACAAAGACATGGGCTATGTGAAGAACATCACCGCCTACTATCGCCAGCGCCTGGACGACGTGCTCGAAGACCGCCCGGACCTGGCCCGCGCGTCCAGCGGCCGCACCGCGCACTTCTTCCTGCCTGACCCGGAAAAGACCTTCCACCGCGGCAGCACCGACTACTTCGTCAGCGACCGCAAGATCGATATCGGCGCCTTCGACACACCCACCTTCACCGGCCTGCCGGTGGGCGTGGTGGAGAAAGTCGGCAAACGCGATCTGCTGGTGGTCACCCACGAACCGCTGTCCAACGGCGACGGCCTCAATGTGCTGGTCAAGCGTGAAGTGGTGGGCTGGCGCACCAACATCGCCGAGCCGAAGGACGAGTTCGAAGAGGACGGTGAAAAGCGCTACCGCTATCGTGTGGAACCCAATGAGATGCCGAAGGGGTTGCACCAGCTGCGACCGAATCACCCGCTGAGCCGCAACCTCGACCACAACTGGCAGCAGGCCCTGCTCAAGACCTCCGCCGAGCGCCGGGTGGGTCTTGCCTGGGTCGCTCGTCTGCGTGAGGATCGCCTGGAGCTGACCGCCACCAGCGAGGAAGGTGTCAGCGCCAGTGTTGCCCTGGACGGTCCATTCGGTCTGGCCAACAAGCCGGAACAAGCCCTGGAACAGCTGCACGATCTGCTCGGCCAACTGGGCACCACGCAGTACCACGCCACGGCGATCGAGCTGGATGCACCGCAGACGTATTTCATCCCCAACTCGCAGCTCAAGGCCTTGCGCCGCGAAGTCATCGAAGCGCTGACCGCGGCCCGCATCAAAGCCCATCCACGGGGTGGTCGCAAGGCCGAGACCGATCCGCCACCGGTGTACCCGGAGTCGCACCTGTCGTTCCTGGCCAACGTCTACAACCAGAAAGCCCGCGACTTCTATCACCGTCACGGCGTCAAGCTGATCGACGCGGCCTATGAGGCTCATGAAGAGACCGGCGAGGTGCCGGTGATGATCACCAAGCACTGCCTGCGTTTCTCCTTCAACCTCTGCCCCAAGCAGGCCAAGGGCGTCACCGGCGTGCGCACCAAGGTCGCGCCGATGCAACTGGTGCACGGTGACGAGGTGCTGACGCTGAAGTTCGACTGCAAGCCTTGCGAGATGCATGTGATCGGCAAGATGAAGGGACACATCCTTGACCTGCCGCAACCGGGCAGCGTGGTGCAGCCAGTCGTCGGCCACATCAGCCCTGAAGACCTGCTCAAGACCATCCCTCGCGCACCGCACTGAGTGACTTGCGAGCGCACCGCTACGGCGCTGCGCTCGCAAGACGGCTGAATGTTAAAGGTGTGACCAAGAGGGATTTACAGGCATAAAAAAACGCCGGATCGGCGTTGGCGTTTTCTGTAAAGACAATCATCCGGGACTTCCGCACTACCTGCCGGCGGAGGCCATACTTGGATGAGTATAAGGAAAATGGCAGGGGCGGCTGGATTCGAACCAACGCATGGCAGGATCAAAACCTGCTGCCTTACCGCTTGGCGACGCCCCTGTATCTGTTGCGGCGAGTGCTCGGCACTCTCTTTCTGATTTGTCCTTGCGGACAAGCCCTGTAAGGACCTCTGCAAGAACGGGCGGTAATTTATCAACTTTTGCTTCGTCTGGGAAGGCCAACACAAAAATATATTTGTTTTAAAACAGATGCTTACTCCTGATCCTGGAGGGTGCCATGGCAGCTGTTACCGATACACTGAAGCTGTTTCTCGCCGGCGATGTCATGACCGCCCGCGGCATCGATTCCGTACTGCCGCATCCTGGCGATCCGCGGCTTTACGAAGACTACGTAAAGAATGCCGGCGTTTACGTCCGGCTGGCGGAAAGACTCAATGGCCCGATTCCCCTCCCCGTCGACTTCACTTATGTCTGGGGCGCTGCGCTGGATGAGTTTGAACTTCGCCAGCCACACGCACGCATCATCAATCTGGAAACTGCGGTGTCCCGCCGTGGACGACCGGAGCCAAAGGGCATCAATTACCGCATGACCCCGGAGAACTTCCCGGCCATCAGCGCAGCCGGCATCGATTGCTGCGTGCTGGCCAACAACCATGTGCTGGACTGGGGGGCAACCGGCCTGGCCGATACGCTGGACACCTTGTCGAGCAACGGCATGTGCAGCGCCGGCGCCGGCCACAACCGCCAATCTGCCGAAGCACCCGCCGTGCTGCCACAGCCTGGCGGGCGGCGCTTGCTGGTGTTTGGCCTCGGCGCGCCCGACAGCGGCATTCCGTCCGACTGGGCCGCCACGGATCGTCGCGCGGGTGTCGCGCGTCTGGAAGATCTGTCGATGCAAAGCCTGCGCCCTGTAGCCGAACGGATTCTCGAGGGCAAAAAACCGGGGGATCTGGTGGTCGCCTCCATTCATTGGGGCGGCAACTGGGGGTTCGATATCCCGCGCGAGCAAATCCGGTTCGCCCATGCCTTGATCGACGAGGCCGGCGTCGACTTGGTGCACGGGCATTCCTCACACCACGTCAAGGGCATTGAGGTGTATCGCGAACATCTGATTCTTTATGGCTGCGGTGATCTGCTGAACGATTACGAAGGCATCGAGGGCCATACAGACTTTCGCGGCGACCTGGGGCTTCTGTACTTTGCCTCGCTGGAACCGAGCGGGCATTTGCAGTCGCTGGACCTGATACCCACCCGCCTCTGTCGCTTTCGCATCTGTCGCGCCGAAGGGGATGACCGTCAATGGCTGCACGACACCCTTTCTCGCGAGTGCGCACGCTTGGGCAGCAGCATCCAGCCGGGCGCGAAAAATGCCTTCGTGTTGCGTTGGTAGGTGCCTCTGGGCATGTTAATTTGGAAACATTTCTGACTAATCGACCAGAAATTTCTCACAAACCGCCTGCAAAGGAATGCCCAACAATGGATTTATCACTCAAGCACCTGGCCGCGACAACCCTGATGCTGGCCAGCCTTTCGTCGTTCACCACGTCAGCGCACGCCAACATCACCCCGCAACAGAGCGCCACCATTCTCAAGACCTTCAGTGACGCATCGGTAACGGATTTCAGGCAGTTCCTGGGACGCCTGGCCAAGAGCGACCTTGCCAAAACCAACGACCTCGGCCCGGCAATCAGTGCCTTCCAGAGCAACAAGACCCTTACCCCTGAACAGCAGAACGAGATCCATCGCCTGCTTGGCCTCTATGCACGGGTGAAATACGGCAGTGCTGCCACTGAGACCCTGCGCGAACTGGTGGCAATCCCGACCTTCCGCGTGGACGGCGTTGCACAGCACGACAATCCCGAATTCATCAAGATCGCCGACAAGCTCAAGGGCCTCGCCCAAGCTTTCAACCTGAACTTTCGCAACATCGATAACCGTGTCTATGAAATCTCCCTCGCAGGCAACGGCGATGAAGTCGTAGGCATTCACGCGCATGCGGATGTGGTGCCCGTGACGCCAGAGAACTGGGTCCTGAAAGACGGCACCCGACTCGATCCATTCAAGGTCACCCTGGTCGGCGACCGCATGTATGGTCGGGGTACCGAGGATGACAAGAACGGCATTGTGGTGGCGCTCTACGCCATGAAGATCATCAAGGAAGAGAAGCTGCCACTAGCCAGGAATTTCAAGCTGCTGGTAGACACCACTGAAGAAACCACGGGCGACGCCATCCCCTATTACTTCGAACACAACCCGACACCCAACTACAACCTAGCGCTGGATGGCGGCTACCCGGTGGTGATTGCCGAAAAAGGCTACGGCACTGTCATGGCGAACTTTGCCCGGCGTAACGCACAGGGTAAGGGCGCCGAAATCATCTCAATGACCGGCGGCCTGGCAACCAACCAGATTCCATCGACTTCCGTCGCCACTTTGTTGAGCGACAAGCCCGCCGATTTGGCCGCCAGCCTGCAGAAAGCCGGTACTGATTATGCCAAGCGCAATGGCGGCAACTTCGAGGTGATCGCCAAGGTCGTCGGCAAGGACGTCTTGCTGACGGTCACCGGCGTTTCTGCCCACTCCTCCGAGCCCGAGTCAGGCGTCAACCCGGTGGCAAGGATGCTGGACTTCATCAACAGCCTCGACGGGAAGGTCGCGCTCAAGCACAACCACATTACCGACGCCGCCCGCTACGCCACCGACAACTGGGGGCTGGACTATCTGGGTGGCAAATTGGGGGTCGGTTTTTCCGATGACTTCATGGGACCGCTGACCACATCCCTGACCTATGTCGGGATGGATGAAAAAGCCTTCAAGCTCGCGGTGAACCTGCGCGTGCCGAAGGGCAAATCCCCAGAAGCGCTCAAGACCGAAATCGCCGAAAAGATTGGTGCCTGGAGCAACAAGACCCACATTGCGGCTTCCTTTGACTACTCGATCGCCGAGCCAATGCACCGCAACCCTGAGGGTGAATGGGTCAAGGCCCTGCTAGCCGTGTCCAGCGAAAACCTTGGCATGGAACACAAGTTTGGCACCTCTGCCGGCGCCACTTCGGTCCATGAGTTGCCCAATGGCGTGCAGTTTGGCCTGGCCAGGCCCGAGCTCAAGTACACCGGTCACAACGACAACGAGTTCAAGACCGTCGACCAGTTCCTGCTGGACTTGCAGATCGTGACCGAAATGTTCGGGCGCATCGGGCAGTTGCCGAAACTCTGATCTCCCCCTTTTGGACCCGCTATTCTGGCGGGTCTGTCAGTCAGTCAAGACGTAATGTTATCCGTAGCAGCTGCCGAGCCTGCGAGGCTGCGTTCGGCTGCGAAGCAGTCGTAAAATCAGCAATTGTTGGTATCCGGCAGACCGTGCCTGCCGGACTCACGACTGCTACGCAGCCTCGCAGGCTCGGCAGCTGCTACATAGAGTGCGTCGCGGCTGAAATTGCCTGGAATTCAGTGGGATCAATTTATGCCGCTAAGTTTTCATAAAATGCACGCCAATGGCGATGACTTCGTTGTTGTGGACTTGCGAAACTCGGCCAATCCAATGACAAGCACCTTGGCTCGGCGATTGGGTGATCGGAACCGAGGAATCGGATTCAATCAACTCGTCGTAGTGCTCGATTGCGATGATGCAGTGGCGCGCTTGATGTTCTGGAATGCAGATGGCTCCACGCTGGATGTTTGTGGCAGCGCAACGCGCGGTGCCGCGGATATGCTGATGCGCGAATCAAATATGACTTCGATAGCGCTGCGAACCAATCGTGGTCTACTCACGTGTGAGCGAACCTCGACCGGCGCGATTTCCGTCAACATGGGGGAACCGCTTTTCGGCTGGTCGGACATTCCCCTGGCGCTGGAACTGGATACTGCTGTTTTACCACTGGCGGGTGACCCAGCAGCTACCAGCATGGGCAATCCGCACTGCACCTATTTTGTCGATGATCTGAACGCCGTTGATATAGCGACCATCGGACCGATCATTGAAACCAACCCTCTATTCCCCCTCAAGACGAACGTGCATTTCGTCCAGATCATTAACCGAAAGCACATTCGATTGCGCATTTGGGAGCGCGGGGGTGGTATTGCGCTCGGTTCCGGTTCCTGCTCGTGTGGCGCCGCTGTTAACGGAATTCGTCGTGGTTTGTTAGACCCTCGCGTTGAGGTTGAATGTGATGGCGGAACCGTAACGGTTCAATGGGATGGCGTGGGGCCTGTCTTTCTCATCGGGCCGGTAGAGACAACGTTTTCGGGAACTGTTCACGACAGCCTCTCCTTCAGGCTATGAACCGGCGGCCAGCGCCTAACTGACCTATTCTGAATCGACCGACAAAAGATCACCCTTTTGAGGTACCTGAACTCGTTACAGCAATGGAGGCTGGATGATGAAGGAGCAATCGATTGAGTTTCGCGCTGGAGAGGCGCCTACGCCGCACTCTGCGCCCCTCGCCATAACCCGTCCCACCCCTTCTCCCACGCTCAATAGCCGCATCGAGCTTTATACCCAGGAGGCAATGGTCAACTGGCTAGGCCCGCTGCAGCTAATGCGCACGGGCTTACAAACGGCTGTCGCCACCACGATGGGTGCCTTCGCGGACCCACGTGAGGTGCTGGCCATGCTCAACCCTCGGGACTCTAACCCGCCTATCCAGGTGGTTGCCGACGGTGACGTGTGGATCGACTATCTGGCCGATACCGGCGATGGCTGGGACTCCACCTACTCGATGGCGCTGTGCGTCAGCCATGCTGTCGAGTTGCCGGAACACCAGCTCTCGTTGCCGCGCGGCGACGTGCTGCTGCTCGGCGGCGATCAGGTCTATCCCACACCGGCCCGCAACGGCTATCGCACCCGTTTCCTGGACCCCTTCCGCGCCGCATTTCCCGCGCCGGTACCCAAGGAGCGCCCTAATGACCAGGACCAGCCCGTGCGGCAGCCGGGTGCACCGTGGATATTGGCGACGCCCGGCAACCACGATTGGTATGACGGTCTGCGCGGTTTCTCCCAACTGTTTTGCGAGCAGAAGCCCATCGGCGCTTGGGAAACCCGCCAGCGCACCGGTTACTACGTGCTGCAGTTGCCCAATGGCTGGTGGATCTGGGGCCTGGATCTGCAGTTTGAATCCATGATCGACCGACAGCAGAAGCAATACTTCGAGCAGATGCACGCCAAATTGCAGCCAGGCGATCGCGTGATCCTCTGCACGCCCGAGCCGAGTTGGGTGGACGAAGCCGAACGGCTAGCACGCGAGGAGAGCAAGGCCTTGCCCTCGATCGAAACCCAGACGCCGCGCTTTCGCAGCCTGCGCGAGATCGAGGAACTCCTGGGTGACCACCTCGCGGTAGTCTTGGCCGGAGACTCGCACCACTACGCGCGCTACCAGCCAAAAGCTGGCACCCAGGCGCCGCAGCGCATCACCTGCGGAGGCGGTGGCGCCTTCTTGAATGCCACACATCAGCTTCCCGATCCGCCCAAGCCGATCAACGTTGGCGGCACCCGGCAGCACTACGAACTGGCGGCGGTCTACCCGGACAAACAGACCTCCAAGCAACTGCGTAATCGGGCATGGCGGCTACCTACCCGCAATCGCTCGTTCTGCGGCATGCTGGCCATTTTGTACCTGCTGTTCGACTGGATGGTACAAAGCGCCAGCACGGTGCCCCACCCGGCACGAGGCAACCGCAGCCTGATGGACGTGTTGTCTGACCTCCAAGCGTCTATTTCCAACATCAGCGAAGTTTGGCGACACCTGCTCCTGGTCCTGTCACACAGTCCTTCGTCGGTGATGTTCGCCGTGATCATTGTGCTGGGTTGCGCAGTGTTCTCAGCCGCCGGGGTCAAGCGCACCCGAAAGCTCGCCTATGCCATTGGAGCGGCTCACGGGGTACTTCATCTGGGACTGGCAATCGGACTGCTGTGGCTGATGGGCCGTGTCAACATCCACTACTTGCAGCTCGAGGTAGAAAACCTGCACCAGGTTTTGTTGTTCCTGGCGGAGACGCTGGTGCTCGGCGGCAGTTTGGGAGGCCTGTTGTTCGGCGCATGGATGGTGATGGGCAACACTTTTTGGGGGCTACATAGCGAGGCGGTTTTTTCCTCGCAGTGCATCGCCGACCACAAATGCTTCCTGCGCATGCACTTCAAAGGCGACCAACTCACCCTTTACCCGCTCAAATTGGAGAAGGTCTGCCGGCGCTGGTCCGTGGCATCAGGAGTCGCCAAACTGGCGAAGGTGCAGCGTACCTGGAGATTGCGGGCAACGCCTGAAAGCACTGGCCCGCGCTTCGTGCCAGCCTCGGGTGCGCTCGAACCGCAGTTGATCGAGCCGCCCATCGAGATTCTGCGTAAGTAAACCGCTTTTCGTAGGAGCCAGCGGTGCGGTAAGTCGGATCGCCGCACCGCTGGCTCCTACAGGTCCGATTTGCTGAGTGATTACTTGGGCGGAACGAAGTTATCCAGCATTCGATTCACCGCCAGTTCCCCCAGCATGATGACCTGCTGAAGCGCCAGCAGGGTATTGCGGTGGGTGCCCTCCACCAATGCAGCAATGTCGCTGGCCATGACACTGGCCGACGCCAGGTTCTCGCATGTTTGCACCAGCAAGGCTTCATGGTCGACATCCGGCGCAACCATATACAGGGTGCTGGGTTTGCGTGGGGTGTTGTTCATGATCGCTGCCGGGTTGAGGTAAAAATTGAGGGCGCGCTCGGCGGCTTCGTTGAGCTTTTTTGAATCGAGGGATTCGTACGGGGATGCCGGATCGGTGTCCGGTGGGTTGGGCGTAACTTTGAACATAAATCAAACTCCTGATACGAGTTTATTAAAAAGAGCCATCACACTCGCTACCAAACGAAGGTGGTGGCCATACGCGGGTTGGTAGACCGGTCGTATCAGTTCCCGGCGCCCTCGAAAGGACCCCGCGCATGACCACCATAATAGGTGACGCGATGCGCCGTGATACGAAACCGGGCTACCAAACCCGATCACTGATTTCAGTGACAGGGAAACGATAGAGCCCGGGCCATCGGCGCACAAGCCGGCGGATTCTGTCTTAACCGTAGGTAACGACGCAAGGTCTTGTAGCCCTTCGGGAAGTAACACGGAGTGTCTTTAAACACGCATCATTAAACGCGAGAAGACCACTCCGCCAGGGACGGTTACAGGGCTATACGTGCCTGTTCGGTGACCGCTTGTTCGTTGGGATTTATCTCAGGCCTGAACAATTTAAAAACGGAATATGACACTCCCTCCTTCGCGCCGTTCCATCTCCCCCTCCCAAGTAGTCTGAAACTCCCACCCCACTTGGGAGTATCGGTCGATGCGCAAACCCCGGCGTTTATCCATAGTTGCGACCAAAGGTCAACGGTCAGGCCTAGATGACCGCAACAGCCCAGGAAAAAGTCATGACTATTGAGCAAAATTCATCGATTACGGCCAGCGCTATGAGCGTCGTGGCGAGCGGCGCGAACGTTTCGCTGGACGAAACGGCCGGATTGCAGAATGCCACCGCCACTTCAACCCCTGCAGGCGACGCTGACGACAACGACATTCTGGTGACCTCCCTGCCCTCGACCTTCGCTACCCGTTTGACCGCACTGGGGGCAGGTACCGCAACGGGTGCAGCGTTGAGTGGTTATACCGGTGCCGTGGGCAACACAGGCAGCAATGCGTTCACCGTCACCGCTGACCCCGGCGCCACCATTACCAATATCAGCTTCGTCGACAGCACTGGCGCACCGCTCAATGGACTGGACAGCGGACTGGATACCCTCAACGGCACCAGCATCTTGCTCTATACGGATGCGAACAACGACAACATCGTTCTGGGCCGGGCCGGTGGCTCGACCGGCGCGATCGTGTTCGCTGCCTATATCGAAGAAACCGGATCGCCGGTTTCGGGCGGCAAAATCTGGACCGTCGAGTACCAACCGCTCTCGCATCCAGTGACTACGAACGCCGATGATTCGCTCAATCTGCTGAATAAGGTATACATCGGAGCCAGTCAGGACCTGGAATTCAGTCTGGCCGGTGTGCCCTCCGGTGCGAACCTCTTCCTGATGTTCACGAAGGCGAACCCGACAGTTGTCGACGTCGGTGGTGTTATGCGGATCACGGATCCCACCATCATCGCCACCGGTAAGGACCCCGCAGACGAGTCAAGCGGCGCCAATATAAACACTGGCGACACAATCATTACCAGCCAGGCGGCTAACCCGACCACCTTCGGCACCAACAATCAGATGATTACGGAACAGGACGGTATCCGCTTTTCGTTCGTCACGGGTGCCAGGCAGGATGTGACCATTCCCAACCTTAGTCAGAACGAAGCAGATCTTGAATCCAATATCGACTTTACCGACGTCTTCAACGCGAAGATGGCCAGCTTCGACGTCGTGCAGTTGCAAAGCGGCAAGAGTGCCGTCGTAAAAATCAGCGCATTCAGTACCGTTGCTGAACCTGGCGTGAATTTCATCAACGGCTATGTGGGTGATACGTCAGTTGCCATCACCAATGTTCGCGTCTTCAACAGCGCCGGGGTGGTGATCGAGAATTCAAACGGATCGGTGAATGATCCGGCCATCGGCATCACCTTGTCTGGTGGGGTTGCAACCATCACCGGTGTTTTGGCCGGCTACCAGATTGAATACACCACGACGGCGGATCACAACCGTGTGCTCGTCGAGAACGGAGCGGCCCTCGACGCCAGGGGCAATAACCACGCCGATTTTGATATCGGTGGTTTCACGCTGGTCCAAGCCTCTGTTTCGACAACCGAAATCGGCTCCAAGATGATCTTCGACGACGACGGGCCAAGTGCAGACGTGGCCGATGGCGGCGGCGCGGTGACGATCGACGAGACGGCCGGCAACCAGGATAACGACAGCGACTTGGCGGCGGTTCTGGCGCTGTTCGACACGGAAGTGACGAACAAGGGCACGGACTTGAATCCAGCAGAGTTCGCAATCAGCACCACGCCTTTGGCCACCACGACGCTCAGCAGCTTTGGCCAGGACGCGGCGGGTGCGACGAAAGTGCTGTCGCTGGCGATTGTGGGCGGTGACGGCACCGACTCGCTGCTCGATACCACTGATGGCAAGAACATCATGCTGTTCAAGGAAGGCGATCTGATTGTCGGCCGCTATGACGTGGCCAATGGCACGGTCACGGCCGACGATCCGGCGGCGTTCGCGATTGCGCTGCAGCAAGACGGCAACGTGGCGGTCGCGCAGTATGTCTCGCTCAAGCACCCCACCGCCGGCAGCTCGGCGGCGGCCTATGACGACCGGATCGATCTGGCGGGCCTGATCAACGCGGTGGTGACAGTGACCGACGGCGACGGCGACACCAGCACCGACAGTGTGGGCATCGGCGACGACATCAACTTTGACGACGACGGGCCGAGCGCGGATGTGGCCGATGGCGGCGGCGCGGTGACGATCGACGAGACGGCCGGCAACCAGGATAACGACAGCGACGCGGCGGCGGTTCTGGCACTGTTCGACACGGAAGTGGTGAACAAGGGCACGGACTTGAATCCAACGGAGTACGCGATCAGTACCACGTCGTTGGTCTCCACGGCGCTCAGCAGCTTTGGCCAGGACCAGGAGGGTGCAACGAAAGTGCTGTCGCTGGCGATTGTCGGCGGCGACGGCACCGACTCGCTGCTCGACACCACCGATGGCAAGGACATCAAACTGTTCAAGGAAGGCGATCTGATTGTCGGCCGGTATGACGTGGCCAATGGCACGGTCACGGTTGACGATCCGGCGGCGTTCGCGATTGCGCTGCAGCAGGATGGCAATGTGGCGGTGGCGCAATATGTCTCGCTCAAGCACCCCACCGCCGGCAGCTCGGCGGCAGCCTACGACGACCGCGTTGATCTGGCGGGCCTGATCAACGCGGTGGTGACGGTGACCGACGGCGACGGCGACACCAGCACCGACAGCGTCGGCATCGGCGACGACATCAACTTCGACGACGACGGACCGGGGGTGTTAGCCAACAGCACGGTGCTGCTCGACGACGATGCGCTCTCGGGTGGCAATCCTGGCGGCACGGACGACGATGTAGACTCGGCTAACCTAAGCGGCACTCTGGGCCACGACTTTGGGCAGGACGGGGCCGGCACGGTGGCCTATCTGACCAGCGGAGCACCCACAGGCTTCACCTATGTGGCCGACGGCGCCAATCTGTTGGTCAAACAGGGCACGACCACGGTGCTGACGCTGACCATGGTTGCGGCAACGGGCGCCTACTCGGTAGTGCAAAACAGCCCGATCCTCCATGCGGCAGGCCTGACCGAGAACAACCAGGCGTTCACCATCAACTACCGGGTGACCGATGGTGATGGCGATACGGCCGATGGCACGCTGGGGATCAACGTCGACGACGATACGCCCGTTATAGGGACAGCCCCTGTGCAGGATGTCGATCCCGATTTGGGTGCGACGTCATGGACCTTTTCGGGTGACTTCGCCTACTCGATAGGTGCGGACAAGCGCGGGCCGACCTACTCTTCGGCAGCGGACAGTGATTTTGCCGAACTCGCCCTCTCTGGTTCGGCGAACGATGTTGCGATCGTTGATCCAACGGTCACCTGGGATTCAGAGAGTCTCGACGCTGCCACGTTTAACGTGTCGTTCAAATACGATCACGATCGGAATGCTGCCACCACGCCTGAACTGGTGGAAGGCACGCTGGTGTTTGACAAAGTCAATGACACCTATACCTTCGAGATGGATCCGCTGCAAACGACGCAAGACGTCACGCTGGGCGAAGGCACTGGATACGAAACGTATGACGTGGATGGTACGAGCCCTTCCAGTGGCCCATCACCTGTGGCCACCGGGAAGCTTGGGGAAGGTTTCTACATCCAGATCACGGGCTTCGAGGCACCACTGAGTGCCGGCGGCAATACTGTTGTGACGGCGGGTGAGCTTGTGAGCGGCACGCAGGCCGCTGTAACCTTGTCCAGCACTGCTCTGGGCGTCTCCGGAAATACGATCCAGGCAGGTGAAGCAGCCAACATCAATTTCTTCCAGACTGATCCGAAAGGAGATCTGGGCGCCGACAATTTTAGTTACGCGACCGATTTCTTTATCAAGTTCGACGGATACGAGACTGAAAGCGATGATCTTTTGCTTATCGTCAGTCTTGCTGATGCAAATGATCCTTCCATCACTACAACACGTGCCATCTACGTCGACCAGGGCGATGTGTACGAGAACGATACGGTCAATACAGATCTTGTTGGAACCAAGTACGAGGCCCTTATCGTCAACGACCCAGCCGATCCGAACGACCCGTTCCTGGACAATAATGATGCTCTATTGATTGTTGAAAGTAATGATTTCAACATTCAGACCGGTGATAACTGGCTCATCAAGGGTATTCAGATTCTTTCGAATGATGCTGGCCTTACGGGCAGCGCGATAAATCTGAATCGCGATGTCGGTGCCGATGGCGCAAGCAGCACTTCCGCACAGCCGGTCAGTGGTCTCGTCGGGCCTGGAAACACGATTGCGGAGGATACGAGTACGAATCCGCTGAAGATCATCGATGCTGGCTTCTCCACCACCACGACTACACCAGCTACCCTTGATTTAACGCTGGATTTCAAGGTCGTCGATAGCGATAGCGATTTCACCGCTGTCCAGACGATTGATATCGAAAATCCTGTCGTGGTCGAACTGGTGGGAGTTACTAACCTTGCACCGACAGATTTGGTGCTTTGATCCGCTAAGAAGAGTAAACGCGCGCGACAGGACGGCTTGGCTCCCACAAGGGGCCAGGCCGTTTTTTATTGGGCCAGTGCGGTCCCTGAGCCAAGGCCAGACGAGCCTTGCGGCATGTCCTCATTCACAAACGGAATAGGCGGCACCATTCCTTCACGCCCTCGTGCTGTTCCCCCATCCAAGTAGGCTGAAACTCCCATTCCGCTTGGGAGTATCGGCCGATGCGCAATCCCCGGGGCTTATCCATAGTGACGGCCAAGGTCAACGGTCAGGCCTCGATGACCGCATGCTCAGGAGAAAATCATGGCTATTGGAATCACTGGCGTGGACGTTTCGCTGGACGAAACGGCCGGGTTACAGAACGCCACCGCCACTCCAGCCCCTGCAGGCGACGCTGACGACAACGACATTCTGGTGGCGTCCCTGCCCTCTTCCTTCTCTACCCGTTTGACCGCACTTGCGGCAGGTACCGCAACAGGTGCGGCCTTGAGTGGCTATAACGGTGCCCTGGGCGACACAGGCAGCGATGCGTTCACCGTCACCAACGGAGAAAGCATTACCGATATCAGCTTCGTCGACAGCGCTGGCGCACCGCTTGATGGCGCGGACAGCGGACTGTTTACCCTCGATGGCACCAGCATCCTTCTCTATACAGATACGAACAACAACATTCTCCTGGGCCGAGCCGGGAGCGCAACCGGCGCGATCGTGTTCGCGGCCTATATCGAAGAAACCGGATCACCGGTCTCCGGCGGCAAGATCTGGACCGTGGAGTACCAACCGCTCCAGCATCCAGATGATACGAACCCCGATGATGCGCTCAATCTGCTGGATAAGGTGTTCATCGGAACCAGTCAGGACCTGGAATTCAGTCTGGCCGGTGTGCCCTCCGGTGCGAACCTCTTCCTGATGTTCACGAAGGAGAACCCGACAGTTGTCGATGACGCTGGTGTCTTGCGGATCACGGACCCCACCATCATAGCCACCGGTAAGGACCCCGCAGACGAGTCAAGCGGCGCCAATATAAACACTGGCGACACGATCATTACCAGCCAGGCGGCTAACCCGACCACCTTCGGCACCAACAGTCAGATGATTACGGAACAGGATGGCATCCGCTTTTCGTTCGTCACGGGTGCCAGGCAGGATGTGACCATTCCCAACCTTAGTCCGACCGAAGCAGATGTTGAGTCCAACATCGACTTTACCGACGTCGTCAATGCGAAAAAGGCCAGCTTCGACGTCGTGCAGTTGCAAAGCGGCAAGAGTGCAGTGGTAAAAATCAGCGCATTCAGCACCGCTGCTGAACCTGGCGTGAACTTCATCAACGGCTATGCGAACGATACGCCGGTTGCCATCACCAACGTTCGCGTCTTCAACAGCGCCGGGGTGGTGATCGAGAATTCAGACGGATCGGTGAATGATCCGGCCATTGGCATCACCTTTTCCGGTGGGGTTGCTACCATCACCGGCGTTTTGGCCGGCTACCAGATTGAATACACCACAGCCTCGGATCACAACCGCGTGCTCGTCGAGAACGGGGCGGCCCTCGACGCCAGGGGCAATACCCACGCCGATTTTGACATCGGTGGTTTCACACTGCTCCAAACTGCTGTTACGACCGCCGAAATCGGCTCCAAGATCATCTTCGAAGATGACGGCCCGGCACTCGCCTTCGGCAACCTGATCGGGACCGGTAGCGTCCTGCCGCAAACCGGCTACTGGAGTCATTCGGCCGGCGCCGACGGGCTGGATACGAACGGTCTGGATATTTCGGTGAATAACCCGTTCACCCTCGTCAGACCAGACAACACCACCACGACCGGGACCGCCACCCTCACCGAGCAATCGCCCTCACCGGACGGCAATGGCGCGTACCAATTCGCCGGGACGTTGACCGGCGATTTCGACAACAACGCCGACACGGCGGATACCACCATCGACTACACGCTGAGCGCCTTTGACGATGGCAGCTATGTACTGGATCTGGTGCAAGGTTTCAGTTCGACGGTCGTGCTCAGCAGTGCCGATGGCTCGCTCGCTGCCGGCGGTCCGGACCCGGTGCGCACATTGTTAATTCCAGATACGAATGACCCGACTATTCCTTCGGCATCTGAGGAGGTTGTGTTCTTTTCCGCGAAGGCGCTTGCGTCGACTACGGACATCCTGACCGGTATCGGGCTTGGAGCACCCGACCCCACCGAAGCCGAACTACAGACCAACCCCCTGCCCGCGTACATCGACCCGAGGGCCATGAACGTCAGCACGTCCGGTATCGGCGTCGCCAATAACGTCCTCCAGGGAGACAATCTGGTGGCAATCGGCGCTACCGATGAAAGTTTCGTCATCAATCCGGAAACCCTGGTGACGGCCATGAAGGTCTTCATCGACAACTCTGTAGCGGGTTACAACACAGCGACCGAGGACCTGTACTACAGGATCTACTACGAGGATGGCTCGTTTTCGGACCTCATCGAGGTGAATACCCTGACTCCAGAGCCCCGTGGACAGGTGTCCTTCCTCATTGAGCAGGAAGGCACGGCGCTGATCGACGCTGTTCAGCTCACGATGGGCCGAGGCGACATCAAGATCCCGGTGATCCAGTTCATTCAGGAAACCGCGAGTCTGGCCAGCGATATCCAGCTGTCGTTCAACGCGACGGTGACGGACGGAGATGGGGACTCGGCATCAAGTACGTTTGACGCCAACCTGTTCGCCAACGACTTGGCCGGCGCCTTCGACTACACGCTGGTGGGCACGGGCGGTGAGCTCGATGCCTTCAACGTCGACTTGTCATTCGATGAGAACCTGTACCAGGTCACCGGCTTCGATGCGGACGCAAACCTGCGAGACACCTTGGTACTCAACGGCGACCAGAACGCCGCTGTCCAGCTCGACACCAGCGGCGCAGACAGCATCGTGACGGTTACCGAAACGGGCGGACAGGTCACGACCATCACCTTGGTCGGGGTCGATCTTCTGACTAGCGACATCGTTATTGGCAGCGTCTGAGGCGTCGCGCGCGTGAAAAAATGCGAGGGTGACGCAAGCCACCCTCGCATTTTTTTGCACTTCCAATAGGCGATCCGCACGCTCGCATTAACCTGGGCACCCTGCGACAGACCACCTGGGAGTACGACTAGGCCGAAACTCCCATCCCGCTTGGGAGTATCGGCCGATGCGCAATTCCCGGCGCCTAGTCATAGTTGTAGAGGTCAATGGTCAGGCCTCAATGACCGTAATTGCTCGGGAGAAAAATCATGGCTATTGCAATCACCGGCGAGGACGTTGTGCTGGACGAAACGGCCGGGTTACAGAACGCCACCGCCACGCCAACCCCTGCAGGAGACGCTGACGACAACGACATTCTGGTGGCATCCCTGCCCTCTTCCTTTTCTACCCGTTTGACCGCACTTGGAGCAGGTACCGCAACGGGTGCGGCCTTGAGTGGCTACACCGGTGCCGCGGGCAACACGGGCAGCAATGCGTTCACCATCAACGGCGGCGGAAGCATTACCGATATCCGCTTCGTCGACAGCGCTGGCGCCCCCCTCAATGGCGTGGACAGCGGACTGGACACTCTTGATGGCACCAGCATCCTTCTCTATACGGACACGAACAACAACATCCTTCTGGGCCGAGCCGGGGGCGCAGATGGCGCGATCGTGTTCGCTGCCTACATTGAAGAAACCGGATCGCCTGTCACGGGCGGCAAGATCTGGACCGTGGAGTACCAACCACTCAAGCACCCAGATGCTACGAACCCCGATGATTCGCTCAATCTGCTGGATAAGGTGTTCATCGGAGCCACTCAGGACCTGGATTTCAGTCTTGCCGGTGCGCCCTCCGGTCAGAACCTGTTCCTGATGTTCACGAAAGCGAACCCAGCAACTGAAACTGTCGGTGGTGTCGTGCGGATCACGGATCCCACCATCATCGCCACCGGTAAGGACCCCGCAGACCAGTCAAGTGGCGCCAATATAAATACTGGCGACACGATCAATACTAGCCAGGGGGGTGGCTCAACCACCATCGGCACCAACAATCAGATGATTGTGGAACAGGAAGGCATCCGCTTTTCGTTCGTCACGGGCGCCAGGCAGGATGTGACCGTTCCCAACCTTAGTCAGACCGAAGCAGATGTTGAGTCCAACATCGACTTTACCAGCGTCTATAATACGACCTCGGCCAATTTCGACGTCGTGCAGTTGCAAAGCGGCAAGAGTGCTGTGGTAAAAATCAGCGCATTCAGTACCGCTGCTGAACCTGGCGTGAACTTCATCAACGGCTATGCGAACGATACGCCGGTTGCCATCACCAATGTTCGCGTCATCAACAATAGCACCGGGCTGGTGATCGAGAATTCAGACGGAACAGTGAATGATCCGGCGATTACCATCAGCTTTTCTGCTGCCGGGGTTGCAACCATCACCGGCGTCTTGGCCGGTTACCAGATTGAATACACCACAACGTCGGACCACAACCGCGTGCTCATTGAGAACGGGGCGGCCCGCGACGCCAGGGGCAATGACCACGCCGATTTTGATATCGGCGGCTTCACGCTGCGCCAAGCCTCTACTTCGATCGCCGAAATCGGCTCCAAGATGATCTTCGAGGACGACGGCCCGAGCATCAGCGCCACCGGTACCGAGCCGGCGCTGACGGTAGACGAAACATTCCTGGCGACCGACGCCACCCAGAACTTTGCCGCCAACTTCAGCTCGGCGTTTGGCGCTGATGGCCCAGGTACGCTGACCTATGCGCTGGGCGTGGTAGCGGGTGCCTCCGGGCTTACCGACACGGCCACGGGCGAGGCAGTCAACCTGTCGCTCAACGGCACAGTGGTCGAAGGCCGCACGGCCACGACCGGCCTGCTGGTGTTCACGGTTAGCGTGGCCGCCAATGGCGACGTTACGCTCGATCAGATTCGGGCGGTGGTGCATCCCGATGCCACCAATCCCGATGATTCGACGAGCCTGACCTCGGACACCCTGGTGACACTGACCGCGACCACCACCGATGGCGACGGCGACAGCGTTCAGGCAACGCTCAACATCGGACAAAACCTGGTGTTCAAGGATGACGGCCCAAGCATCACCGCCAGTGGCGAGGAGCCAACGCTGACGGTAGACGAAACGGTACTGACCACCGACGCCACACAGAACTTTGCCGCCAACTTCAACTCGGCGTTTGGCGCTGATGGCCCAGGTACGCTGACCTATGCGCTGGGCGTGGTAGCGGGGGCCTCCGGGCTCACCGACACGGCCACGGGCGAGGCGGTCAACCTGTCGCTCAACGGCACAGTGGTCGAAGGCCGCACCGCCACGACCGGCCTGCTGGTGTTCACGGCCAGCGTCGCCGCTAATGGTGACGTCACGCTCGACCAGCTCCGCGCAGTAGTGCATCCCGATGCCACCGATCCCGATGATTCGACGACGCTGTCGGCGGACAATCTGGTGACGCTGACGGCAACCGTGACCGACAAGGACGGCGATAGCGTTCAGGCGACCCTCAACATCGGGCAAAACCTGGTGTTCAAGGACGACGGCCCGAGCATCAGCACCACCGGCGAGGAGCCAACGCTGACGGTAGACGAAACGGTACTGGCGACCGACGCCACCCAGAACTTTGCCGCCAACTTTAGCTCGGCGTTTGGCGCTGATGGCGCGGGTACGCTGACCTATGCGCTGGGCGTGGTAGCGGGGGCCTCCGGGCTCACCGACACGGCCACCGGCGAAGCGGTCAACCTGTCGCTCAACGGCACAGTGGTCGAAGGCCGCACCGCCACGACCGGCCTGCTGGTGTTTACGGCCAGCGTCGCCGCCAATGGTGACGTCACGCTCGACCAGCTTCGCGCAGTGGTGCATCCCGACGCCACCGATCCCGATGATTCGACGACGCTGTCGGCGGATAACCTGGTGACACTGACGGCGACCGTGACCGACAAGGACGGCGATAGCGTTCAGGCGACCCTCAACATCGGGCAAAACCTGGTGTTCAAGGATGACGGCCCGAGCATCACCACCACCGGCGAGGAGCCGACGCTGACGGTAGACGAAACAGTCCTGGCGACCGACGCCACGCAGAACTTTGCCGCCAACTTCAACTCGGCGTTTGGCGCTGATGGCGCGGGTACGCTGACCTATGCGCTGGGCGTGGTAGCGGGGGCCTCCGGGCTCACCGACACGGCCACGGGCGAAGCGGTCAACCTGTCGCTCAATGGCACAGTGGTCGAAGGCCGCACGGCCACGACCAACCTACTGGTGTTCACGGCCAGCGTCGCCGCCAATGGTGACGTCACGCTCGACCAGCTTCGCGCAGTGGTGCATCCCGATGCCACCGATCCCGATGATTCGACGACGCTGTCGGCGGACAATCTGGTGACGCTGACGGCAACCGTGACCGACAAGGACGGCGACAGCGTTCAGGCAACGCTCAACATCGGACAAAACCTGGTGTTCAAGGACGACGGGCCAAGCATCAGCGCCAGTGGCGAGGAGCCAACGCTGACGGTAGACGAAACGGTACTGGCGACCGACGCCACGCAGAACTTTGCCGCCAACTTCAACTCGGCGTTTGGCGCTGATGGCGCGGGTACGCTGACCTATGCGCTGGGCGTGGTAGCGGGGGCCTCCGGGCTCACCGACACGGCCACGGGCGAAGCGGTCAACCTGTCGCTCAATGGCACAGTGGTCGAAGGCCGCACGGCCACGACCAACCTACTGGTGTTCACGGCCAGCGTCGCCGCCAATGGTGACGTCACGCTCGACCAGCTCCGCGCAGTAGTGCATCCCGACGCCACCGATCCCGATGATTCGACGACGCTGTCGGCGGACAATCTGGTGACGCTGACGGCAACCGTGACCGACAAGGACGGCGATAGCGTTCAGGCGACCCTCAACATCGGGCAAAACCTGGTGTTCAAGGATGACGGCCCGAGCATCACCACCACCGGCGAGGAGCCGACGCTGACGGTAGACGAAACGGTACTGGCGACCGACGCCACGCAGAACTTTGCCGCCAACTTTAGCTCGGCGTTTGGCGCTGATGGCCCAGGTACGCTGACCTATGCGCTGGGCGTGGTGCCGGGGGCCTCCGGGCTAACCGACACGGCCACGGGCGAGGCAGTCAATCTTTCGCTCAATGGTGGCGTGGTGGAAGGCCGCACGGCCACCTCCAACCTGCTGGTGTTCACGGCCAGCGTCGCCGCTAATGGTGACGTCACGCTCGACCAGCTCCGCGCAGTGGTACATCCCGATGCCACCGATCCAGATGATTCGACGACGCTGTCGGCGGACAATCTGGTGACGCTGACGGCAACCGTGACCGACAAGGACGGCGACAGCGTCCAGGCGACCCTCAACATTGGCCAGAATCTGGTGTTCAAGGATGACGGCCCGAGCATCACCGCCAGTGGCGAGGAGCCAACGCTGACGGTAGACGAAACGGTACTGGCGACCGACGCCACCCAGAACTTTGCCGCCAACTTCAACTCGGCGTTTGGCGCTGATGGCGCGGGTACGCTGACCTATGCGCTGGGCGTGGTAGCGGGGGCCTCCGGGCTCACCGACACGGCCACCGGCGAAGCGGTCAACCTGTCGCTCAACGGCACAGTGGTCGAAGGCCGCACCGCCACGACCGGCCTGCTGGTGTTCACGGCCAGCGTCGCCGCCAATGGTGACGTCACGCTCGACCAGCTCCGCGCAGTGGTGCATCCCGACGCCACCAATCCAGATGATTCGACGACGCTGTCGGCGGACAACCTGGTGACGCTGATAGGGACCGCAACCGACAAGGACGGCGATAGCGTCCAGGCGACCCTCAACATCGGACAGAACCTGATATTCAAGGACGACGGTCCATCGCTTGCGTTCGGTAACCTGATCGGCACCGGTAGCGTCCTGCCGCAATTCGGGTTCTGGGACAATTCGGCGGGCGCCGACGGGTTGGGTGCGGCTGGTCTGGATATCTCTGTGAATAGCCAGTTCACCCTCGTCAGGCCAGACAACACGACCACCACCGGGACCGCCACGCTCACCGAGCAGTCGCCCTCACCGGACGGCAACGGCGCGTACCAATTCGCAGGGACGTTGACGGGTGATTTCGACAACAACGCCGCAACCGCGGATACCAGCGTCGACTACACGCTGACCGCCTATGCCGATGGCCGCTATGCACTGGATCTGGTGCAAGGCTTCCGTTCGGAGATCGTGCTCAGCACTGCCGACGGCGCGCTCGGTGCCGGCGGCCCGGATCCCGTGCGCACCTTGTTAATTCCGGAGCAGGATCCGCCGACTATTCCTTCGCCATCTGAGGAGGTTGTCTTCTTCTCCGCGAAGGCGCTTGCGTCCACTTCGGACATCCTGACCGGTATCGGGCTCGGAGAACCCGACCCCACCGAAGCCACGCTACAAACCGACCCCCTGCCCTCGTACATCGACCCGTCGGCCATGAACGTCAGCACGGCCGGCATCGGCGTCGCCAATAACCTGTTCCAGGGAGACAACCTGGCGGCAATCGGCGTTGACGACGAAAGTTTCGTCATCAATCCAGAGAGCCTGCTGACGGGCATGAGGGTCTTTATCGACAACTCCGTGGGAGGTTACAACACGGCGACCGAGGACCTGTACTACAGGGCCTACTACGAGGACGGCACGTTCTCGAACCTCATCGAAGTGAACACCCTGACTCCGGAGGCAGGCGGACAGGTATCCTTCCTCATTGAGAGCGATGGCACGAATCTGATCGACGCTGTTCAGCTCACGATGGCCCGAGGCGAGATCAAGATCCCGACGATCCAGTTCATTCAGGAGAGTGAGAGCCTGGCCAGCGATGTCCAGCTGACGTTCAACGCGACACTGACGGACAAGGATGGGGACTCGGCGACGAGTACCTTCGACGCCAACCTGTTCGCCAACGACTCGGAGGATGCCCTCTTCGACTTCTCGCTGGTGGGCACAGGCGGTGAGCGTGATGCCTTCAACATCGATTTGTCAGTCGATGAGAACCTGTACCAGGTCACTGGCTTCGATGCGAGCGCAAACCTGCGAGACGCCCTGGTGCTCAACGGCGACCAGAGCGCGGTTGTCCAATCGATCGACATCAGCGGTGCAGACAGCATCGTGACGGTTGCCGAAACGGGCGGACAAGTCACGACCATCACCTTGGTCGGGGTCGATCTTCTGTCTAGCGACATTGTTTACGGCAGCGCCTGAGAAACGCGCGTAAAAAGATGCGAGGGTGGCGCAAGCCACCCTCGCATTTTTTTTGCAGTTCCAATAGGAGATCCGCACGCTCGCATCAACCTGGGTACCCAGTGGCAAGCCACCGACAAGGACGGCGATACAGTGTCGGCCCAGGCGCGCCAGAGGATGTCAGAGCGTCTTTTTTTGACGTGAAACCAAATCCAGTTCCACCCACGAGGACTCGGGTGGCTTTTCGTTGTTGGTGAGCCCGTGCTTCAGCGCATACATCAGCAAATCGATACGGTTGATCAGATTAAGCTTTTGATAAATGTTGCTGAGGTGGTTGTGCACGGTGTGTTCACTGATGCCCAGGCGCCCGGCGATGCTCATGTATTTGGCGGACGGATCCCCCACAATGGCGCGAATAAGTTCCCTCTCGCGCAGCGTCAGCCGCGCCTGTTTCGCCTGCTCCAGATTGCATTTCAAGTGTATATGCTCAGTCGCGGAATAGCCGGAAAGCCCACCGGCCCAGGCTCTATCCTTTCCGGTGTCGCGGTGGTGGACCGTGATGATGGCCTGGATGATCGATTCCGTCGGATCTTCCGCCAGCACGATACCCCGTGCGCCCGCCTCTATTGCCTCGGCAACGGGGACGGCTTCGTACAGACCCTTGAGCACCAGCACTTTCATTTCGGCGTTGCGGGTGAGCCCCGCAACGACCTCCAGCGGGTTCAGCGCATCTGGAAAGAAACTGAAAAAAATCACATTGGGACGCAACTGATCGGCAAGATCCAGCGCATTGGTATAGGTGGTGGCCTGGCCGCTCACTTCCATCTGAGGCTTCCTGGCATTGATCAAATCTTGAAGGCCCATGAGAACGAGGGGACGACAATCGATCAGCATCACGCGTATTGTTTTTCTGTGGGTCGTCATTACTTTCCTGACTCCCTTGAAGAATTAACTCTGACCTCCCTCCCTTGGCCTTCCTGGGTCAGCAGCTCGCTCACCTGACCACCGTGATCGAAGGACAGATGCGAACGCTGGCAGGCCTTCACCGTGCCCACTCGGGCAACACTTCCACTGGCTTCACCGACAGAGACTGCAGGCGTTTCCAAAAACCGGGGAAAGCCATCGAGGCAACATAAATAGGAATAATCATCAATAGCTTGCGCATGATTGATGTGCTCCCTCGAGCTGTTCAACTGAGTCTAGGCCACACCAGCACACTGCCAGCACGCCCATCCGCCAGTCGTCGACTCAAGCCACCTGCGAGTAGCCCGACTGACGTTACCAAGGCCCCCCCTTCTCTAGAAAATCAAGGTCTTAGGCTCACCGCGGGCGACTTGCGACCCAAGTCCGACTCCGATCAAAATCGTCAATTAACCGACGAATGGTGCGCGCACAAGGATGGCCGTAACGCTGACGTCAATTTATCGGCGAAAATTGCCTCGCTCGAGCCATGGGAATGCTCCCAGTCTGAGTCTCGCCACTGGTTTTTCCTTCCGGCGCGCTGGGGTAATAGCATGACTGCGGTGCTCGAGTTTTTTGCGATTACACCACAGCAACCACCGCCTGAACTGCTGGAGGTTGTGGCTCAAATTGGCGCCCAGTGGGGACGGGGAATACGCAGCGATATTGCGGCAGGATCAGTGGGATGTGAGGCTTTGGCTAGAGCTGCCGGGGCTCAACCAGGCATTAACGCTTTCGACCCCCTCCGCAGGCGGCTTTCCCGCCCAGCGATTGAGGGTAAGGACATTAGTGACGAACTCGTATTGCGCCTTGAGCAGGTCACGACGAGCCCGGAATTCGTTGCGTACGCTGGTCAGTACATCGACGGCATTGACCATTCCGTAATCGAGGGCTTTCTCTGCCGCCACTCTGGACAGCTGTGCCGAGGCCAGGGCATTGCGGCTCGCATTGATTTTTTCTCCGCTTGAATTGGCGGTCAGGTAAGCGCTGGTGATCTCCTTGACCACCCGGCGCCGGATCGCTTCCAGCTCCTGCTCAGCGGTAATCTGATCCTGGTAGAGCCCACGGACCCGCGCCGAGGTCGAGCCGCCGCTGTACAGCGGCACCTGCACGCCGATACCGGCGACATAACTGTCGGTGCGCGGCTGCAGGGTATTGTTGTAGCCCTCGTTGGTCTGCTGCGCGCTCAGCGTAAGGCTCAGGGTCGGATAGTGCCCGCCCTTGCCGCTGCGTAACGCTGCACCCGCGGCTTCCACACTGCTCTCGTTGGCCTTGAGCGCCGGGTTTAGCGCTATACCGTCGCGGACCCAGGTTTCCAGGCTCTGCGCTGAAACCCGCAGTTGCACGTCATCGCGAATCCGGTTGAGCTTTTCCTTGACCGGCCGGCCGACGATCTCCGCCAGTGCCTCGCGACTGATACTGGCCTGGTTCTGGGCATCCAGCTCCTGCGCCGCCAGCAAATCTACCCGGGCCTTGAGGTCGAGCTGATCAGTAATCATTGCCAGCTGCTTTTCGTACAACGCATTGACTCGGTCCAGACTCTTTTGCGTGGTTCGACGCTCCGCTTTCACCAACTCCAGTTCATCTTCGGCCGCCAACGCGGTGAAGTAACGCTGCGCCAAGTCCACCGTGGCCTCGGCCTGGGCGTCCAGCGCTTGCGATTCGGACTGCTTGGCCAGACTTTTGAATTTTTGGTAGTTCTCCCACGCGGCCTTGTTGTAGAGGTACTGACGCAGCACCAGGCTGTAGTTTTCGCTGTCGTAACTGCGCTGCACCAAGTCGCTCTCCTGATGAATCCGATTGTTCCCGGCGTTGAGCGATACTTGCGGGAACAGCGCACCCATAGCCTCGCGCTGATGTTCCTTACCCGCCTGCGCTTGCGCATAGGAGGCCAACACCCGCGGATCCTCCAGCCGTGACTCACGATACAACTGCATGAGGTCGGTGGAAAACGTCGAGGCGCTGACCCCGGTTGGCGTGGCTGCAGGGGTTTGCGCCAGGGCGGTTCCCGCTGCAAGCATGAACGCACCGCCCAGCAGAACTGCCGATGCGTTCATGGTTATTCCTCGATCATCGATTGAGCCATGGCATCGCGAGCCGGCTGCATCAAGTACTGCAACAACGTGCGTTGCCCGGTGATGATCAATACGTCCGCCGGCATCCCCGGCAACAACTTGCGCTCACCCAAGGTGCGCGCACCCTCCTCGGTTACCCGCACCCGCGCCAGGTAGTAGGCCGTCCCGGCCTTTTCGTTGACCAGCCGGTCAGCCGATACGCTGCTGACCTCGCCTTCGATCACCGGAGTGGTCGAGCTATTGAACGCGCCGAAACGGATATCGGCACGCTTGCCGATGGCGACACGATCAATATCCACCGGCGCCACCTGGGCCTCTATGACCAGCTCGGAAACCGAGGGCACGATATCCAGCAGCGGCGTCGCCGGGCTCACGACCCCCCCAATGGTGTGCACTGTCATGCCAATCACCATGCCCGCGTCGGGTGCGCGGATGACGATACGACTGAGCCGGTCTTCCAGGGAGGAGGTTTTCTCTTGCAGGTCGTACATCCTGGTCTGAACCTCGGCCAGCTCCTTGACCACCTCGGTACTGAAATCCTTGTCGATTTGCAGAATCTGCAGCTGTGTTTCGTTGATCTGCAGACGAGTCTTGTTAATAGCGGAACGGTGATCAGCCACCTCCGACCTGAGCATCCCCAGCTTGCGTTCCTGCTCGAGCAGACGTTGTTTGTCAACGAACCCTTGCTTGAGCAGGTCGGTCAATTCAACGATTTCACCGCTGTAGGATTTCTCCAGTTGAACCTTGGCAGCAATCATCGATTCCAGTCCCTTGATCTGTTGATTCAACTGGCCAATGCGCTCGCGCAACACCGATATCTGGCCCAGTCGCGAGCCCTGCCGGGCGTTGAATACCTGGGTCTCGCCCTGGCGCGCTTCCACTCCTCGCAGACTCTCGGAATCGGCTATCTCCCCAAAGCTGATCGCCGACAGTGTGTCGCGCTCGGCTCTGAGCCTTGCCTCCATGGCTCTGGTCGCGACCAACTGGCCTCGGGTAATCTCGTATTCGAAGCGCAACTGGGCATCATCAAGGATGATCAGCGGATCACCACCCTTGACGATGTCACCGTCATGGACCAGTACCGCTTTGACGATGCCCCCTTCAGGGTGCTGGACCGTTTTGCGGTAAGTCTGCACGGTGACCACTCCCGGCGCGAAAGCGGCACCGTCGAGGGGCGCGAGCGCCGCCCAGGTACCGAACAGGCCGAAGGTCACTCCTACAATACCAATGCCCAGGCGGCGTGCTTTACGATCAGATATCGGCAGGCCGGCGAAGCTTTCAATTTGACGACTGGGCATCGTAGGGTTCATCGGCATCGCCCTTGCTGGTTTTGACCGAAGCCATGCTGGCGCCTGCCGACATGGCGTGCTTTTGTGCCTGCTGTCTCTGCGCGTTGAGTTCGGCGAGCACCTGCTCGCGTGGTCCGTAGAGACTGATAACCCCTGCGTTCATCACCATGAGTCGGTCAAGTTGCGACACGATGTTGGTTCGGTGGGTAATGACAAACAGGGTCGCGCCGGTCTGCTTGAGCTGCTGGATGGCAGCCACCAGGGCGCGATCACCGACTTCGTCAAGATTGGAATTGGGCTCGTCGAGAATAATCAGCCGCGGGTTGCCATACAGGGCACGGGCCAGCCCGATGCGCTGGCGCTGCCCTCCCGACAGCATGAGGCCCTCACTGCCAATGACGGTGTCGTAGCCATCGGGCAACTGCAAAATCATTTCGTGAACGCCAGCGGTCCTGGCAGCCTGAATGACTTTCGCCGAGTCGACCTCGGTGAAGCGGGCAATGTTCTCGCTGATACTGCCTTCGAACAGTTCAATGTCCTGGGGCAAGTAACCTATATGCGGCCCAAGTTCATGTTTGTCCCACGCGCTGATGTCCGCGCCATCGAGCCGGACCACACCATGCAGCGGCACCCATACCCCCATCAGTGCCCTGGCCAGGGTGGACTTGCCCGCGGCACTTGGACCGATGATTCCGACAACGCAGCCGGCAGGTACGCTGAAACTTATGTTGTTGATGATCGGCGTTTTCGAGCCAGGTGCCGCAACAACCAGACTCTCCACCTGCACGTGCCCCTGAGGCGCCGGCAATGACATACGCTCGGGCTGAGCCTGTTGTTTGTCGAGGATGTCGTTGAGACGGCGGTATTGCGAGCGGGCCGCAATAAAGCCCCGCCAACTGCCGATGATCAGATCGATGGGGGCCAATGCGCGCCCTAGCAGCACGGCCCCGGCAAACACCAGGCCAGCCCCCACTTGATGGTCCACGGCCAGGTACGCCCCCAGGCCAAGGATCAGTGATTGCACCAGGATCCGGAAGGTCTTGGAAAGCGTGCTGATTATGGCGCCTCTGTCGCTCGCCTCGGCCTGCAGCAACAGAACGTTTCTTTGACGAAGTCCCCATCGGTCCATAAGGGTTTCAAGCATGCCCATGGATTCGATGACTTCAGCGTTGCGCAGATTTTTCGTGGTGTAGAGCGTCGCGCCAATATGTTCCTTGTTCGCTTGGGCCAGCGCCGGCCCCGTCAACCTCTCATTGATAAACGCGAGCAATAACAACAGCAGCGCACTGCCCGTCGCTACCCAGCCAAACCAGGGATGAAACATGAACATCACGGCGATATAGATAGGCAACCAGGGCGCATCGAAGAAGGCGAACAAACCGTTACCGGAGAGAAATTGCCTCAAGCCCGTCAAGTCGTTGAGCGACTGGGCCGAGGCATCCATGCCGCCACTGTCCAGAGCCCGTTTGAAACTGGCCTTATAGACTTGGCGACTCAGCAACACATCCAGTCGGGTACTGACCCGAACCATGATGCGCGAACGAATCCACTCCAGGGAACCGAGCGTGATAATCAGCCCGGTCATGATAAGCGTCAGCATTGCCAGGGTTGTCAGGCTTCCGCTGGCCATCACTCGCCCATACACCTGAAGCATGTAGAAGGTAGGCACGAGCATGAGCGCGTTGATGAAAAAGCTGAAAAAACCAACAGAAATAAAACTATCTCTACAGGCTTTCAACGCATTTTTCAGGCTGTTTTCAGGTGTGCTTCGCATTGAAACCCCTGCTCGCAAAAACCATCTTTTGGAGCTTAGATCATGCCGAACGACTGTGTGGAGCCATCGGCCGGATCACCTCCCCCTGCAACGACCCGGCGGTGAGGAGCGCCAAGCTATCGGCGACGAGGCCAGGATGCGCTATGACGAGATGTCGCCCCTATCGCGGGCTGATGAGAGGTTTCTGGTTCAGGGTTACCGGCCAAACAGCAGGATTTCCAGGCAAGCGCTGCTTTGGTCGTGCGCCCTCCTTCACTTATGGCAATCCGATGGTCGGCACCGACAGGCCGTACTTCATCGACCAAATCAACATGTTCACCGGGTTGCGGAGGCTCAGAGGAAGGCAGTCAAGCCCAAGCACTGCGACAAAATCCATCGCAGTGCGTAGCGCTCGCTGGCTTACGGGTGCCAGCCGATTACAGATCGGTGATCTCCTTATGGCGTGGTACCAGCGCCTTCATGACGCTCCATGCCACCAGATAGGCCAACGCACAGATGGCAAACATGATCATGTAGCCGGTATGAATATCACCGATCAGTTTGTAGTGATCAATCACCCAACCACCGATCTTGGTCATCACTACGCCGCCCAAGCCGCCGGCCAAACCGCCAATACCGACCACCGAAGCGATGGATTTTTGCGGAAACATGTCCGACACGGTGGTGAAAATGTTGCACGACCATGCCTGGTGCGCCGATGCGCCTACGCCAATCAGCAGCACTGGCACCCAGAAACTGATGTAACCCAATGGCTGCGCCAGCAACACCAGCAGCGGGAAGAAAGCGATCACCAGCATGGCTTTCATGCGACCGTCATACGGCGCGTCGCCGCGTGACATGAAATAGCTGGGGAACCAGCCGCCGCCGATGCTGCCGACCATGGTCATGCTGTACAACACGGCCAGCGGCATCACGATGGCCTCGCCTTTCATTCCGTATTGCGCCGATAGATAGGTGGGAAGCCAGAACAGGAAGAACCACCACACACCGTCGGTCATGAATTTACCGAAAGCAAAAGCCCAAGTCTGACGGTAGGTCAGCAATTTGAACCACGATACTTTCTTATCGGCGACACCCGGTACCGGGCGGGTGACCACCTGCACGACCTGATCGCTGCGGATGTAGGCCAGTTCCTGCGCCGAGAGGCGTTTTTGCTGCTCCGGTTTCTCGTACAGCGCAATCCATACGCCCACCCAAACGAAGCCCAACATACCGATCACGATGAAAGCCGCTTCCCAGCCCCATAGGCTGGCAATCAGCGGCACGCAGATCGGCGCCAGGATCGCGCCCACATTGGCACCGGAATTGAAAATGCCGGTGGCGAAGGAACGCTCCTTCTTCGGGAAATATTCTGCGGTGGCCTTGATTGCAATCGGGAAGTTGCCCGCTTCGCCTATCGCCAGCACGGCGCGCGACACCATGAAGCCTGCGATGGAAACCGGAATCATGGCAATGCCGAACGCGCTGCTCACGGCACCAATCCCCTCACCCATCGGCACCGCAAAGGCGTGCATGATCGCGCCGGTCGACCAGATGCTGATCGCTACCACATAGGCAGTCTTGGTGCCGATCTTGTCGACCACCCGGCCGGCAAACAGCATGGAAATCGCGTAGACAAACTGAAAGACCGAAGCGATGTTGGCGTAATCGCTATTACTCCAGCCAAATTGCGTCGATAGGTCCGGCGCCAACAGACTCAATACTTGGCGGTCGAGGTAATTGACGGTGGTGGCAAAAAACAACAGCGCGCAGATCGTCCAGCGATATTTACCGACGGCCTGGCCGACTCGCTGAGCATTGATGGGCTCGTTCAGATTCATGGCATCACTTTATTGTTGGATTAGGGTGATGATTGCCGACGAATTGTCTGTCGTCGTACAACTTGGCTTTTTATATCGAGTCCCCTACCACCCTGTCAATCTGAAAAATGGCCGTCTGTCTCAAAGACATGTAGGCCCATATCCCGCAAGAGACGCGGGAAATACTGGCCGATAGCCCTTCAGTTTTCCCAGTATGACGACGACAACGTGTTCAACCATAGTCATACGATCACTGCGCGTTCCCCCTCTTTTTCTCTCAGTGGGCTTGCACGGTCCATGCCACAAGTCGGGCAACGATTGGACGCACCAGGAGCACGCAGACGAACGCCGAAGGCATTGCCACTCGATACGCATTCATCACATTTTCCATGTAATGTTCACCTATTCCGAATTCAGCGATTGTGATGACGAGACACATGAGAAACGCCATGATAGTGGCCATGTAAAGCGCAAAGACGTAAGGCGTCGCGTGTTTAGGCAAGCGAAAACGTGCAGTATTTCTAGTTGTTCTATCGGTCATCGATTTGAGCCTTGTCGATCTTGAGTGGCGAGAGCGGCTAACCTAACAAGCTGTCGCACACGCCGGTAGACGCGTTACGCTTGAATCACTCTTAAGAAAAATCAACGAATCGAGCACGGGGACCCGATGGATATTCTTGGTTTGATCAATACCTATATCCGTGTGGTAGAAAACGGCAGCATCGCGGCGGCGGCCCGTGCCCAAGGCATGAGCGCCGCGGCGGTCAGCCAGAGCATCACGCGGCTCGAAGCCCACTTGGGCGTGCGTCTGCTCTCTCGTACAACCCGGAGCATGGCGCTCACCGAAAGCGGCACTCGCTATTTCGAGAAAGTGCGCCACATTCCGGGCGATATTGATCTCGCCTCGCAAGCTGCCACGGTCGAAACCAAGCCGCATGGGCCGCTTTTCATCGCCACCACCGCGGCATTTGGTCGGCATGTACTCGCGCCATTAATGCCCGCATTCAAGGACGCCTACCCGCGCATCAACATCGAACTGATCAGTACGGATCGCAGCGTCGATCATCGGCTGGAGGGCGTCGACGTCAGCATCCGTATTGAAGCGCAGCTGAACGATCAGCTCATCGCCCGGCGTATCGCCTCGCGTCCTTTCGTGTTCTGCGCGTCACCCGCGTATCTCGACCGCGCGGGCATGCCGACAACACCAGAGGAGCTGAAGCAACACACTTGCCTTGTCTTTCGCTATCCAACTGATGGTCGTTTTCTGCCCTGGACCTTTGTACTCAATGGCAGCCGTTTCGAAGCCAAAGTCAATCCGGGCTTCATCTGCGATGATATTGATACGATCGCGCAGATTGCTGTAAACGGTGGCGGGATCGCACGCCTCGCCAGCTTCGTTGCTCAGCCATTGATCGACAGCGGCCGACTACTGCCATTGTTCGAGTCGGGCAATCGCAATGCAGCTTGCGCAGAGCCTGAACCGATGCACATCTATGCCTGCGTCACCGAGCGATCGGCTTTGAATGCGAAGGTGCGCGCGTTCATCGATTTTCTTGAACGAGAGATGCAAAGCCAGTCGCATGTACTCGCATAAGCGCTCTTTCCTTGCGCAGTTCGGCACTCAAAAACAGACCTTTAAAGCCTTGCCGTGACCCAACGAGCAGGGCTCATTCCTGAAACCGCGCCCGATACCGCCCCGGGCTCTCCCCCGTCCACTTCTTGAACGCGCGATGAAACGCACTCGGCTCCTGAAATCCCAACTGTTCGGCAATATCGCTGATGCTCGCCTTGCTCTGGCGCAACCGTTCAAACGCCACCGCGCGCCGCACTTCATCCTTGATTTCCTGATACGAACAGCCTTCACGCCCCAGTTTCCGGCGAAAGGTGCTTGCGCTCAGGTGTTGCTCCAGGGCGAAGGCCTGCAAGGTTGGCCATTCGCTGTAATGGCTGTGGCGCAGGCGCTGATGAACCAGCGACGCCATCCCATGCTGGTTGCGGAAACGGATCACCAGCCATTGCGGGGCGGTGCGTAAAAACACTTTCAGCGAGGCAAGGTCTTGAACCACCGGCAGCCGCAGATAGTGACTGGCGAATTCGATTTCGGTGCGTTCGGTGCCGAAGGTCAGGTTGGGCCCCCAGAGCAAGGCATCATCACGCAGCGACAAACGCTGATGACGAAAGTCCGCACGATCGATAGAAATACGCCGCCCGCCCAGCCAGCACAGCAGACTGATCATCAACACCAGAAACGTTTCTTCGCCCAACCGGCTGACCTCACTGTTCTGCGAACAGGTCTGCAAGCTGATGACCGCACGCTTGCCACGCACACTCAACGTGCCGCGAAAATCACGCAGGAACAGGGCGAAATTGGCCAGGCACTGACGCATGGCTTTTTCCAGCGTCGGCTCCTGAATCAATGCCCGACAGATCAAGGCAAAACTGCCCGGCGGCATGCCATGGGAGTCCAACTGGAAAAATTCGTCGTTCAACTCACGAATCTGCACCAGCCACAACGCGGCGAAAGCCGTGGCCGGCACCCGTGCCGTCGGCTGATCCATCAGTGCCGGATCAATTCCCACCTGCTCAAGTACTGCCCGCAGGCGCTGCGGTTCCTCACGTAGCGCATGGATCATGGGGTACATGAAGTAAACCGCCACCGAATCCGTTTCCCGCATTTGAATGCCTCTCTCGTCACATCTGAATATGGCAAAAAACGCCATCATCCTTGAACAGTTTTGGCATAGGCCTGTGGCGCTGCTGATTCTAGACTCGTGCCCAACAAAAAAGACCTATTCAGAGAGCCAACATGAACCATTCCGATATTTTTGTAGTGAGCGCCGTCCGTTCTGCCATCGGCAGCTTTGGCGGTTCACTCAAGGATGTGCCGCCTATTCAGTTGGCAACCGACGTTTGCCGCGCCGCTATCGAACGATCAGGCCTGGCGCCCGAGCACATCGGCCATGCGGTGATGGGACATGTCATCCCGACCGAGGCACGCGATGCCTACATCTCCCGGGTCGTAGCGATGAATGCAGGCCTTACGAAAGAGACTCCCGCCTTCAACGTCAACCGTCTTTGTGGTTCGGGTTTGCAGGCGATTGTCAGTGCCGCGCAAAGTTTGATGCTGGGGGATGCGGGCGCTGCGCTGGCCGGTGGCGTCGAGTCCATGAGCCGAGGCGCGTACTTGTTGCCGCAGGCGCGCTGGGGCGCACGAATGGGCGACATGCAGGCCGTCGACTACATGCTTGGGGCACTGCAAGACCCGTTTGCCGGTTTCCATATGGGTATCACCGCAGAAAATATCGCCGAGCACTATGGCATCACGCGCCAGACCCAGGATGAATTGGCGCTTCTCAGCCAGCAGCGTGCTGCCCGAGCGATTGCCGAAGGGCGTTTTGCCGGGCAGATCGTGCCGATCGAAATAGCGACCCGCAAAGGGACGGTTTCGTTTGCGACGGATGAGCATGTACGGGCCGAGGTCAACGCCGAGCAATTGAGCCGCATGAAACCCGCCTTCAAAAAGGACGGTAGCGTCACCGCCGGCAATGCATCCGGCCTCAATGATGGGGCCGGCGCACTGATCATGGCCACGGGCCAAACTGTTCAGGAACAAGGCCTCAAGCCAATGGCCCGACTGGTGGGTTATGCCCACGCCGGCGTGGAACCTTCGATGATGGGACTGGGACCGATTCCCGCCACCCGTCTGGTGCTCAAGCGCGCCGGCCTGACCGTTGCCGATCTTGATGTGATCGAGTCCAACGAAGCCTTCGCAGCCCAAGCCTGTGCCGTAGCGCAAGAGCTGGGCTTCGATCCACAGAAGGTCAACCCCAACGGCTCGGGCATCTCGCTGGGCCATCCAGTGGGCGCCACTGGCGCGATCATCGCCACCAAAGCGATTCACGAACTGCATCGCTGCCAAGGCCGTTATGCCCTGGCAACCATGTGCATCGGCGGCGGCCAAGGCATCGCCGTGTTGTTCGAGCGGGTTTGATAAGGACATGCGCATGAACCTACAGAACATTGGCGTCATCGGCGCCGGCACCATGGGCAATGGCATCGCGCAAGTCTGCGCCCTGGCCGGCATCAATGTGACTTTGATCGACATCTGCGAGAGTGCCTTGCAAAAGGCAATCGCGACCGTCGATAAAAACCTCGATCGGCAGGTCGCCAAAAACACGCTGACGCACGAGCAAAAGCTCGCTGCCCTCGACAAGATTCGCACCAGTACCGATTACAACAGCCTGCAAAACGTGCAAATGGTGATCGAAGCCGCCACCGAAAACCTCGACCTGAAACTGCGCGTGCTGCAACAAATCGCCGCGCAGGTCAGCGCCGACTGTGTGATTGCCTCGAACACGTCGTCGCTGTCCATTACTCAACTCGCTGCCAGTGTCAGTCAGCCTGAGCGCTTCATCGGTCTGCATTTCTTCAACCCGGTGCCGGTCATGGGCCTGATCGAAGTGATTCGTGGCCTGCAAACCAGCGATGCTACCCACGCCTTGGCGCTGGACATGGCGACCACACTCGGCAAAACCGCAATCACCGCGGGCAACCGTCCGGGTTTCGTGGTCAACCGGATTCTGGTGCCGATGATCAATGAAGCGATCCTGGTGTTTCAGGAAGGCCTGGCCAGCGCCGAAGACATCGACGCAGGCATGCGCCTGGGCTGCAACCAGCCGATCGGCCCGCTGGCGTTGGCGGACCTGATCGGCCTGGACACCGTGCTGGCAATCCTTGAAGCCTTCTACGACGGCTTCAACGACAGCAAATACCGCCCCGCTCCACTGCTCAAGGAAATGGTCGCCGCCGGTTACCTGGGACGCAAAACGGGGCGTGGCTTCCATGCCTACGCCTGAGCGTTGCTCGCGCTTCGCCGAATACCGGGACAAGGTGCTGGAGCTCTTTGCCAGCAAGGGTTTCGGTCAGGTAGGCATGCGTGAGCTCGCGACCTGCCTGGGGCTCGCCCCGGGCTCGCTGTATCACCATTACCCCAGCAAGCAGCACATGCTGCTCGACCTGATCGAGGAGTTCTACGAAGAGCTGCTGGCCACCCTGGGGCGCATCGAACACGCGGCCCCGGCAAAACGCGACAGACTCAACCAATTGATCCGCGCGCACCTGAATCTGTATCGGGAGATGCCCTGGCATTTTCGCTTGGTGGAGCGCGACAGCGGCTGCCTGAATGAAGAGCAGCAGGAACGGGTCCGGCAACTGCGCGAGCAGTACGAACGCAAGTTGCTGCTGATGCTCGGCGTCCGCCCCCGATTCAGTGAACAGGGCCGGATGGCCGCCGGTCATGCCATTGCCGCCTTGCTCAACGGCGCGCCCAGTTGGCTGACGCACTATTCACTGGATGAACAAGAGCGCGATAATCTGATGGAAAACATGGTGAGTGGCGCCATCGAGCGGTTGCTGGCGCCAAAACGCACACATGACACGATAAGCCTCGCCCCGTCTCTAGAAAAAATATCTAGAAAAATCCAGACACCCGCCGCGTTATAAAGCGTTACAAGAAGGTCTGCCCACCCGCATTTGTCCTATCCTTTCATCCACCCAACAACTCCGGACATCGAAATGCCTGCCCCCGAATCCACCCTCCTCCAGAGCTGGCACCACAACGCCCCATCCTGGATCGAGGCTATCCGCACCGGCACCATCGAAAGCCGCCTCAAGGTCACCGACCAGGCAATACTGCTGGCGGTACTAGGCCGCCAACCCGAGCGTGTGCTCGACCTGGGCTGCGGCGAGGGTTGGCTGTTGCGTGCGCTGGCTGAACGGGCCATCGAGGCGGTCGGTGTGGATGGCGATGCGACGCTGGTGGAGGCGGCGCGGGCGGCGGGCTCTTCGCGGGTGCATTTGGCGAGCTATGAGGAGTTGGTGGAGGCGAAGGTGGATATCGGCAGCGACTACGACCTGATCTGCGCCAACTTCGCCCTGCTGCACCAGGACATCATCCCCCTGCTCGCCGCCATGAACGCCCTGCTCGCCCCCGGCGGCGCGCTGGTGATCCAGACGCTGCATCCGTGGACCGTGGCGGCGGGCGACTATCAGGATGGTTGGCGGGAGGAGACCTTCACTGGGTTCAAGGGGCAGTGGCAACCCATGCCGTGGTACTTCCGCACGCTGTCCAGTTGGCTCAATGCGCTGGACATGGCCGGTTTTCGGCTGGCTGGCCTGCAGGAACCGCAGCACCCGCAAAGTCCTGTGCCGCAGTCGTTGCTGTTGGTGGCTGAGCAACGGAGTGATTGCGACTGACCTGGGGCAAAAGTAGCCATCTTGATCCAGTCCTCAACAAATCCGACAAATGACGCACAAACAAAAACGCCGCTCAAAGAGCGGCGTTTTTGCGTTTGGAGCGCAATACAAGATTCACCTGTATTTTGCGCGCCTCAGGGCGTTTCAGCTCCAGGGACGGTCTCCATTCTCGTCCTTGATGCGGGTCGGCAGACCCATCACATCCAGCGCCTTGAGGAACGGCTCGGCCGGCAGTTCCTCGACGTTGGCCATGCGCTGCACATCCCACTCCCCGCGTGCGACCAGCAGGGCTGCCGCCACAGGTGGCACGCCAGCGGTATAGGAAATGCCCTGGCTGTCGGTTTCTGCGTAAGCTTCTTCGTGGTCGGCCACGTTGTAGATGAACACTTCGCGCGGCTGGCCATCCTTGGTGCCTTTTACCAGGTCGCCGATACAGGTCTTGCCGGTGTAGCCAGGCGCCAGCGAGCTCGGATCAGGGAGCACGGCCTTGACCACTTTCAGCGGCACGACTTCCAGGCCTTCAGCGGTTTTGACCGGTTGCTCGGAGAGCAGGCCGAGGTTCCTGAGTACGGTGAACACATTGATGTAGTGCTCGCCAAAGCTCATCCAGAAACGCACGTTGGGCACGTCGAGGTTCTTCGACAGCGAGTGCACTTCATCGTGGCCGGTCAGGTACAGATTCTGCGCCCCTACAACCGGCAGGTCGTCGGTGCGTTTGACTTCGAACATTGTGTTGCTGGTCCACTGACTGTTCTGCCAGCTCCACACTTGTCCGGTGAATTCGCGGAAGTTGATTTCCGGATCGAAATTAGTGGCGAAATACTTGCCATGGGAACCGGCATTGACGTCGAGAATGTCGATCGAATCAATACGGTCGAAATACTGTTGTTGCGCCAACGCTGCATAGGCGTTGACCACACCTGGGTCGAAGCCCACACCGAGGATGGCGGTGATGTTCTTCTCTTTGCATTCCTCGAGGTGCTTCCACTCGTAGTTGCCATACCAGGGCGGCGTCTCGCAGATTTTGCCCGGCTCTTCGTGAATCGCGGTGTCCAGGTAGGCCACGCCGGTATCGATGCAGGCACGCAGCACCGACATGTTGAGGAAGGCAGAACCGACGTTGATGACGATCTGCGATCCGGTTTCGCGGATCAGCGCCTTGGTCGCTTCGACATCCATAGCGTTGAGCGAGAAGGCTTTTATATCGGCGGGCTCTTTGAGGCTGCCCTTGGCCTTGACGCTGTCGATGATGGCCTGGCATTTGGAGATGTTGCGCGACGCGATAGCAATACGACCGAGTTCATCGTTGTGCTGCGCGCACTTGTGGGCCACCACCTTGGCGACACCTCCTGCACCAATGATAAGTACGTTCTTCTTCAATTTTTCTCTCTCTCCTTCTCTGCCAGCTTACGAAAGGCTGGACATGTAGTCGTTGTAACCAAACTCACGAACCACCTCGACACTACCGTCGAGTTGTTTCACTACGATGGACGGCATTTTCAGGCCGTTGAACCAGTTCTTCTTGACCATGGTGTAACCCGCTGCGTCGATGAACGACAGCCGATCGCCGATGGCCAGAGGACGATCAAATTGATACTCACCGAAAATGTCGCCGGCCAGGCAGGATTTGCCGCACACCATGTAGGTGTGTTCGCCTTCGCTGGGCGCCAGCTTGGCATTCAGGCGATAGATCAGCAGATCGAGCATGTGCGCCTCGATGGAGCTGTCCACGACGGCCAGGTGCTTGCCGTTGTAAAGGGTGTCGAGCACGGTGACTTCCAGCGATGCGCTCTGAGTGATGGCGGCTTCGCCCGGCTCCAGGTAGACCTGCACGCCGTATTTTTGCGAAAAGGCCTTGAGCCGCGCGCAGAACTCGTCGATCGCGTAGCCTTCACCGGTGAAGTGAATGCCGCCGCCCAGGCTGACCCACTCGACCTTGTGCAGCAGGTGGCCGAACCGCTCTTCGATGGTGCACAGCATCTGGTCGAACAGGCCGAAATCGGCGTTCTCGCAGTTGTTGTGGAACATGAAGCCCGAGATCTGCTCGATGACCTGCTCGATCTTCACCGGATCCCACTCGCCCAGACGGCTGAATGGCCGCGCCGGATCGGCTAGCAGGTAATCCGAGCTGCTCACCTGCGGATTGACCCGCAGACCGCGCACCTTGCCCGCTGAAGCTTCAGTGTAGCGCTGCAACTGGCCAATGGAGTTGAAGATGATCTTGTCGCAGTTGTCGAGCATCTCCTCGATCTCGTCGTCGGCCCAGGCCACGCTGTAGGCATGGGTCTCGCCAGCGAACTTCTGTCGACCGAGCTTGAGCTCATAGAGCGACGACGACGTAGTGCCGTCCATGTATTGCTGCATCAGATCGAACACCGACCAGGTGGCGAAGCACTTGAGTGCCAGCAGGGCCTTCGCCCCGGACTGTTCGCGCACATAAGCGATCTTCTGCATGTTCGCCAGCAGCTTTTGTTTGTCAATGAGGTAGTACGGCGTCTTGATCATTTCGAGGCCTCCGGTAAGGCCAGCCAAAAAAAGGATGCGCATTGTGCCTTCACTGGCTACATATCGAAAGAGCAGAGAGCGCAGATCGCTGAGTCGCCCTAACTGGATCCAAAGAGGCAACGCCACCGGCGGCTTAAACGGCCGTCAGTCAGTGCTGCCCAGAATGATGCATAGCGGGGCGCCGCGCCATCGGATGCTGCCTGGTCCTCACGGTGACGAAATGCCGTCTTCGATGCATAAAAATTCGTCATCGTTTTGTAACCTTCCAATAGCAATACTCAGGCTGCTCAACGCCTGCTGTTTTTTCTGCTGCCACTTTAGGCGGCTTTTTTTTTGCTTGATGATTTTGGCATCAGCTTTGCCCGCTTCGGTCAGCCCGGCGGGCTGGGTGATGTCGCACTCCACATGCGCGCGCCGTCATGATGGGAAGGCAGTGGACTGGAGGGAAAAGGCGTCCTTAAGAGCGCCTTCGTCGGCAAGTCTGGCTCCTACGAAAAGCGGTTTACTCGCTTAACTGACTGACCAGGTTTTCAACGGCCAGAGCCAGTCTGCATGTAACGCCTGCCTGGCATCTCTTAAACAGCTTGCCTTATACGAAAAAGTCTCTTTTAAACCACCACCACTTCTTCAAATACATCAGTCAACTTCTTTTAAGACATAACCCAGCATCAAATCATCGAAGGCGATCCGCACTCACACTTCATCGCGCCGGAAGTTATCCCCCTCAACAAATAAACCCATCACCTATCAGCACACTGCACCTGATTGGACAGTCATTATCTTGACGCATTCAACTAACACTTTCCACGAATAACATAAGGCTTTAATAACACTCAAATTAACATTAACAAGCCTTGCTGACTTTTTATAACAACCATTGACACCCAGAGGCCGGCACCCTAGATTAATGGCACTCTGCCAACGCCAAAACGACACATCAACTTTGTCAAGTTAATGGAATGTTGAGTTTCTAAGTTATTTCATTCCCGGTACAACGCATGAAATATGTAGACGATATTACGAAACTCTTTACACGTTTTGGCGCTAATGCGGAGAACTATCAGGAAATACAACCGAACTATAAAGCTTTCAAAGACGCCCCGGTTACACCTGTACTGGTTGAGCCAGAACCGTCGGTAGCCTTGCCTCCCCCAACACCAACACCAACGCCCCCTGTGTTTTTACTGGACGAGCCACAGCCTTCTTTATTGATTGGCGCGCCCAAACTCCCTCCCCTGACCGAGCCACCTGCCAGTTCTGCTACGGGTGATCGTCAGCGATTGAGCGACCTGTTGCGTGAACTCAATCAGGTTCGTCGAGACGGTCTGCCAGAAACGACTCGCAAGCGGACCAAAGCGAAGGTCATTGCTATCGTTTCGGCGAATGGTGGTGTGGGTAAAAGCACCGTCGCCGCTGGCCTCGCAAAAACACTTCGACGCCCCGGTGGGCGAACCATCGCGATTGATCTGGACCCTCAGAACGCGCTGTCCAGCCACTTGGGTATCAACAGGCAGGTTCCCGGGCTGATCCAGCTCAAAGAGCAGGACGCAGACTGGGGCGCTCATCGCCTGCCGGGCTATAGCGACAGTGAGTGCCTGCCCTTCGGCACTGGCGAGGTGAACGATCGCCGATTGCTCAAGCAATTGATGCTCGAAGATTCTGACTGGTTGAATCAGCACCTTGCGTCAATGGACCTCAGCGAAAACGATACCGTGATCCTGGACACTCCTTCGGGTGCGACCGTCTATTCGCAACAGGCACTCGACGCCGCCGATCTGGTGCTGGTGATGACGGTGGCCGACGCGGCTTCCTACCTGGCACTGGATACCATGACCCAGTGGCTGGAAACCACCCAACGACGCGCGCAGCGGCATCGGTATGTGCTCAACCAACGGGATGACTCGCGCTCGTTCAGCAGGGACATGGGCGTGCTGTTTCTGCGGCGGCTCGGCGCTGACCTGATCGGGACGATTCGCCTCGATCACCAGTTCAACGAGTCGCTGGCCTATGGTCGGGACCTCCTCCAGTACGCACCTGAGAGCATTGGCTGCCAGGACATTCTTTCGCTGTCCGGCGCGGTCCATGCCCTGCTTTTCGCGGATACTTCCAGCCAGCAGGGCACGCCATGACCGCCCAGCTGAATCAGCTACCTGCAAAAACGTGGTGGTTGCAGGGGCTACTGGATACTTTCCAGGCTCGCGTCAGTCGATGGCCCCTGCGTTGGCGCCAAGTCCTGAAGATCTCAGCCGGGCTGATCGCAGCATTGTTGGTGCTGGGTATCCTCACTGCGCCGCTGAATCTGTATTCCCAGGCCGCGTTTGCCGCCGTCTGTTTTGCCGCCAGCCTGATCATCCGCAAGCAAGCCGGACGTCTGGCGATCCTGACCCTGATCACCCTCTCGCTGATCGCTTCGTTGCGTTACATGTACTGGCGCCTGTCCGACACCCTGAACTTCGACAACTGGCAGGATGCCGTATTTGGCTACGGGCTGGTGCTGGCCGAACTGTATGCCTTGCTCGTCCTGGTGTTCGGCTATGTACAGACCGCCTGGCCATTGCACCGCAAACCGCAGTTTCTGCAACAGCCGCCCGCAGAATGGCCGACGGTAGACGTCTTCATTCCTACCTATAACGAATCATTGGGTATCGTCAAACTGGTGGTGCTCGCTGCTCAGGCCATTGACTGGCCCGAGGGTAAACTGCGGGTGCACATGCTCGATGACGGACGCCGGGAGGAATTCAAGGTTTTCTGTCAGCAGATTGGTGTCAACTACATCACCCGCGACAACAATCAACATGCCAAGGCCGGCAACCTCAACGAGGCACTCAAAGTCACCGATGGCGAGTTCATTGCCATATTCGACGCCGACCACGTGCCCACCCGCTCCTTCCTGCAGATCACCATGGGCTGGTTTTTAAAGGACCCGAACCTGGCGTTGCTGCAAACGCCGCACTTTTTCTATTCACCCGATCCGTTCGAAAAAAACCTCGATACCTTTCGCTCGGTACCCAATGAAGGTGAGCTGTTCTACGGCCTGGTGCAGGACGGCAACGACCTGTGGAACGCGGCATTCTTCTGTGGCTCGTGCGCGGTCATCCGGCGGACTCATTTGCTGGAAGTCGGCGGCATCGCCACCGAAACCGTGACGGAGGATGCGCACACGGCACTCAAGCTCAATCGCCGTGGTTTCAATACCGCTTACCTCGCCGTGCCACAAGCGGCGGGACTGGCTACCGAAAGCCTTTCCCGACACATCAGCCAGCGCATACGCTGGGCGCGGGGCATGGCGCAGATTTTTCGGACCGACAATCCGTTGTTTGGCAAAGGACTGAACCTGGGGCAGCGCATCTGCTACCTCAACGCCATGATGCACTTTTTCTACAGCCTGCCCCGCCTGGTGTTCTTGACCGCACCCTTGGCCTACCTGTTTTTCGACGCGCAGATTTTCCATGCCTCGGCGTTGATGGTCACGGTCTATGTACTGCCGCATATTTTCCATTCCAGCCTGACCAACTCCAGCATCCAGGGACGCTTCCGCCATTCCTTCTGGAACGAAGTGTATGAGTCGGTATTGGCCTGGTACATCATGCGACCGGTGCTGTTGGCCCTGATCAGCCCTTCGCTGGGCAAATTCAACGTGACCGACAAGGGCGGCACCATTGAAAAGGACTATTTCAACTGGAAGCTCGCGCGGCCTTATATCGTCCTGCTGACCTTGAACATGATCGGTCTGGCGATCGGCGTGGTGAAACTGATCGGGAGTGATTCTGCCGAGGCCACTACCCTGCTGATCAACCTGGCCTGGACCGTGTACAACATCGTCATCGTCAGCACCGCTGTGGCGGTGGCCACTGAATCCTCTCAGGTGCGCAACGAACCCAGGGTGCCCGCGGATCTGCCCGTGCGCGTCTATCGCGAAGACGGCACCTGGTTCGATTGCATAACCCGGGACTTCTCACAAAACGGCGTGGGTCTGGCACTGCCACCGCAGGTTCTGCTCAGCGTCAATGAGAAGCTGCGGCTGTGCATTCTGCGCACACCTCCCTCAAGCCTCTTTCCTGCAAAAACGGTCTTCAGCAACGACAACGTGGCGGGCGTGCAATTCGAGGCTTTGACCCTGCGCCAGCAAAGTGAGCTGGTGCGACTGACCTTTTCACGGGCCGACACCTGGGCCAACACCTGGGGTAACGGCCGCCTCGACGCGCCCATGTCGGCGTTGCGCGAGGTCAGCAGCATTGGCTTTCGCGCCATCCTGCGCTTGTTCATTGCAACCCTAAAGGACAGCCAGGCGCTGCTGCGCAAACGCCCGGACACTCCATCACCTATCGACTCCACCGCGGACACGCAACGATCTTGAAGCCTTCCATTCGCCGGACCTTTCTTCCTCGTCGCTCACTCATGCTGATCACCTGCTCTCTAGTGGGCTGGAGCGGCTGGGCATTGAGTGCTGCCGCCCAAATCACCGCCACAGAGCCGGCGATGATGCCGGTCGCAGCGTTGCCCGGGACCGATGCCCCGGGCAACAGCTATACCCGCACCCTCAAGGAGCTGGGCAAAAGCTATTCGATGACCCTTAAAGGCGTGGAGGCTACCGACAGCGTGAACTTCGATGTGCGCGCCGATGAAGTCGTCACGGCGGCGCAGGTCACGCTGCAGTACAGCTACTCACCGGCGCTGCTGGCCGACCTTTCGCAGATCAATGTGCTGGTCAACGATCAAGTGGCCGCCAGCCTGCCCCTCCCGAAGGAAGAGGCCGGTAAATTGCAGACCCGGACCGTGCAGATTCCGCCGCAGACCATCACCGAATTCAACCGGCTCAGCCTGCAGTTCATCGGTCACTACACGATGCAATGTGAAGACCCTTTGCACTCCAGCCTGTGGGCCCGGATCGGCAACGAGAGCCAGCTGAGCCTCCAGGTGTCCTCGATCAAACAGCCCAACGACCTGTCCGCTCTGCCGCTGCCCTTGTTCGATCGTCGAGACGCCTCGCCCCTGAAGTTGCCCTTCGTGTTCGCCGGACGCCCTGGCGGCCCTGAGCTTGAGGCCGCCGGTATCCTGTCGTCCTGGTTTGGCGCCCTGGCCAGCTACCGCGGCGCAACCTTCCCCGCCAGCCTCACCAGCCTGCCGGCCAAAGGCAACGCCGTGGTGTTTGTCAGCGGCAGCGAATCAACGGCCTTGAGTGGCTTACCCATCAAAGAGGCCACGGGGCCGACATTGACACTCGTGAGCAACCCGAATGATGTTCAGGGCAAACTGTTGATCGTCTCCGGGCGCGATGGCGCCGATCTCAAGGTCGCCGCGACAGCGCTGGCTCTCGGTGGCTCGGCCTTCTCCGGGCAGAGCGTAGTGATCGACCGGATCGACTCGCTCAAGCCACGCCGACCGTACGACGCGCCTAACTGGCTGCCCTCCGATCGCCCGGTTCGCCTGGGTGAACTGGCGAAGCCCGCTGAACTCAATGTGTCGGGTTATAACCCGGGGCAAATGACGGTTGCGCTGCGCTTGCCACCCGACCTGTTCAACTGGCGTGAGCCCGGTGCGCAACTTGACCTGAAATACCGCTATACACCGCAACCGGTCTCTACCAACTCCTCGTTGCTGGTCAACTTCAACGACACTTTCATCAAGTCGATCGATCTGCCCTCGATCGAGAAACTCGGCAGCAGCGACAGCCTGCTGGCGATGCTCAAAACCGACGACAGCCTGGCCCGCACGTCGCGCATGCTGTTGCCGCTCAATTCCGTAGCGCTGCAATCGCGCCTGCAATTTCGCTTCATGTATGACTACATCAAACAGGGCGAATGCCGCGACATCATCATCGACAACATGCGCGGTGTGATCGACCCGGACTCGACCCTGGACCTCAGTCAATACGAACATTTCATGGCCATGCCCAACCTTGGGGTGTTCAAGGACAGTGGCTTCCCGTTCACCCGCATGGCCGACCTTTCTGAAACATCGGTGATCCTGCCCGACGAGCCAGGCCCAGCCGATCTGGGCGCCTACCTGACCCTGCTGGGCCGCTTCGGCGACTCCACCGGTTATCCGGCCACCGGCGTGAAGGTGGTTCACGCCGACCAGGTGGCCGAGCAACGCGACCGGGATTTGCTGGTGCTCGCCTCGGGCAACAATCAGCCGCTGCTGGAGCAATGGCGAAACCTTCTGCCTGCCAAGGGCGAAGATGCTGCGCAGTACTTTGAACTGTCTGACCTGCCCTTGCGTCTGCGCAACTGGATCAGCCCGGATACGAAAACCAATCTGCGTGAAGCGCGCAGCAGCTTCAGGTTTACCGCTGACGACGGCAGTGCATATCTGACTGGATTCGAATCGCCGCTCAAGAGTGGGCGCAGTGTGGTGTTTATCGCCAGCGCAAGGCCCAACGGCTTGGCCGACGTAACCAACGCCCTGCTCAGCAGCGAAGAAAACGCCCGCGAGTTGCAAGGCAGTCTGGTGGTGGTCAGGGGCAAGCATGTCGAATCGCTGGTCGCCGAGCAGGATTATTACGTCGGGAGCTTGGGCCCATTGCGCTATCTGCAGTGGTACCTCTCGCAAAACGTAATGGCGCTCATGCTGTTCACTCTCCTCGGGATCCTGCTGCTTGCTTCGATGGCCTACCTGGCCCTGCGCGTACGAGCCAAACGTCGTCTTGGTCAATGAGCCACGCATGCCTGTGTCGTCCATGAGCAGCCGGGGTGTTTCACTTCGCCAGTGCCTGCGCGGTAACACGCGCAGGTTGAGCGCTGTGCTTGCGCTTGCCCTGCTGGCGCCTGCGATAGCGGCCGGGAAATCCTGTGAGTCGCCAGCCTGGCCACTGTGGCAAACCTATGCAACGCGCTTCGTCCAGGCCGACGGCCGGGTTCTGGAATCGAGCCTGGAGAACAATCACAGCACCTCTGAAGGGCAGTCCTACGGCATGCTCTTCGCACTGATCGGCAACGATCAGCCACGCTTTGACAAACTCTGGCGCTGGACCTCAGCCAACCTCGCAGGCTCCGCTACCGCCACACGCCTGCCGGGCTGGTTATGGGGGCAAGGCACGGACGGTCAGTGGCGCCTGCAAGACGCCAATTCGGCCGCCGACGCCGACCTGTGGATTGCCTACGCCTTGCTCGAAGCCGCACGCCTGTGGCATCGGCCGGACTATCACCAGGACGCCCTGCACCTGATGGCGACGATTGAAGCGCAATTGGTCGTCAAGCTGCCCGGGCTGGGCCCGATGGTGTTGCCTGGACCACAGGGCTTCGTCCAGCCGGACGCTCTCTGGCGCCTGAACCCCAGCTACCTGCCACTGCCACTGTTACGACGGTTGGCCAAGGAAGCACCCGCCGGGCCCTGGCAAGCGATTGCCAACAACACCGCGACGATGATTGCCCAATCGAGCCACCACGGTTTCGTCGCTGACTGGGTCGGTTATCAAGGCACTTCAGCGCAATCGGGTGCCTTCGTAAACGACCCGATCCACGGCGACACGGGCAGCTACGATGCCATTCGCGTGTACCTCTGGCTGGGCATGAGTGATACCTCCGAACCGCTGGCAGCGCTCCTGCTCAAACGGCTGGACGGCATGGCCCGCAGCACGGTCGCGACGGGTTCCCCCCCGGAAACCGTCCAGGTTCTCCACGGCAGTGTTCAGGGTCAGAGCCCGTTCGGATTCCGGGCTGCACTGATTCCCTACCTTCAGGCCAAGGGCCAACCCAAGTTGGCCGATCAGCAGCAACGCCGCGTGGAACTCGCCTTGCACGAGGCGCTGGCCAGGCCTGATGCCGATGTCGGTCCGCCGCGTTACTACAACTTCATGCTCAGCCTGTTCGCCCTCGGATGGGCAGATAAACATTACCGATTCCGGGAAGACGGAACGCTGAAACTCTCCTGGGAGACCGCATGCACGCGCACCACCGCACGCTAGCCATCGCCGTCATGAGCGCATGGACGGCCGCTGCTGCCCACGCTCAAAGTCCGACGCCACAGACATTACTCGTCGAGCAAGGGCAGTACTGGCAGCAGCACAACAACCCCCAACGCGCTGCGGAAGTCTGGCTGAAAGTCCTGCTGCTGGATCCGGTCCAGGCTGACGCACTGTATGGCCTGGGCTTGATCGGCGTGCAACAGGGCAAGCCACAACAGGCGCAGCAATACCTCGCCCGCTTGCAGGCCATCCAGCCACCGCCTCGGCAGGCACTGCAATTGGCGCAGGACATCAGTGTGGCCCAACCGCAGAACCAGCAGCGTCTGGAAGAGGCTCGGCGCCTCGTCGATGCCGGTGAGCGTGACAAGGCGACCGCCGTGTTTCGCTCGCTGTTCGATGGCCGTCCACCTCAAGGTACGATCGGCCGCGAGTATTACAACAACCTTGCCTTCAATCAGGCTGACTGGGCTGAGGCACGCAGCGGACTTCAGCGCCTGCAACGCGAGATGCCCAACGACTCGATCGTCGCGCTGTTTTACGCCAAGCATCTGATCCGCCGAGAAGACAGCCGTGCCGAGGGCATCCGCGCCCTGGCCGCGCTGACCCAGCGTGCCGACATTGCTGGTGATGCCGACGAAAGCTGGCGCCTGGCGCTGACCTGGATCGGTCCGCCCAATCCGGCACAAGTGCCGTTGTTCGAGGCGTACCTCAAGACGCATCCGGATGACGTGGAAATCCGGGCGCAGATGAACAAGGGCAAGCAACAGGTGGCAACGACGGCCAGCAAGGAATGGCAACCGCCCGCCGACGTCGCGCGCGGCCTGAAGGCGCTCAAAGAAGGCGATCAGGCCACCGCCGAACAGGCTTTTCAAGCGCGCTTGAAAACCCGGCCCGAGGATGCTGACGCGCTGGGCGGCCTTGGGGTTATTCGCCAGCAGCAACACCGACTGGCCGAAGCGGAAAAGCTCTTGAGTCAGGCCACGCGACAAAGCGACGGCAGCCGCTGGCAAGTTGCGCTGAACGAAGTGCGCTACTGGTCTGCATTGCAGCAGGCCCGCGACGCCCAAGCCAAAGGCCAGACAGCCCAGGCACAGGTCTTGGTCAACCAGGCGCTGCGGCTGAATCCAAACGGGGTAGATGCTCGCCTCGCCCTGGCGGATATTCAGGCCAGCGCGGGCCAGTTTGATGACGCTCAGCGCAACTATCGGCAGATTTTGAACCAGCGCCGCGACGACCCTCAAGCACAGGAAGGGCTGGTCAATGTGCTGCTCAAGAGCGGCAAGAACGATGAAGCCCTGCAACTGATCAACAGCCTGCCCGCCACCGGACAGGCAAAGATCGGCCAGTCCGCGCGCCTGCAAGCCTTGCGCGCGACGCAACTGGCCGCCCTCGCCGAACAACGCAACGACCTGCCCGCTGCGCGCAACGCCTTGCAAGACGCGCTGCGCGTTGAGCCGGACAACATCTGGACTCGTTTCGCCCTGGCCCGCCTGAACCTGGCGATGGGCGAACCGCAAAAGGCTCGGGACCTGATCAACGCCATGCTCCAGGCCCGCCCCGACAATGCCGATGCGCTTTACGTCAGCGCCTTGCTGTCGGTCCAGATGGGTGAGTGGAAAGCCGCCCAGACAACGTTGGGACGCTTGCGCCCTGACCAGCGCACCCCGGACATGGACGCGCTGGCCGCTGATGTCAGCCTCAACTTGCAACTCAGCCAGGCGATCGAGTTGGGCAAGCGCGGACAGCGCCAGGAAGCCCTGACCTTGCTCGATCGTATCCAGCCGATGGCCAACAACAGTCCAGATCGCACGGCGAGCCTGGCCTCGGCCTATGTCGACATCGGCGAGCCAACCCGTGCGCTGGCCCTCATGCGCGGCCAGTTGCAAAACACCACGACGCCCTCGGCGGACTTCATCCTGCAATACGCCGCTGTCTTGCTTAAAACCGGAGAAGACGTAGAGGTCAACGAGATTCTGCGCGACCTTCAGAACAGGCCCTTGAACGCGCCGGCTCGCAAGCGTTTCGACGACCTGCTCTATCTCTATCGCATCCGCCAGGCTGACCAGCTGCGTGAACGAGGCAATCTGGCCAGCGCTTATGACACGCTAGCGCCCGCCCTGGCGCAACGCCCCGGTGACAGCGCTGCCGTCGCGGCACTGGCGCGGATGTACTCGGCCAATGGCGACACGGCAAAAGCCCTCGAACTCTATAAACCGCTGTTACAACGTCAGCCAAACGACCCGCAACTGCTGTTGGGTGCCGCCGACGCGGCGGTGTTGGCACATGACACTGCCTTTGCCGAACAGGCACTGCAACAGCTGCTCAAGACTGAATCCGGCAACCCTCAAACGCTGACAGAGGCCGCCCGCCTCTACCAGAACATGGGCAAGACCGGCACAGCGACCGATCTGCTGCGCAAAGCGGTGGCCATTGAACAGAACGAGAAACGCAGAAGCCAGAGCGGCCAACTGGCCGGTTCGACGATGGCACCCAACCCTTTTGCGGGGGTGTCGGGTCCACGTAGCGAGGTCAGTCGCGATAGCTTGCTGGCAGCGATCCCGCCACCGGTTCAGGAGATGCCGGGCAGCGTGAGGTCTCACACCCCTTTTGGCATCGACGTCCCGCCAAGACCGCAGCAGGCAAGCAATCGATTCGAGTCGCAGCTGCCGCGCGCAGCACTGGTGATCGAGGACATCAGCCCCGCGCAACTGGCGTTGAATAAAATCCTTCAGGAGCGCAGTGCCTACGTCACCCAGGGCGTGAGCATTCGCAGCAACAACAGTGAGTCGGGGCTAAGCAAACTGACTGATATTGAGACACCGCTGGAAATCAATATCCCGCTGGATGAAAGCCGCGTCGCCCTGCGCGTGACGCCGGTCTCGCTGAACGCCGGCAGTGTCAACGGCGAGGCGCTGTCGCGTTTCGGTAACGGTGCGCAAAGTGGCAACGTCGGCTCGCAAAAAGCCGAGGGTGTCGGTCTTTCCGTCGCCATTCAACGGCCCGCGGATGGGCTCAAAGCCGATCTCGGCACCACCCCGCTCGGCTTCAAGTACACCACCGCCACCGGCGGCATCAGCATTGATCGCCCGGTGAGCGACACCTCTAACGTCCGTTACGGCGTGAGCGTTTCCCGGCGTCCGGTGACTGACAGCGTCACCTCGTTTGCCGGCACCACGGACAAACGCAGCGGGCAGTCCTGGGGCGGCGTGACCGCCAACGGCGGGCGTGGCCAGTTGAGCTTTGACGACAACGAAGTCGGCGTCTATGGCTACGCCTCCTGGCACCAGCTATTGGGCAACCATGTCGCGTCCAATAGCCGTGGTGAGCTGGGCAGCGGTGTCTACTGGTACCTGCAAAATGCAACGGACAGCAAGCTGACCGTCGGCCTGAACATGACCGGCATCAGCTACGCCAACAATCAGGACTATTTCACTTATGGCCACGGCGGCTATTTCAGCCCGCAGACGTTCTTCGCCCTGGGCGTGCCAGTGACCTGGGCACAACGCACCGGACGCTTGACGTATCAAGTCAAGGGCTCGGTCGGCGTGCAGCATTTCGAGCAGGACAGCGCCGACTATTTCCCCAACGACAAAGCCATGCAAGCGGCCTCGGGCCTGCGCTACGAAGGGCAAAACAAAACCGGGATCGGCTACAGCATCGCTGCGGCGGCTGAATACAAGGTCGCTTCGAACTTCCTGCTGGGCGCCAATCTGGGCCTGGACAACGCCCATGACTACCAACAACTCAGCGGTGCCCTGTCTTTGCGCTACCAGTTCGAAGACATCAGCGGCCCCATGAGCCTGCCGGTCAGCCCGTACACCTCGCCTTATTCCAACTGATCATTCTGGAGCTTTCGATGCCCACTTCTGCCCTTGCCGGCCTGTCCCTCCTTGTTCTTGGGGAGAGCCATATGAGCCTCGCGGACCATTTGCTGGAGCCACTGCACGACAACCTGACTCGCCAAGGTGCCCAGGTTCATTCCATCGGTGCCTGCGGTGCCAGCGCCGGCGATTGGCTGATCAGTAAAAAGGTCGACTGCGGCGCCGAACGCAAAGGCAACGACAAGATCGTGATCAAAGGGCGCGAGGCAACCACCACACCGATCCAGGACCTGATCGCCGCCGACAAACCCGATCTGGTGGTACTGGTCATCGGCGACACGATGGCGTCCTATGACAAGCCAGTGTTTCCGAAGGCCTGGGCATGGCAAAGCGTCACCGGTCTGGCCAAGGCCATCGCGGCCACCGGCACCCGTTGCGCCTGGGTGGGCCCGGCCTGGGGCAAAGCCGGTGGCATGTACCAAAAAAATGATCTGCGCACCCATTTGATGTCCCAATTTCTGGCCGCCAACGTGGCGCCTTGCACCTACATCGATTCGCTGACGTTCTCCAAACCCGGGCAGTGGATCACCACCGACGGGCAGCACTTCACCGTCGCCGGTTATCAAGCATGGGGCACTGCGATTGGTGGTGCATTGGCCAAATTGCCCGCCGACCGCGTCACCAGCGCAGGAGCCGGCAAATGATCCGATCCGCATGTAGCTGGGCGCTGTTCGCGCCCTTGATGCTGAGCCTGCACGCCCAGGCCGCCGACATTGCCCTGTACCCGACGGGCCCGGATCAGGACTCGGCCTTCCTGCGCTTTATCAACGCCGCCGACCGCCCCTTGCAGCTGCTGGCCGAAGGCTCGCGGGCCAGCCTCAGACTGGAAGGCTCGAATGCCGTCTCCGACTACCTGCCCGTGCCCGCCAACCAGCCGATCAAGGGCACCCTGGAACGCAATGGCAAAAGCCAGCCGCTGGACATCCAGGTGGCAGCAGGCGAATTCGCCAGCGTGATCGCTTTGCCAGACAGCGCTCAAGGTATCCGCCAGGTCGTCATCCGTGAGCAACCCGACGACTTCAATAGCCTGAAGGCTTCGCTGGCGTTTATCAGCGCCGATCCTGCGTGCACCCAGGCCGGTTTGCGCGCAGCGGGGAAGAACGCCAACCTGTTCAAGGAGGTGGCCGACGGCAGCGTGCAACGCCGAACGATCAACCCGGTCAGCCTGTCGGTTCAATTGGTTTGCGCCCAAACCAACGTCGGTGCCCCGCTTGACCTGGGCCAGCTCAAGGCCGGCGAACGCTACAGCGTTGTGCTGCTACCTGGCGCAAATGGTCCATACCTGTTGCTCGCGACTGACGTCCTGGCCCACTGATCGGATCGCGCCACTACCATGGTTTTTGCCTCTCTCGAGTTTCTGACGTTGTTCCTGCCGCTGTTCTTGTGCACTTATGCCGTGTGCCCAGCCGCCTGGCGTAACGTCACGCTACTGATCGGCAGCTGGCTGTTCTATGGCTGGTTGAGCCCCCGGTTCCTTGCAGTGCATGTGGTACTGACGATCACTGCGTGGGCCGGCGGCTTGCTGATTGACGCCTTGCGGGAAGAAGGCAAGGGTCGCGTGCGACTACTCGCGACATTGATAGTGCTCAACACGGCGGTGCTGTGCTGGTACAAGTACGCCAACATTGTCGCTGGGACGTTGATCGATGCCGTCACTTGGTATGGCGCCATGCCGCTGGACTGGCAGCGGGTCATCATGCCGGCCGGGCTATCGTTTATCGTATTGCAGGCGATTTCCTATCTGGTGGATGTACACCGCCGCACCGTGCCGGTCGAACGCAGCTTCATTAATTACGCCACCTATATTTCGATGTTCGGCCATTCGGTCGCCGGCCCCATCATTCGCTATGACTGGGTCCGGCGTGAGCTGAATCAGCGTTACTTCAACCTGCAGAATTTCTCGCTGGGCGCACGCCGGTTCATGGTCGGGATGTGCATGAAGGTGCTGGTGGCCGACACCCTGTCGCCGGTGGTCGATGTGGCGTTCAGTTTGCCCAACCCCAGCTTCTCCGACGCCTGGATCGGCTGCCTGGCCTACTCCCTGCAACTGTTCTTCGACTTCGCCGGCTACAGCGCCATGGCCATTGGGCTGGGACTGATGCTGGGCTTTCACTTTCCCGAAAACTTCGACCGTCCGTATCTGGCCAACAGCATCCAGGACTTCTGGCGTCGTTGGCACATGTCGCTGTCCAGCTGGTTACGTGACTATCTGTATATTTCGCTGGGTGGCAATCGCAATGGCACCTGGAAAACCTATCGCAACCTGTTCCTGATCATGGCCATCGCCGGCCTCTGGCACGGTGGCGATAGCTGGAATTATCTGCTGTGGGGCAGCGCTCATGGCATTGCGTTGTGTGTGAATCGTGCCTGGAACAGCTCTACCCTGCCCCCGGTACCGCCGGTGCTTTCCCATGGGCTGACACTGCTGTTCGTTTGCCTGGCCTGGACACTGTTCCGCGCCCCTGACTTTCACAGCGCGCTACGCCTGTATGCCGGACAGTTCGGCCTGCAGGGCATCGCCCTCGGTGATGAACTGTCCGCAACCCTGCGCCCGGTACACGGCCTTGCGGGCTTGCTCGGTGTATTCGGTGTCATCGTACCGCTGCTGCGCCCTTACTGTGAGAAACAACTGGGCGGCCTTTTTCTCTACACCGCCGCCCTTTGGCCCATCGCCGGTTTCATGCTGTCGTTCGCACTGATCGCCAGTCGCGAAACCGTACCCTTCCTGTACTTCCAATTCTGATGACGACCCCAAAGCACACCCCGCCCCCCACTCCGCCAGATGATCTGGCAATACGCAGCAGTCGGTTGGCAGGCGTGGCGCTGCTGATATTCCTGTTCATCGGACTGCTGTCCTCTGGCCGTCTGATTGTCTCAGGGCAAATCTCGCTGCCCGATAAAGTGCTGCCCCCGCAGATTCTTGACGGCGATATCACGCATCGGATCGCCAAGGAACTGTCGAACGCTCAACTCCCCACGACCTTTGCCGAGCTGGAGCGCGGTGTCAGTTGGCTGCTCCTCGGTGACACCGGGCCGAGGGTTCGCTCGGGTTGTCCTGACTGGTTGTTTTTGGCCGATGAGCTCAAGGTCAATCATCAAGCGCAGCGCAATGCCGATGCCAAAGTCCAGGCAGTGATTGATCTGAAGCAGCAGCTCTCCCAACGTGACATCAGCCTGCTGGTGGTCATCGTTCCAGACAAGAGCCGCATTGCTGCTGAGCAGCGTTGTGCACTGCACCGCCCAGCCGTTCTTGAAGGGCGCATCCGGGCCTGGACCTCGAAGCTGGATGTGGCTGGCGTGTCGAATCTGGACCTCACCGGTGCGCTGATGCCACTGGGGGCCAGTGCCTGGTTGCGCACTGATACCCACTGGAGCGAATCCGGTGCGAAGGCGGCGGCCGCTGCCATCGCACAGCGCCTGAAGACCCTGGGCATCAGCGCAACGCCACGCAGGTCGTTCAACGAAAGTCATGCCCCGCTCGCGGTGCGACCTGGCGATCTGGTCCATCTGGCCGGCATCGACTGGCTGCCGCTCAAATGGCAACCCGCGCCCGAAATGGTCGCCCAAACCAGCACCCATGAACTTCCCGTTGCGTCAGCCGACAGCCCTGATTCTGAGGCAGACCTCTTTGGCGATGCCGACCTCCCCAACACCGTGCTCATCGGCACTTCATTCTCACGCAACTCCAACTTCGCAGGGTTTCTGCAGCAGGCACTAGGCGCCCCCGTGGGTAACTTCGCCAAAGACGGCGGAGCGTTCTCTGGCGCGGCAAACAGCTACCTCAACAACCCGGCCTCCAAAGAAACGCCACCAAAGCAAATCATCTGGGAGATCCCGGAGCGGGACCTGCAGTCGGCTTACATCGACCCCATTGCCTATCGCTCGTTGCGGTAGGCCAATCGCGGGGCGCTTCAGGCCCTCCCAGACGTAGTGCGGCGATCAAGGCACCCATGAGCGTTTTTTACACGCTCCGGGCCAAAAGCTGACGGGTTAATTGTTCCTCCAGCAATCAAACCTGCAGATACACCGGAAAGCATTCACACAAATGCATCACCCGGCACCGGATGTTATCCAGCAGCGCCGCGTTGTTCGGTTGTTCCAACAGGTCGGCGATCAGGTTCGCCACTTCCGCGCATTCCGCTTCACCGAAACCACGGGTGGTCAACGCCGGCGTGCCGATGCGAATGCCACTGGTGATCGCCGGTTTCTGCGGATCGTCGGGGATCGCATTTTTGTTCAGCGTGATGTGAGCACTTTCCAGCAGCGCTTCGGCATCTTTGCCGGTGATGTTCATCGAACGCAGATCAAGCAGGAACATATGGCAATCAGTGCCGCCGGACACCACCCGCAAACCCCGCCGAGTGAGAATGTCGGCCATGGTCCTGGCGTTGCTGATCACCCGTTGCTGGTAATGCTTGAATCCATCGCTCAAGGCTTCGTTGAACGCCACGGCCTTCGCGGCGATGACGTGCATCAGCGGCCCACCCTGGTAAACCGGGAAAATCGTCTTATCGAGTAGCGCTGTGTATTGCGCCTTGGCCAGGATCAAACCGCCGCGTGGGCCCCGCAGGGTTTTGTGGGTGGTGGAGGTGATGAAGTCAGCAATGCCGACCGGCGACGGGTACACGCCCGCCGCGATCAGCCCGGCATAGTGCGCCATGTCGACCATCAGGTAAGCGCCGATCTCATCGCAGATATTGCGAAATCGCTGGAAGTCGATGGTCCGGGAATACGCCGAGGCCCCGGCGATGATCATTTTCGGTCGGTGTTCCCGGGCCAGCGCTTCCATTTCGGCGTAGTCGAGGGTTTCGGTTTCTTTCTCCAGCCCGTAGGAAAACGCCCGGTAAAACTTGCCGGAAAAATTCACCGAGGCACCGTGGGTCAGGTGCCCGCCGTGGGCCAGGGACATCCCCAGAATCGTGTCGCCGGGTTCGAGCACCGCCAGAAAAACTGCTTGGTTGGCCTGGGATCCGGAGTGCGGCTGGACGTTGACGTATTCGCAGTTGAACAGTTTGCGTGCGCGTTGGATGGCCAGGTTTTCGATCTCATCGACGACCTTGCAGCCGCCGTAATAGCGCTTGCCCGGATAGCCTTCGGCGTACTTGTTGGTGAGCACCGACCCCTGGGCCTGGAGCACCTCTTCGCTGACATAGTTTTCTGAAGCGATCAGCTCCAGATGGGTTTCCTGGCGATTGCGTTCGCGGTCGATCAGGCGGGCAATGGCGGGGTCGAAATTTTGCAGGCTCATGGTCGGCTGCCCTCAGCCAGGGCAGCGGCTTTGCTTTCCCGGGTGTAGGTCAGTACGAAGTGCGCCGCGAGGCCGAAGATCAAGCCCCAGAATGCAGCGGCCAAACCGAGGAAGCTCATACCCGAGGCCGTCACCAGGAAGGTAATCAACGCCGCTTCCCGTTGTTTCTCGTCCGCCATGGCACCGGTCAGCCCGGCGCTGATTGCACCGAACAAGGCCAGGCCGGCAAGGGAGGCAATCAACTCTTTTGGCAAGGCGGAAAACACCGAGGCCAGGGTCGCGCCGAAAGTGCCCATAAGTATGTAGAACACCCCGCAGGCGATCCCGGCGATGTAGCGTTTGTCGCGGTCTTCGTGGGCTTCGCGGCCGGTGCAGATCGCCGCTGTAATCGCTGCCAGGTTCAAGCCATGGGAGCCGAACGGCGCCATCAGGATCGAGCCGATCGCGGTGACCGAAATGATCGAGCGCGCCGGGGTGTTGTAACCCGAGGTGCGCAGTACCGCCATGCCCGGCACGTACTGGCCGGTCAGAGTCACCAGCGCCAGTGGCAGGCCAATGTTGATGATCGCGTGCCAGCTCCACTCGGGGGTGATGAAGACCGGATGGGCCACGGCGATGGTGATCGAGCCGCTGTTGAGCTCGCCGAACGAGGCGGCCACAGCACAGCCAACAATCAGTACCGACAGAATCGCGTAGCGCGGCGAAAAGCGTTTGAAGATCAGGTAGACCGCGATCATCGCCAGCACCAGTTCCGGTTGCAGCTTGATCGAAGTGAACAGCTCGGCACCGAAGCGGAACAGAATGCCCGCGAGCATGGCGGCGGCGATGGCTTTGGGCAGGCGACTCATCAGTTTGTCGAACGCCCCGGACAAACCGACCACGGCAATGATCACCGATGCCACCAGATAGGCGCCGATGGCTTGAGGCAGAGTAACAGTGGGCAGCATCGACACCAGCAACGCCGCACCCGGCGTCGACCACGCGGTGATCACCGGAACTCGCAGGCGCCAGCTCAGGAGCAGGCCGGTAATACCGCTGCCAATGGAAATGGCCCAGATCCACGAAGACACCACATCGTTGGGCAGGTGCGCTTCCTTGGCTGCCTGAAACACGATGACCAAGGGGCCGGCGTAGGAAATGATTACGGCAATAAAGCCCGCAATGACGGCTGACAGGGATAGATCCTTTCTGAGTGTGTCCATGATATCTCGACTTGGCGCGGCAGAGTCGCGCGGTGACCCGGGGGAGATTGAGTCGATTGACTCGATTCGACATGAGTGTATTTGAATGAATTGAATTGATTCAATAGGTGGTGAGGTTGTTACGAGATGTTTTTTTGCTATCAGTGCCTGCTTTTCGGTGATTATTCATTTATTTATGTGATTTATAAGGAAATTAATTTCGTGAAAAAAATCATATTCGAACAATTGATATCGACTCAATGACCAAATCAATCGAATCAATTCATAGATTGGGTCGATTTATTAGATGCCTAACCTCCATGTGATATGCTCGGATATTCATCATTTCTACGATGGGCAGTGATCATCCATGTGGGTTCCCCAGCTAAGCGAGTTCAGCCAGCCGATGTACTTGTCGATTGCCGATGCGTTGGCGCGCGATATCAGTAACGGCGTGTTGAATGAAGGCGATCGCCTGCCGACCCTGCGGGAGCTGGCCACGACCCTGAATGTCACGCCGGGCACCATTAGCCGGGCCTATAGCGAAGCCCATCGGCGTCGCCTGGTGCAGGGGGAAGTGGGGCGTGGTACTTATGTGCTCAACCAGAAGCAGCTGGAACTGCCGGCGAGCAACAGCGCCGCGCCGCTGAATCTGGGGCAATCCGAGTTACTCGATCTTTCGATCATCAAGCCCTACAGCGAAACCCTGGAGTACTGGTTACGCGACGCCCTGGTGGGGATGGCCAAAAGCACCGATTTCACCCGAGCCCTGGATTACGCACCGGACGGCGGTCACCCGGCGCATCGCGAGGCGGGCGCGCAGTGGTTGCGCCATTCGTTGCCCGATGCGCAATGGCAGCAAGTGGTGATCACTGCCGGGGCCCAGCATGGCTTGATGGTCGCGATGAGCGCTCTGACCAACGCCGGTGACCTGGTGCTCTGCGAAGCGCTTTGCTACCCCGGCATTATTTCCCTGGCCCATGGCCTTGAGCGCCGCCTGCGTGGCGTACCGATGGACGACGAAGGGATCATTCCCGAAGCGTTGCGCGAACTGTGCGAGCGAGAGAAACCGGCGATGCTGGTGTGCGTGGCAACCTGCCAGAACCCGACGGCGGCGATCATGTCGCAAAAGCGCCGGGCCCAAATCGCGGCATTGGCCGAAGAGTTCGACTTCATCATCCTCGACGATGACATCTATGGCTTCCTCGCCACCGATCCGTCGATCAAGCCGCTGTCGGCGTTTGCGCCAGACCGTTCGGTGTACCTGACCAGCCTGTCGAAGTCGGTGATGCCGGCACTGCGCGTCGGTTACATCTATAGCCCGCCGAAACTGCTGTCACGCCTGACCTCGATGGTGCGCAGCAGCGTCTGGATGCCGTCGCCGTTGACAGCGCAACTGGCCAGCAATGTGATTACCGAAGGCCTGGACAAAAAACTGATCCGCATCCAGCGCAATGAAGCGGCCGGGCGGCAAGCGATTGCCCAGGAAATCTTTGCCAATTTCGAGCTCAAGACTCAACCCTATTCGTATCACGTCTGGTTGACGCTGCCCGAGCCATGGACCAGCGACGAGTTCACCATGCTCGCCCGAGCCAACGGTGTGCTCGTACTCAGTGGCACCCAGTTCCAGGCTGAACGCTCCGGAACTACCCGTTGTGTGCGGCTGGTATTGATGTCACCCACGAGCCAGGACGAACTGCGCTTCGCCTTGACCAAACTGGCCAGCCTGATCGATTCCGACCCGCGACTGCACTATTGAGTCACCGCAGGGCAACAGTGCCCGAACGATTCGCCATCAGTTGCGAACAGCCCTTCGGGCTCGCTGTTCTACCGCCGTCCCTGGAGTTGCTGAAAATCGAGATCAATCTGTTCTGGCATGCCGGGTACGCCTTACCGAGCCAGGGCTCGCAATGTGGCTCGATTGAGGCAACCGGGGCGTACGCAGTAACAGACTGATTTCATCGCAGCTGACCGCGCAGCTGAACAAATGGCCCTGAATTTCATCGCAGCCGTTTTCACGCAGGAAGGTTTGCTGCTCTTCGGTTTCGACACCTTCGGCAATGACCTTGAGGTTCAGTTTGTGCCCCAACGAAATCACTGCGGTGGCGATGGCTTTGTCGTTCTCGTTGTCGGGCAGATCGCGCACGAAAGACTGGTCGATCTTGAGTCTCGCGATCGGGAAGCTTTTCAATGCTGCGAGGCTGGAGTAGCCGGTGCCGAAGTCGTCGATCGAGAGACTGATCCCCATTGATTGCAGTTCTTTCATTTTGCTGATGGCTTGCTGAAGGTCTTGCATGATCAGACTTTCGGTCAGCTCCAGCTCAAGGTACTTCGGGTCCAGTCCGGTTTCTTGCAAGGCATGCCTCACCCGGTCGATCAGGTCCCTTTCGATGAACTGGCGTGCTGAAATATTCACCGACATGGTGATCGGCGGCCAGCCCGCATCCTGCCTGGCCTTGTTCTGTTTGCACGCGGTATGAATCACCCAGTCGCCGATGGGCACGATCAACCCGGTCTCTTCGGCCTGCGGAATGAATTTGATTGGAGACACCATGCCGAGCTCGGGGTGCTGCCAGCGGATCAATGCCTCTACGCCGATAATCTGACCTGACTGCAAATCCACCTGTGGCTGGTACAGCAGCAGGAACTCGTCATGGTTGAGTGCGTTTCGAAGCCCGTCTTGCATGGCGAGCTTGCCCTGATCCTTGTTATTCATCTCGCTCGTATAGAACTGGTAACTGTTGCGACCCAGCTCCTTGGCCCGGTACATGGCGGCGTCCGCATTGCTGAGCAACGTTTCGGTATCGCTGCCGTCGGCAGGGTAAGTGGCCAACCCCATGCTGCAGGTGACGTGGAGTGTATGTCCGCTGAGCTGAATCGGTCGCAGGATGGCTTCCTGGATTTTGTGCAGGGCTGGAGTAACGCCGTCGAGGTCTGAGGGCTGGTCGAACAGGATGATCACAAACTCGTCGCCACCCAGCCGCACGACGGTGTCGGTGCGGCGTACACATGCCAGCATGCGCTGGGCGACGGTTTTCAGCAGTTCGTCTCCAGCACTGTGCCCAAGGCTGTCATTCACCAGTTTGAATTTGTCCAGATCGAGAAACACCACCGTCACCAGCCGGCTGTAGCGCTGAGCATAAAGTATTGCCTGTTTGAGACGGTCTTCGAGCAGTGTGCGATTCGGCAGCCCGGTCAGTGCGTCATGGTCACCCATATAGCGAATGCGCTTTTCGGTCAGTTGGCGTTCTATCGCAATGCCGGCAAGAGGTGTCGCCATGTTGATCAGTCGCGTCTCGATCGAGCTAGGGCTGCGTACGGTGCTGGAATACAAGGCAAACGTACCCAATACTTTTCGCTCATGGGACAGAATCGGCGTCGACCAGCAGGCGCGAAATCCATAGGGCGCAGCGACTGAACGGTACTCTTCCCACAGCGGATCCAGCTCGATATCGGTGACGATGACCGGTTCTCGTCGATACACCGCGGTGCCGCATGAACCGACGTTCGGACCGATCGCAATCCCGTCAATGAGCTGGTTATAGGCTTTCGGCAAGCTGGGCGCAGCCCCGTGCAGCAGGTGCTTGCCCTCCTCATCCAGCACCAGGATGGACACCACCATCCCCTCCAGTTGGGACTCGACCAGGTGAGCCAGGCTTTCGAGGACTTCGGCAAGCTCGGTGCTCCTGGCTATCAGCTCCAGGACATGACCTTGCCCGGCACGGATGACGGCTTCTTGCTCTAATCGGCTGTTTTGCACGGCGAGCCGCTCTGTGGCGATACTCAATTGGACCGTTCTTTTTTCCAGCTGAAGTCGGTCTTTGAGGAATTGATTCACCGCGCGAGCCATGTTGCCGATCTCGTCCTTGCCATGTTCCGTCATCATCACATGCGTTTTGTCAGTGTGTTCCTGACGCAATTGCCGGCTTATTTCATTCAGGCGCACGAGCACATGACGGCCCATGAAGACCCGGGTTACAAACCAGGCGAACACCAGGCTGGCGCCCAACATGATCAGCACCCATTGCTGGCTACGATTTGAGGCCTCGACCAGGCGCTGCACGGCTTCGCGATAGTCTTCGGTGTAAGCACTGGATTGCGCACGGGCCACCGCAACCAGAACCCCGGCCTCATTCTTCAGTTCCTCATTGAAGCGCTGTATGACGTTGTACTGATTGATGAGCCTCAGGCGCAGGGAGAAGAGATCGGGCGTCTGCACATCAGCGTCGGGTAACTTGCCTTCGGTACGTGACAGGCGCTCATATCGGGTCCGCAGTTCTTGCACGGCATCACTGTCAACAGCCTGCGGCAGATCGAAAAGTAACACTGCCAGTTCCAGGCTGGCCCGGGTCTGGGTCGCGGTTAACCGGGCGGTGTGATCCTCCAGGGTTTGCTCGAAGGTGACCTCGGTTTGCAGCAGGCTTTCTCGCAGCTGCGCAACGATGTTGGCGGTATTGCGGAACATCTGACTCGACTGATGCATGTCGAGTATCGCCACGCCACTGTTCGCGGCAGTCAGCTGCTGCACCAGTTGATCAAGGGCTTCAAGCTGTTGGACGGTCGCCGCATAGCTTGAACGCAGGGTGTCGGGCGAGCGAGTTGTCAGAAGCTGATCGGTCTGGCGTTCGATCAGCAAGGTACGCTGCAGCATGTCTTGCCCATTTTGCATGCGGACCAGTCGTTCATCCGTCAGCTGGCGGGTGGCGCTGTTTGACGTGCGCAACGCGTAGACCGCAGTGGCACCACCCGCCAGGATCAGCAGTGCCAGCGTCAGAAACGCCAGTGTGAACTGTGCGCGTAGCGATTGCGGCAATAGTCGGCGTCCGAGCCGGGAAGTAACGTCCAATATCAGGGATTCCATTGGTGGCGATAGATGTCTCGATAGCCATTGTCAGGGTCGTACTGAAATTTCTTACCGCCGTCGAAGGCGATATTGTCGGCATTGACCAAGTGAATCGGCGCTACGAAGCCGCTCACCGGCTGACCTGCAATCAGCCGGTTCAATTCATCCATCACTTGCCAGCCATGCAGGTTGAGCGGCTCGGCCACGGTGACGGTCTGGTAGGTTTTTGCCTGTATGCGCAAGAAAGCCGAAGCGCTGCCATCACCGGCAGACAACAGACTGATGCCGTCACTGGGTATTGCGGCGTTGGTCAATGAGGTAATCGAGTAGTCGAAATAGATATCGTTGATGGCCAGCGTGTGGGTCCAGCGCTTGCCATAGCGCTGAAGCAGATCCTTGGTGATCGCCGGCATTTTCTCGCCACTTTCGGAGATCGCGACATCGCGCACTTCCAGCAACGTACATTCCCGACAGGCCCGAATGACGTTTTCCATGGCCTTGGCTTTCGCCATGGCGATGCTGTACTTGGAGTCGGTCAGGATGACCACGCCGGCGCGTCCGTTTGACTGTGCCACTGCCGCCATGGCCGTGAGGCGAGCCACTTCGAGTGGATCGGTCGTGACGTTCATGGCCACCGGCGTGCCGTCAATCGGCCCGGGGCGTGCCCCGGCGTGCCAGCCAACCACTGGCACATCCCTGTTGGCGAAGAGGATCAGCGCGGCATTGTTCTCAAGGGCATCGGAGCCGCACAGAATGAGGCCGTCGGGTTTCGCTGCCAGGGCATCGGAAAAGGCCTTTGCGCGACCGGCCGATGATCCGGCGCCATCGAATATCTTCAGCGTCCAGCCCATCGCCTTGGCTGCCTCGCGAGCACCCTGCGCGACACCGACAATTCCTCCGTTACGCAGGTCTTCTGCGACAAGGGCGATGTTCTTGCCCCGCAGAGCTCGCGGGCCGGATTCAGGGCCGCTCCAGCGAACGGCTTCGAGGGTGGCCCTGGAAACGATTTCCTGCGCTTGAATCACCGTAACCGTGGCGCTTTCGACAGCGTATCCGGGCGTTGCCGTGAAAAGACAGAAAGCCGTAATTGAAGCCATCCCGAGTAGCCAGGGCCTGAGTAACCAGGGCCTGATCAGACGGGTTCGATCACCGCATGTGATGCCGGGTCTGGAGCCGATGGCGCGATCATAGTCTGGCATGGTGTCCCTTTTTGCCAAGAGTGCAGCGTTCACTATCTGAAAGGATAGTCGGTTCTGCTGTCATCAGGTCTTTTGTGGGTAAAGTGCGCGAACTTTAGTCCTGGATCTGCAACGTCGCGCCGGAGACCCGCACAGGCCGATTGATCGTGCGGGCGCTTCCTGTCTACCAGTTACAACGTGTACGAGAAACCCATTTGTACCGTTCTCGGCGCGCCCGGATAGGCGTAAACGTTGCCAAAGGCGCCTTCATCATAGTGGCTGTCGAACACATTCTTCAGGTCAAGGTTAAGCCGCAGGTGCTCGTTGACTTTGTAAAAGCTGAGCAGGTCGAACACCTCGTAGCTATCCATGGAAAAGGCATTGGCTGCGGTCTGGCCGGCGCGCTCGTCGACATACTTGGCTCCCACCCCCAGGCCCAGTCCTTTGAGGCCACCGTCCTGAAACTCGTAGACGTTCAGCAGGCTGAAACTGTTGCGCGGAATGTTCACCAGGCGGGTGCCTGACTTCAGCAGGTTGTCCTGGGTGACTTCGGCATCCACGTAGGCGTAGCCACCGATCATCCGCCACTCTGGCGTGAGGTTACCGGCCACATTCAGATCAAAGCCACGGCTACGAACTTCACCCGCCGCAACGCTGAAGGTCGAGTCCACCGGGTCTGTCGTCAGAACGTTGCGTTTTTCGATCTGATACACCGCGGCATCCACGCTTAACTGACGATCAAGGGCCTGCCACTTGACGCCCACCTCGTAGGATTTGCCTTCTTCGGGTTTGAAACCGCCGCCCGTTCGACTGGCACCGCTGTTGGGTTTGAAGGACCGCGCCGTGTCGGCATAGATCGCCACGGTCGGGGTCAAATCGTAGATCAGCCCCAGGCGCGGAGTGACTGCGTTGTCACTGTTGGTCCAGCTCGGACCGTTGACGATGTAGTTGTCGTAATCCTGCTCGAAGCGTTCGAAACGCACGCCAGCCAAAGCTTTCAAACCCTCGGCCAGGGTCACCTGGTCTTGCACGAAAGCGGCATAGGTCTTGAGGTTTTCCTGATCATTGGTGGTGGTGCGAGTCAACGCCGGACGCGGCTGGCCGTAGACCGGATTGAAAATGTCGATGGGGTAGGCACTCACCGCCCCACTGGAGCGACGGATAATCGACTTGTAATCGTAATCCTCATACTCGATGCCCGTGAGCAACGTGTGGTCGAATCCACCGGTGGAAAAATGGCCGGTCAGATTCAACTGCACATCAAGGTCACGCCACTCCAGCTTGCGGTAGTTGAAGTTGCGCCCTAGCGTTCGGCCGTCGGCAGCGACACCGTTGGCTTCGATGGCATTGCCTTGCAGACTGCCGTCGAGATATTGCGTGCCACCGCCCAAGGTCCAGTTGTCGTTCAGGAAATGCTCGAAACGCAGTTGCGCCATGTTGTTGTCGTTGTGCAGCTTTCCGACATCCTTCTCACCGAAAAAAGTATCCCGCGACGCGACGCCGATCTGATTGCGATAGCGGGTCACACCCCGATCGAGCGGCGCGTTGTTGCGCATGAAATCGCCTTCGAAGGTGATACGGGTGGTGTCGTTGACCTGCCAACCGAGGACCGGCGCCACACCGTAACGCTCGTTTTCGACGTGATCACGGAAGGTGTCACCACCCTCGCCTATCACGTTCAGACGATAGGCCAGTCGCCCTTCATCATCCAGCGGTCCTGAGGCATCCAGCGTTCCGCGACGCATGCCCTGATCATTGAGCTGACTGCCCAGGGTCACAGTGCGCTCGGCCAGGGGTTGTTTGGACACCACGTTGAAGGTGCCGCCCGGGTCGCCACGGCCATAGAGCGTGGTGGCTGGCCCGCGCAGGACCTCCAGACGCTCGATGGTATTGGCATCGGGCATGTTCGGATAACCGCGGTTGATCGGGAAACCGTTGCGGTAGAACTCACCGGTGGTAAAGCCACGCACGGTGAAAGTGGTCAGGCCCTGCCCGCCGAAATTGTTCGCACGGCCCACGCCTCCGGCGTAATCGAGAGCGTCTTGCAGGCGGGTGGCGCCGAGGTCTTCCACGACATCCCGGGTGACCACGCTGATGGATTGTGGGGTTTCATGAATCGGAGTGTCGGTGCGCGTCGCACTGGCCGAACGGGTCGCCCGATACCCCTGGACCGGGCCTTGGGCCGGCTCTTCGAATGTGCCGTTGATGTCGATCGCTTGTAACTCTATTGACGCAGGATCAGTCGGTGCCTGGTCAGCCCAGGTGGTCTGGGAAATGGCTTGGATCACACACAGAGAAACGAGAGTTCGACGCATCGACATACAACCTTGAGAAGATGCCGGGCACTTCAGGAGCTCGGCGAGAATTGACAACGAATAATATCAATTCCCATTATCAGTCGATACTTTTTTATCTCGCCAAAGTAGTGCAAAAGTTGCGAAATCAACTCGTATGATCAACGTGGCCAGGTACATCAGTGATGCAATAGCCTCATAAAGCCTCTCATCGCATAGGCTTTGAAAGGCCGCAAAATCCTGAGTAATGAGCTCAAAAGTCCATCGCGATATAGCTTTATATCCTGACGCTGGCAAAGGTTGATTCGTTGCGAGCTTGGCCGAGCGCCGACGACGGGTCGGACAATGGAGACAGCCCCAGCGCTTGCGGCAGCGGTATCATTGCCACTTGTTGCGTGGTGTTGGAACCCACACGCTCGTCGCGTGGTGGAATGCCGTAGTACTCGCGGTAGCACTTGGAGAAGTGCGGCGTGGACACGAAGCCACACACCGACGCCACTTCGATGATCGACATGGGTGTTTGCTTGAGCAGTTGTCGGGCGCGAATCAGGCGCAGTTTCAAGTAATAGCGGGACGGTGAGCAGTGCAGATATTTCTGAAACAACCGCTCCAGCTGACGCCGCGACACGGAGACAAAAACTGCCAGCTCGTCGAGGTCGATCGGTTCTTCGAGGTTGGCGTCCATCAGCGCCACGATTTCCTGCAACTTCGGCTGGTTGGTGCCAAGCATGTGCTTGAGCGGAACACGCTGGTGATCCTGCTCATTACGGATGCGTTCGTAGACAAACATTTCCGAGATCGCCGCCGACAGTTCACGGCCGTGATCGCGGCTGATCAAGTGCAGCATCATGTCCAGCGGCGCGGTGCCACCGGAGCTGGTGAAACGGTTACGGTCCAGGGTGAACAGTCGCGTACTTATAACCACTCGCGGGAAGGCTTCCTGCATGGACGCCAGAAACTCCCAGTGAACACTGCAATCGTAACCATCCAGCAGACCGGCGCACGCCAGGGCCCAGCTGCCGGTGCACACCGCGCCCAGGCGCTTGGACTGACGCGCCTGACTTTGTAGCCACGATACATGCGCGCGGGTTACGGAGCGTTGAATACCGACACCGCCGCAGACAAAGATGGTGTCCATGGCAGGCGCGTTCTGCATCGAGGTGTCAGGGGTGATCTGCAAGCCGTCGCTGGCCAAGACCTTGTTTCCGTCGGCAGTGAGGGTCGTCCAGCGATACAGTTCGCGACCGGACAATTGGTTAGCCATGCGCAGAGGCTCCACCGCGGAAGCCAGAGAAATCAGTGTGAAATTGTCCAACAGCAAAAAGCCGATGGATTGAGGCGCACGGTTCTGGGGCTTCGCCCCGGAGTTGAACGTCGTCATTGCAGTAACTCCTCACACCAAGCAGGTATTGGCCTCAGACACAGGCTCTTTTTATTGCCCGTCCAAATACGCCGGGCTATTTGTAATTTCAAGTGCAAAAGTCACGCCGTAATTGAATAGACTTCCAATCAATTCAAAAAACGACGCGACGGTGCCTCTATATGAAGGGTCGCAATGGCGCAGATCAAAAGCGAAAAGGGTCGATCTGGTAAGCCTGCTTATAAACTGCGAGCAATTAGGTAGCAGGTATGGGAAGGATGCCTGGCAACGACAACTTGCTTGTTACCGACAAGCACAGGTCGTTTTTTTTGAATAACGTAACGCCACTCACAACTAAACTTCATAACGACGAAAAACCGGGAAACAGAGAAGCTTCCGGGTTTTATCGTTGACCGTTTGGAGTGATGAATTGATCACCCTGATTGTTCAGGATTTCAAAATTTTGATACTGGCGAATGTTGACTCATCACGTGCCTGATCCAGCAAACTCATCGGCCTTGCCAAGGGCAACGCCTGTGCAATCGATCTTGCTGTCACTTGCGGTTGCGTTAGCGTTTGCGCCGCCAAGCGCTCGTCGCTGGGTGGGATGCCGAAATACTCGCGATAGCACTTTGAGAAATGGGGGGTGGACACAAAGCCACACACCACCGACAACTCTACAATCGAAATCGGCGTTTGCTTGAGCAACTGACGCGCGCGGATCAGACGCAGCTTGAGGTAGTAGCGCGAGGGTGAGGAATGCAGGTACTTCTGGAATAACCGCTCCAGCTGTCGACGGGACAAACCAACATAATTCGCCAGTTCGTCGAGATCGATCGGCTCTTCCAGATTGGCCTCCATCAAGGCGACGATTTCCTGCAACTTCGGTTGGTTGGTACCGAGCATGTGCTTGAGGGGCACTCGTTGGTGATCCTGCTCGTTGCGGATTCGCTCGTAGACGAACATGTCGGAGATGGCCGCTGACAGTTCATGACCATGATCGCGACTGATCAGGTGCAGCATCATGTCCATTGGCGCGGTTCCGCCCGAGCTGGTGAAGCGGTCTCGGTCAAGGGTGAACAGACTGGAGCTGAGGTTCACTCGTGGAAAAGCTTCCTGCATGGCCGCCAGAAATTCCCAGTGCACGCTGCAGTCGAAGCCATCGAGCAAGCCTGCCTGAGCCAAGGCCCAACTACCTGTGCAAACACCCCCCATCCGCTTCGCGCGCCGCGCCTGGGCTCGCAACCAGGTAATGTGCTCACGGGTCACCGCGCTTTGAATGCCAATGCCACCGCAGACGATCACGGTATCAAGTATCGGTGCGTTATTGATCGCCCAATCCGGAGTGATCGGCATGCCATCGCTTGCCCACACCCGCTCGCCCCCCAAGCTGAAAGTGTGCCAACGGTACAGCTCTTGACCGGTCAACTGATTGGCCATTCGCAGAGGCTCTATGGCAGATGCCAGAGAGATCAAAGTGAATTGGTCCAGCAGCAAAAAGCCAATGGTTTGGGGAAGAGCGGCCTTGGAGGTGTCGTATGCCATCGAAGTTTTTTCTCGCAGTGAGCGGTAATGGCCCGTGGCGCCGGCGGTGTTAACCGCCCCGCCACTGCTGGCGCACTGATAAGATCGCAAGCAGGTTTACGCTGATATGGCTGCTATGCACTTTCCGCCGACACCGCACTTTGCGGTTGCCCATGCTGACGCGCGGTCACAAGGCCGAGAAAGGAAATCACCAGCGCCAGGCCGATGGTCGAAGAAACTTCCATACGGTGCTCGGGCGTCACCATCATCACCGCCAACGCTGCGCAGATGAAGGCGATGACCAACCAGGTAAGCCAAGGGAACAACCACATCTTGAAGCTCAGCTCGACGTTCTGCCGACGCAGAATCTTGCGCATGCGCAGTTGCGACACTGCGATAACCAGGTACACCAGCAAGGCAATGGCGCCGGAGCTGGCGAGCAGAAACTGGAACAGTCCGGCGGGCATGAAGTAGCTGAACAAGGTCACACCGGCACCCAGCACGGTGCTGGCGATCACCGCAGCCCTCGGCACGCCCGCCGACGACGTCACCTTCAGCGGCTTCGGTGCATCACCGCGCTTGCCCAGCGAAAACAACATGCGCGAGGCAATATAGATCGACGAGTTCATGCAGCTGGCCACGGCAATCAACACCACCACATCTACCATGAACTTGGCGTGGGGAATGTTCATCAGTTCCAGCGCGCGCTGGTAAGAGCCCACCGACGCCAGCAATGGATCATTCCAGGGCACCACGGAAATGACCACGAAAATGGACAGCAGGTAGAACACCCCGATGCGCCAGATCACCGAGCGTGTGGCTTTGGCAATGTTCTGCGCAGGATTGCTGGATTCGGCCGCAGCGATGGTCACCGCTTCCGTACCGATGAAGCTGAACATGATGGTGATGAATGCCCCTACAACCGCTGACAAGCCGTTGGGCGCAAAACCGCCATGTTCCTCAATGAGTCGACTCAATCCGCTGGCTTCGCGCTCTGGAATCCACCCCATCAACACCGCAAAACCCAGGCCGATGAATCCAATGATCGCCACGACTTTGGCCATCGCAAACCAGAATTCGAACTCACCGTATTTGGACACACTGAACAGGTTGGTCACGACCAACAGAATGATCGACAGCAAGGCAAACAACCAGGCATCGATCTGCGGGAACCATTGATTCAATACATGCCCGGCCGCGAGCGCCTCGATCGGTATCACCAGCACCCAGAACCACCAATACAGCCAGCCGATGGTGAAGCCTGCCCAACGCCCGATTGCCTGGTCGGCGTAGGTAGAGAAAGATCCGGTGTCCGGGTTGGCAACCGCCATTTCACCCAGCATGCGCATGACCAGAACGACCAACAGGCCGGAAAACAGATAAGCCAGTAATACCGCCGGCCCCGCCGCAGCGATGGCATGTCCCGAGCCAACAAACAAACCTGCGCCGATAATCCCCGCGATAGAAAGCATTGTGACGTGACGCGGCTTGAAACCCTGCGCCAACTGACCATTCGAATCTTTGGAGTTCAGGCTATTCATTGTTTTTTTTGTTCTCTGGTGATCGACGTTAGGGCGTACTGACTGAGGGTCAGGCGATCATCATTTCTCCCTGTTGCCGCGTTTCGAACGCAGCGCACCTCAAACGCTCCCGAGTTTCTAAATCAGGCATCACAGCTGCACACGGCCATGAAGTGACGCGTCACCTTACGCGTCTTGTCTTGAAAGCCAGTAGCCCGAGTGCGCCACCGACGAGTCTGATTTCGACACGCGTTGCGCGTATCGCGTGTGGTGCATTAACCCAAAACCACTCAGCTTTCGTGGACTGAACGGTCTTGGGGCTGTCTTGCGACAACTCGTTCAGGGCTGTGCCTCTAGCTCACGGACACAAGGGCGCGCCGGGTTCGCGCTGACCGATGAGGGCAGCGAGGTTCTCTTCAGACTAAAACCTTTGTAACATCACACTTTCCATACTCCGTAATAAGGCTCAAACCAATTCGGCTAAAGACGCCGGATTGAAGCCCTTCAGATCCGCGTAATCGCCTTGTTCCACTTTGGCGACCCAATCCTTGTCACTCAGCAGAACACGCCCTACAGCGATCAGATCAAACTCTTCGCGCTCCATACGCTCGACGAGTCGATCCAGACTCGCAGGGGTTGATCCCTTGCCGGCGAATGCGTGAGTAACATCGTTATCCAGCCCGACCGAACCGACGCTAATGGTTGTGGCCCCAGTGACTTTCTTCGCCCAGCCCGCGCAGTTCAGCCCGTTCTCACCATCAATTTCGGGAAACTCAGGGTCCCAGAAGCGTCGCTGCGAGCAATGCAGAACATCAACACCCGCTTCGACCAACGGCAGCAGCCAGTCTTCCATTAATGCAGGGGTCTCGGCGAGGCGCACCCCAAAGTCCTGCGGCTTCCACTGGCTAACGCGCATGATGATAGGGAATTCGGGGCCGACCGCATGACGAACGGCAGACACGATCTCAGCGGCAAAGCGCGAGCGCTCTTTGATCGTCGGTCCGCCATAACGATCGGTGCGTTGATTGGTGCCGGCCCAGAAGAACTGATCGATCAAATAACCATGAGCCCCATGAATCTCAACGGTGTCGAAACCCAGGCGTTTGGCATCCGCGGCTGCCTTGGCAAAGGCAACAACTGTATCTGCAATATCCTCTTCGCTCATCGCCACACCGCGCGGATCGTTTGGCGAATCGAGGCCAGATGGGCTTTCAACTGGCGCATCAGGCTCCCAGCCGCTGACGTCACGCACTGCACCGGTGTGCCAGAGTTGCGGCCCCATACGGCCACCCGCATTGTGGACAGAATCGATCACGTTCTTCCATCCGGCCAGCGCTGCTTCACCGTGGAAAAAAGGAATGCCGGAACCGTTACGTGAAGCGGGACGATCGATGACGGTCCCTTCTGACAAAATTAATCCGGCCCGACCTTCAGCGCGCCGCCGGTAGTATGCAGCGCTCCCTTCGCCGGGGATGCCCTCTGGCGAAAATTGCCTAGTCATCGGCGCCATGACAATCCGGTTTTTCAGCTCAAGCGACCCGATGGAAAAAGGACGGAATAAAATGCTGGTATCAAGGTTTGACATTGGATGGACTCCATTTGCTTTCGGAAGCCATATAAGTATATTTTGTAAACCAAATGTCAATTAGGCACTTAGAGTCGCCTAGGTATACATGAGGAAACTTCGATGCTGGAATTAAAGCCGCAATGTTTTTCGTCGGAGTGCCCAAGCCGGGCGCTGTTCGACCAAATCGCAGACAAGTGGTCAATGATGGTTCTGGCGGTGCTTGATGACGGACCGCATCGCTTTAATGCCATCAGACGCCGCCTGGAGGGCGTCACTCAGAAGGCACTGACACAGTGCCTGCGACGGCTGGAACGAAATGGTCTTGTCTCGCGCAAGGTCATTTCGTTCTCGCCTGTAGCAGTCCAGTATGAGATCACCCAACTGGGTCGAACATTGCAGCAGCCATTTCGCGAATTGCATAAATGGACGCTCGATAAATTGCCCGAGGTTGAAGCGGCCCGGTTGAAGTTTGACGAGGCTGCGCAGGTAAGCCCGACGGAATGATTTTGCTAACGCCAGAAAAAAATGCATTGGGCGGGTGACCAGACCTTCCCAATGCAAAACGACCTGATTAGATGTTCCTCGAATCGATTAACCCAGCGTGTTCAGGCACACCACCTTGGGTTGGGTCATTTCCTCATAGGCGAAGCGCACCCCTTCCCGGCCCAGGCTGCCGTACTTGGAGCCGCCAAACGGCATCGCATCGAAGCGGTAGTCGGAGGAGTCGTTGATCATCACACCCCCGGCTTCGATTCTTCGTGCGGCGCTCATGGCCGTGGCCAGATCATTGGTGAAAATCCCCGCATGCAGGCTGTATTCGGGCTCGTTGGCCAATGCGATGGCCTCATCGAAGGTTTCGAAAGGCTGCAAAACCACCACCGGCGCGAAGACTTCGGTGCGCCACAGCCGACTGCAATGATCGACGTTTTCCAATACCGTAGCGGCGTAGCACGAGCCTTGGCGCCGATGGCCGCAGAGCAATGTCGCGCCCTCTTGCAACGCGTCGTTCACCACTTGCTCGGCATTCTGCGCGGCTTGCGGGGTAATCATCGGGCCGATATCAGTGTCGGCACGCATAGGGTCGCCGTTCACAAGCGCCTTGGCCTGGCTGACGAAACGCTCACGGAACGCTTCATAAATCGGTGCCTGAATCAGCAGGCGCTGAGTACCTATGCAATTCTGCCCCGCAGCCCAAAAGGCTCCCGACAGGCAACTTTCGACGGCAGACTCAAGGTCGCAGTCGCCCATGACGATCACCGGCGCATTGCCGCCTAAGTCCATGGCAAGTTTCTTCAGGCCCGCGGTGCGTGCGATCTGCTCCCCGGTGACGAAGCCGCCCGTAAAGGAAATCATCCGCACCTCACGGGATGCGACTAAGGCCTTGCCCAGTTCCGCCCCCCCGGTGGCGACCGTGACCACCGATTCGGGCAACCCTGCCATGACCAGATACGACACCAATTTAATGGCCGACAACGGCGCCAGCTCAGACGGTTTGAGAATCACCGCGTTGCCGCCGGCAATGGCAGGACCGAGCTTGTGCGCCACCAGATTCAGCGGATCGTTGTACGGGGTAATCGCGACGATCAGGCCCAGGGGTTCGCGGGAAAACCAGCCCTGGCGCGACTCAGAACCCTCATAGGCGTCGAAAGGCACCACTTCCCCGGCATTACGCCTGGCCTCTTCGGCAGAAAGCTTGAGGGTGTTGACGCAGCGTTTGACTTCTTTTTCTGCCTGCTTGAGGGTCTTCCCGGCTTCGTCGACGATCAGCCGGGCAAACGCTTGGGCATCAAGCTCGATGTTCAATGCAGCCTGCTCGAGAATGCGTGCCCGACGATGACGCGGTAACCCGGCACACACCCGCGCACCGCTGCGCCCGGTCTCCAGCAGCTGCGGCACTTGCGACGCACAGACATCCGCGACGGTCCCGATGACGGTGCCGTCAAAGGGGTTAAAGACTTCGATTTGCGGCTCCACAACAGCCAGGGACAGACGTGATAGGTTCACAGGCTTTCTCCTAGTTGCGCGCAACAGACTGGTGGATGCTGATGATGTCCGACAGCAGCGCAAACGCTGTTTCCATGCGCCCTGCCCCCGGCCCCGAAACCGTCACCGCGCCGAGCAGATTGGTGGTAAACGACACGGCATTGGTGGCACCGGAAATACCGGCCAGCGGATGATCGTGTTTCAACAGACGCGGTTCGACACTGGCACTGATCGCCCCATCGGCATGACGCATGGCTGCGCCGATTAGCTTCCAGCGAGCCCCGTCCTGCCGGGCTTTTTCAATGTCGCCAAGGTCGAGTGAGGAAATACCGCTGCACCTGACATCGCTGACGTTCAGCTTGGCGTCCAGCAGTTCATTGGCCAGGATCACCACCTTGAGGCGCACGTCATGCCCCTCGACATCCGCCGTCGGATCGGCTTCGGCATACCCCAGGTCCTGTGCTTTGCTGACCGCTTCGGCAAACCCCAGGCCGCCTTCCATGCAGGTGAGAACGAAGTTGGACGTGCCGTTGAGAATCCCCTCGAAACCGACTATCGAACTGCCTGCCAACGACTGCTTGGCTAGGCGAATAACCGGCGTGCCACTCATCACCGAACCTTCGTATTCAAAGGCGACGTTATTGCGTCGGGCCAGTTCTTTCAGCTCGGCGCCGTGCAAGGCAATGGGTCCCTTGTTAGTGGTGACGACATGTTTGCCGCGTTCCAGCGCCCAACGGCAGAACGAGGTGGCCGGCTCGCCGTCTACCGGATTGGTGAAGGTGGCTTCGACAATGATGTCTGCGCCGCAGTCCTTGATCACCGCTTCGTTGAGGGCATCTGCTTCGCCACCCGGAAGCTGCGCCAATGCACCTTTGACTGCCGGCAGCTTGGCCAGCAACGCGGCGTCCAGCCCTTCGCGGCCAATCACCGAACCAAGAAACAGGTCGGTAACGCCAACGATTTTCAGAGTGAAACCCAATTCGGTTTTCCAGTTTTCGTTACGTTCGGCAATCAGCTGAGCCAATGCCCGGTTCACACCGCCGAAGCCGACAAGCGCCAGTTTGTATTCAGTCATTTTTTTATGCCCTTGATCCGGGTGATGGGTTGTTGGGTTCTAGGTTAGGGGCGCGGCCAGGGCAGTGAAATAGGCCAATTTGCTCTATTTTGTGGGCGTTTTGACCAGCACCCGGGCAAAACGCCAGGCATAAAAAAAGCCAACACAGGTTGGCTTTTTTCAGAACGATAAAGGGGTTAGACGACGGACGACAGCACGAATGAGGTCACGGTGTTTTCCACCCCGGGCAACGCAGAGATTTCATTCCAGACCTTATGCACCCGCTCCGGACTGGCAGCGCCGACCCGCAGCATCAGATCGAACTCGCCACTCATCACATCGCACTGAATGACTTCCGGTATTGCCCGCAGGGCCTGCAGCACTTCCGCGCCGCGCATGCGGTCGTAGCGGTAGACGAAAATCACCGCATTGATGTTCGAAGAAGCTTGTCGCCCCTCCCCCGTGCGTACCGTATAACCCTGTATCGCCCCGTCGCGCTCAAGCCGTTCAATGCGCTGGCGCACGGCATTGCGCGACAGGTTGACCTTCGTCGCCAGCTCGGCGTGGGCAGCCCGGCCATTGAGCCGCAGTTCCGCGATGATGCGTTCATCGAGAGGGTCCAGAATTCGCTTCACTTGGCCTCCTGTTGCCGCGCCTTCACAGCGCGCCGAGCAGCTGATGGATGGTGTCGAGGTCGTCCGGCTTAATCCGGTAAAGCTGCGCCGGCCCTTGCTTCGCGACTGGGCTGTGTTGCGCCGGCGTGCTGATCCCCAGCTCGCCGAGCAGTACCGCCGATTTGGCCGGCGAGATTTCCCCCAGGGTAACCATCGGCGCCACCAGGCTTCGGCGATACAACCTGGCCGCGAGGACACCGGTGGCGGTATGCGGGTCGATGACGTAACCGGTGTCGCGATACAGCGAGGTGATTTCCTTCAGCGTCTCCTCATCACTGACCGCGTAAGAGTCGATGATCATCCGCGCCTGCAACCAGAACTCGTTGGCGATGCTCATCTCGCCGCTGGATTCGAATGCTGCCATCAGCGCGCTCACAGCCTGATCGTCATGCCCGTAGAGCTCCCAGAGAAAACGTTCCAGGTTAGAAAAAATCGACAGGTCCATGGCCGGCGACAAGGTCTTGTTGGCTCGCAACCGGGAGTAGTGGTTCTTCAGAAACAACTGATGCAACGCGTCATTCTGATTGGTCGCAACGATCATCTGGGTGATCGGCAAGCCCATTTTCTGCGCGATGTAACCGGCATAGACCTCGGCAAAACTCGCGGCTGGCACGCTGAAACCGATCGGACGCTGCCCCCCTCCCAGTTGCAGCACGGCGTGGAAGTAAAACACCAGTTGCGCCAACACACTGACCCAGTTGCTGGAGTTGAAACTGATCGCCTCATGTTGAGTGCACGGCCACTGCCGGAACAGCCGAGTGACGATGGTCTGGCACTCGTCGAAGCTGCCATTCACTGCGAACTGGTGAACCTTGGGATGCGCCACCGCTTGCAGGTGCTGGAGTTGGTCTTGCGGTACACCTGCCTCCGGGTAAAACACCACCACGACTGTTTCGTCGCAGTGTTTGAATGCCTCGATGGCCGCCAGCCCGGTATCGCCGTTGGTGGCACCGATCACTACCCCGCGACGCCCGCGTTTGCGCAGAAAGTATTGCACCAGCCGAGCCTGCAACTGAGCGGCAAAATCCTTCGAAGAGCGGGTCGGTCCATGGAACAGCTCCAACACCCATTCGTTGCGATCTACCTGATGCAAAGGTGCCAGGGACCGATGGCTGAATTGGCTGCCAGCTTCCTTGAGCAAGCATTTGAGGTCCGCCTCGGGGATCGTCTCGCCAACAAACGGACTCATCACTCGATAGGCCAGTTCGTCATAGGGCAACGTCGACCAGTTGGCGATGTCCTGCGGTTCGAACAGTGGCAATTCGAGCGGCACGAACAACCCACCGTCCTCGGCAATCCCTGACAACACGACCCTTTCGAAATCGACCTGAACGGCCGAATTTCGGGTACTTACATAGCGCATGGTTGGCTCCCGGCCATTCATTTGAAACGATGTGCCTGCTCGACCAGCCAGGTGGAAAACATGACCGCGTCGGGGTGCTGGTCGGCCCCGGAACCGCGTACGAGGTAAAACGACTCGCTGGCTTCGATGCGCTGGTCGAAGGGCTCGATCAGTCGCCCGTCCTGAAGCATTTCATCAACCATCGAGGACCGGGCCAGGGCAATCCCCTGTCCCAACTCAGCCATGCGCAAGGTGGAAATCAGTGTGTCGAACTGCATGCCGGTCGACGAATCGACGGTATCCGCACCGACCATGTTCAACCAGTAACCCCAACCCTCTTCGTAACCCAGGACATGCAACAACGGATGGTGCGCCACGTCCGCCGGCACCGTCAGCGGCGAACTCGCCATCAGGGCTGGCGAGCAGACCGGAAACAAGGTGTCCCAAGTCAGGCGCTGCGACACCAGGCCGGGCCATTGACCATGGCCCCAGCGAATTTCCATGTCGTCCTCACCATCCAGTTCCTTGACCCAGATGTTGCTGATGTAGCGGATGTCGACCTGTGGATGGGCCTGGCGAAAGCCCACCAGCTTGGGCGCCAGCCAATGCACGAAAAACGCCAGACTGCCGCGCACCTTGATCGGCCGGCGTTTGTGCTGGCCAAAAATTTCGTTGGTCCCCACCGCCAGTCGAGTGATCGCATCCTGCACAACCGGCAGATAGGCCTGTCCTTCCTCGGTCAGCCCCAGGCCACGGGGCAAGCGCTTGAACAGCGCCACCCCCAGATGGCTTTCCAATTGGCGGATCTGCTGGCTTACCGCACCCTGGGTCAAAAACAGTTCTTCGGCGGCGTGGGTGAAGTTCAGGCAACGGGCGGACACCTCGAATGCCCGCAACCAGTTCAATGGGGGTAACGTCTTTTGCTTCATGGTCTGAACCTCAATGACGCCCCCTCCACCGAGCACGCTTGCCCACCCCGTCGACAGTGCCTAGTACGCATCGGAAGGTTGTGCCAAGGGGGTAACCGACAAGCGTCGCTCGCGGCTTTTGCGGGTAATGTAATACACGAAATAGCACCAGGCGATGAATGGCAAACCGAAGTACAGAGCTACCCGCTGTTCAGGGTCGAAAGCAATCCCGACACACGCCAGGCTGCAGCAGACCAGCGCCCCCAGTGGCACCCACGGATAACCCCGGACGCGGAACTTAAGATCGCGGACATCGCCTCCATTGGCGACATAGTGACGGCGAAAGGCAATCTGGCTCGCGGCAATGCTCATCCACACCACCACCACCGCCAACCCGGAGATCGACACCAGTGCCAGATAGATGGTATCGGCGGCAAATACGCTACTGAGCAACGATGCGGCGCCACCGGCCATGCTGACGATAATGGCGTTGAGTGGTGTGCCCATGCGGGTCAGGGCCGAGAACTGCTTGGGCAGGTGACCTTGGTCACTCAGGGTCCAGAGCATCCGCGAAGCAGCGTACAAACCGGAGTTGGCAGCCGACAACAAAGCACTGATGATCACGAAGTTCATGATGTCTGCGGAGTACGGAATCCCGATGTAGGTGAACACGGTGACGAATGGACTCTCTACGAGACCGGCCTGTTCACGGGGTAACAAAGTCGCCAGGACAAAAATGGTCCCCACGAAAAAGATTGCCAGGCGTAGCACTGTAGTGCGAATGGCACGCGGCACATTACGCTGGGGGTCCTTGGTTTCACCCGCGGCGATGCCGATCAGTTCAGTGCCGGAGAACGCAAAGGAAACCGCCAGTAACGTCATGGCAATCGGCATGAAACCGGTAGGGAAAAGCCCCTCGCGAGTGAAGTTGCTCAGCCCGATACTGTGAGCCTGATCGATATGCAGCAGGCCGAGAATCGCGCCACCACCGATTAGCAGAAACACCACCACGGTCACTACTTTGACCAGTGATAACCAGAATTCGGTCTCAGCGAACAAGCGCACCGATATCACGTTGGTCAGAAACACCAAGCCTGCGAACAGCGCACTCCAAATCCATACCGGTGTATCCGGAAACCAACGCGCCATCAAAATACCGGCGGCGGTAAATTCAGAGCCGATTGCCACAGTCCAGGTCAGCCAATACAACCACGCCACGGTGTAGCCGGTGCCGGGTCCGAGAAAACGCGTAGCGTAGGTGCTGAACGAACCCGTTTCCGGCATCTGCACCGCCAATTCGCCCAAGCACATCATGACCATGTAAACCATGAGTGCGCCGATGATGTAAGCGATGACCGCACCCAACGGACCGGCCTGGTTAACGGTGTACCCGGACGTGAGAAACAGCCCGGTACCAATGACGCCACCCAATGCCAACATGACAATATGGCGCGTCTGCATTTCCTGTTTAAAACCGGTATGTGTGTTGAGTTGTTCTTCTTTTATGGACATGGTTGCTCTCATGAAAGTTGTTAGGGCGCGCATTAACGTCTGCGATGAGTTACGGGGCAGAGTCAAAACAGGTCGCCACTAGTTTTATTATTATTTCCACTTCATGAACGCCTCACTAACGGCCTTGTCGTGAGGTACCAACGTTAAAACTTCAGCTTGCTGCCTCGATGCACGTTTTGTTGTTTGAGTGCTGTGTGTTTGCCTGTGCCAGCTCATCGCGCGAACACCTGACAAAAGCGAACGCCTGCTTCAAATCGTCGAGCAGATCGTCAGTGTCTTCAATGCCGACCGAGACCCGCACCAGTCCTTCGGAGATACCCAGAGCCAGTCGTTCCTCCAGCGTGTTCTCGACATGGCTGGTGGTCCGGGCCGGGCCGTAAATGGTTTCCACTGCACCGAGATTGCCCGCGCAGTGGGCGAATCGCAGACGTGGCAAGAGCACCTTGACCGTGTCCATCCCACCGGCCAGAACAAAACTGACGATGGCGCCGAAGCCGGACATTTGCGTGCACGCCACAGCGTGGTTCGGATGACCGGGCAAGCCGGGATAATTGACCGACTCCACCAACGGTTCGGTGCAGAGGAACTCCGCCAGAGCACAGGCACTGCGTTGCTGTTGACGCATGCGCAGCACCAGCGTTTTCATACCCCGGATGATCATGTAGGCCGAGAACGGGTCGAGTGTCGCACCGTTGATTTCCCGATAATGACGAACCTTGGCCATCAAGGATTCGCTGCCGCACACCAGGCCGCCAAGCACGTCGCCATGACCGCTGAGGAACTTGGTCGCGCTGTGGATGACCACGTCCACCCCTAACGCCAAGGGGTTCTGATTCAGCGGCGTGGCAAAGGTGTTGTCCGCCACCACCACGGCACCGACGCGCTTGGCCGCAGCCACCAAACGCTGGATATCGAGTATTTTCAGGGTCGGGTTAGTCGGCGTTTCCAGGTACACCAACTGGCAGCCTTTGGCAATTTCACGCTCGATCTCCTCGTGATCGAACGTCTCGCACAAGGTCACCTCAACGCCCGTGCGCGGCAGGAATTCTTCGAAAATCTTGTTGGTGCCACCGTAGCTGTCCTTGGTCGACACCACACGATCGCCATTGGCCAGGAAGGTGAAAAGTACACTGCTGATCGCCGCCATTCCGCTGCTGAAGGCCACGGCGGACTCGGCCATTTCCAACTCGCGAATTTTTGCTTCGAGGGTCTCGACCGTCGGGTTGCTCATGCGGCTGTAGATAAAGCCCGGCGTCTTGCCTAACGCAACGTCGTACCAGACGTCGATGTCGTCATAACCGTAAGCGGCGCTGACCACGATCGGTGTTTGAGTGGCGTTGTAGGGGTGCCTGACTTGCTCCCCACCCCAGACCGCTCGGGTCCCCGCTCCGGCGTTATCCAGCCCTGCTTTGTCAGGTTTGTTGTTCATTAAGACTACTCGCACTGAGGGTGGTGAGTGTTTAGTCATTCACCAGATCTGGCGACCAATATATTGAAAAGCGGTAAGCCCGAGAAACGATGTTATCGGTGCCAAAGGGCTGCTTTTTTTAATGGCTGAACGTATTAAGCGATGGCGAAGAATTTTTTCAGGGCTGCTTTTTCGGTCTTTGTCGACCGCGACCCGCGGCATGCGCCACATCACCTACAACTGTCGATCACGTGTTGGACGGTGACTGCGGAGTATCGGGATTGAGTTGCTGACGCCTGAATTGCCCGGGTGGCTGGCCATGTATCTGGCGAAAGCGTCGGGAGAAATAAGCCTCGTCAGCGAAACCGCACAACCTCGCCACCTCCCCCACCGGTCGTGTCCCATTGAGCAAATAATTGCGTGCCGCGTGCATCCTGCGTTCGAGCACCAGCTCAGTGAAAGTCTTGCCGATTTCCTTGCGCAACCAGTGCGTCAGATACGTCGGTGACAGGTAGGTCGCAGCAGCCACCTTGATCAGGTTGAGATCGGGGTCGGCAATATTCTTGCGCAAGTATTCGGACATCCTGCTCAGCGCGTCGCGCCGGCTTACTTCGGCGGCATTCTCTTCGGCCAATCGTTTGAGCGGCTCGGCATACAAGGCACAAACGCTCCCCACCAGTTGCAGCAACAACCCCTTGAGCATCTCGCGAGTGCCAAATTGACGGTTCTCATCCAGGACTCGCATCTGTTCGATCAGGGCACAGACTTTGCTGAAATCTTCATCGACCAGAATGAAATCCAGATGCTCCTGAAAGCGAAACGGCGACAACTCCGGCGCCAGCAGAATCGAGACCTCCTCCAGATCCATCGGGTCGCACTGCAAATGTGGCAGCAGGAAGGTCTGGGAAAAATTGATCACCATGAAATTGCTGTCTTCCGGATGCGGAATCACGTGCACGCGATGCGGCAGGATGAAGGCCAGCGTATTGCGCGGAAACGGGCGTTCGACATTGCCAATGTGCTGCACGGTATCACCACCGAGGTTGACCTGGATCTGGAAATACTCATGGCGATGCGGGCTGGTTTCGGCGCGCCTGCCCTTTTTGTCGCGGATGTAAAAGTCCGTCAATTCGCTGCGTTGCTGCATGACGTAAGTGGGTACTCGACTCGGTGACGACATCGCCTGAGGATCCTCGACAGGTACATGGGCAGGTTGTCGTCGCGCCGCGATGCAGGCGGCGACCGCGGTGATTGTGAAGGCAGACACCGCTGGCTTCAACATGTCATAGGATGACAATGAAATACAGAGAACTAATTTTATCCATGTGTGTTGTGTCGTCTGTCCAAAAAACAACGCGCACACAAAAATAATTAAGCGATTAAAAACAATAACTTATGAACAATATGAGGCAGAACCAAGGAAATGAGCTGATTTTATTTTTCTTGGACACCTGCATTATTCGCCTTTTTCAGGAGAAAAAACGATCTAACGCCTCCGTTGATTTTGAGAGGTTGTACGACCACTGTGACAATCAATGCAGCCCGACCCTTCCAAAAACAATCAAAAGGTGCGCTCGTGATGAACCTGTTTTTTTCCCTCGCCAACCCTCCCCCGATCCAGCCAGTCCGAAGGCGTATCTGAGCGCCTGACAGCGGCTGTCCGCGCCTCTCATTCAAGTAGCGATTGCTCTGCCCCGGGACTGGGGGCATCGGCTTCGGCTGCGCGCCAACATCTCGATTCTTCTAACAATAAAGAGGTCTACTCATGTCGAACTCGCAAACCTCCCCGTCCACCGCGCCGTCGGTGAGTGCCGGCATCCAGGACGCTCTGCTGCCTCAGCGACTGCCGACGCGTCGGCGCTGGTTCATGCTGTCGTTGTTGCTGATTGCGACCATCATCAACTACATCGACCGCGTAAACATCTCGATTGCCGCACCGTTCATGGCCAAGGATCTGGGCCTGGACAAGATCGAAATGGGCCTGATTTTTTCCGCGTTTGCCTGGACCTACGCACTCGCCTTGGTCCCCGCCGGATTCATCGCCGATCGCTTCGGTTCCCGGTTCACTTACGGGGTGTCGCTGATCAGTTGGTCGACAGTCACCGTGTGCCAGGGCTTTGCCACTGGGTTCGCTTCGCTGTTCGGTCTGCGTCTGGCCGTCGGCGCCATGGAGGCTCCAGCGTTTCCGGCCAACAGCCGAGCGGTCACGGTGTGGTTCCCGGCCCGCGAACGGGGCCTGGCCAGCAGCATTTACGTGTGCGGCCAATATCTGGGCACGGCACTGTTTACCGGCGTGTTGTTATGGCTGGCCACGACCTATGACTGGCGCCATGTGTTCTACAGCACCGGGATACTCGGCATTGTGTTCGGTGTGATCTGGCTCTACGTGTACCGCGATCCGCTGAGCTGCAAGAACGTCAGCCAGGAAGAACTGAAGTACATCGAAGCCGGGGGTGGACTGGTCAAGAGCAGTCAGGAGCGCACCCGGTTCAACTGGCGGCAGATCGCCGAGCTGTTCAGCTATCGGCAGATCTGGGCGATTTGCATCGGCAAGTTCGCCAGCACCTCGGCGTTGTACTTCTTCCTGACCTGGTTCCCGACGTACCTGATCGAAGAACGCAAGCTGACCATGATCAAGGCCGGGATCTTCGCCGTGCTGCCGTTCGTGGGTGCAACGGTCGGCATTCTGCTGGCCGGCATCGTCTCCGACCTGCTGATACGCCGTGGTTACTCAATGTCCTTCGCTCGCAAGTTGCCATTGGTGGTCGGATCGATGCTGGGTATGTCGATCGTGCTGGTGAATTTCACCGACTCGAACGTGATTTGCATTGCCGTGTTGACCATCGCTTTTTTCGCCCAGGGAATCGCTTCGTCGTCGTGGGCGGCCGTATCGGAAGTCGCGCCCAAGGAACTGATCGGCCTGACCGGCGGGGTCACCAGCCTGGCCGCCAACATCGGCGGGATCGTCACCCCGATTGTGATTGGCGGCATCGTCCACGCGACAGGTTCGTTTGCCTACGCCTTCTGGTTCATCGGCGGCGTGGCGCTAGTCGGTACCTTGTCCTATTCGTTGCTGCTCGGTCGCTTGTATCGCATCGAACTCAAGGCGCGCTGAGCCAAGACACCGTTTTTCTCCAACACGAGGCGGCATTCGTCCAACTTCGCAAAAGATTGCCGCCGTACGCTGACGCTTCTAACAGGACGACTACAAAAATGACGATGACCGAGTACGTGTTTACCCCGGATCTGCCCGTGACCTTGCCGGTTGCCGGCAGCCAGCAGCGCTTTCCCGTTGGCCGGGTATTTTGCGTCGGCCGTAACTACCCCTGGCCAGATACCCAAGGCCAGTCCCGCCAGCCGCCAGTGTTCTTTATGAAACCGGCGAGCAACGTGGTGGATGCGACGGGTGAAGTGACTTTCCCGCCGTTGACCGAAGAGTTTGTCCACGAAATCGAATTGGTCGTGGCCATCGGTGAAGGTGGCGCCAATATTCCGGAGAGTCAGGCGCTGGCCTATGTCTGGGGCTATGCCGTCGGTCTTGATCTGACCCGTCGGGATGTCCAGCGTGCGGCCAAAAGCAATGGTTTGCCGTGGGAAGGTGCCAAGGTGTTCGACGGTGCCGCGCCGATGACCGCCATCGTGCCGGTGACTCGAGCGGGACACCCGGACGGCGATTTGTGGCTGAACGTCAACGGCGAAGAGCGCCAGCGCGACAGCCTCGACAGCCAGATCTGGTCGGTCAGTGAAATCATCAGCCGCATCTCGCAGTCGGTAGCGCTCCGGGCCGGTGACCTGATCATGACCGGCAGCCCGGCAGGCGTCGATGTGCTGCAACCGGGCGACATCATCAACGCCGGGATCGACGGCATCGGCCAACTGGAAATGCGCGTCGGTCAGCGACCTTGAACCGGCACACGCCCTCGTGAATTGAAAAAAGAGATAACAACATGAACAGTCCTCTGAAAGTGGCCCTGGTCACCGGCGCCGGTAGCGGAATCGGCCGCGCTGTGGCCCTGGGCCTGATGGCCGACGGATTCACCCTGGTGTTGGCCGGACGCCGGCCGGAGCCGTTGCAGGCCTTGGTCGAATGGGCGGTCAGCGAGGGACACGAAGCCTTGGCGGTGCCCACTGATGTGCGCGACCCGGCCAGTGTCGATGCGCTGTTTGCCACCATCACGGAGGTATACGGACGCCTCGACGTGGTGTTCAACAACGCCGGGGTCAACGCCCCTGCCGTGCCACTCGATGAGCTGACGTTCGAGCAGTGGCGAAACGTGATCGACACCAACCTCAACGGCGTTTTCCTCTGCGCCCGTGGAGCTTTCGGACTGATGCGCCGGCAACAGCCACAGGGCGGACGCATCATCAATAACGGCTCGATCTCGGCCCATACCCCACGACCGTTCAGCAGCGCCTACACCGCCAGTAAACACGCGGTACTGGGACTGACCAAATCCGTGGCCCTGGACGGGCGCGAATTCAACATCGTCTGCAGCCAGATCGACATCGGCAACGCCTTGACCGACATGTCGGTGCGCATGACCAAAGGCGTTCGCCAGGCCAACGGCACCATCGCCGTGGAGCCGATGGTGGACGTCAAGCATGTGGCCGATGCCGTGCGCTACATCGCCGGCCTGCCGCTGGAGGCGAACGTCCTGAACATGACCGTCATGGCCAGTGCCATGCCGTTTGCCGGTCGCGGTTAAACCGGCCTTTTATTCCGTTACGCGAGGTTTACATGAAGCCAGAAGTCTTGCAGCTCAGCCCGATCCTGATCCCTGAAATCAACGCGCGGCTCGATGAGCTGTTCACCATCAGACGTTACTTCCAGCAGGCCGACAAGCAGGCTTATTTGCAGGCACACGGCGCGAACATTCGCGGGGTGATCACCGGCGGGCATACCGGCATCAGCCAGGCGCTGATGGCGCAATTACCCAAACTGGAAGTGGTGGCAGTCAATGGCGTCGGTACCGATGCGGTGGACCTGGCTTACGCCCGGGATCGCGGGATCCGCGTGACCGCGACTATCGGCGCGCTGACAGAGGATGTCGCCGACCTGGCCATCGGATTATTGATTGCCGTGTGCCGGGGTCTGTGCACCAGTGATCGTTACGTGCGTTCGGGCCAATGGCCCCATAGTCCGACACCGTTGGCACCGTTGCCGTTGGCGCGTCAGGTGTCGGGCATGCGCATCGGGATCGTCGGCATGGGCCGGGTCGGCCGTGCAGTGGCAACTCGAGCCGCGGCGTTCGGCTGCCCGATCAGCTACACCGATCTGCAACCAATGAGCGACGTGAACCACACCTTCATCGCCGACTTGAACCAACTGGCCCGCGACAGTGATGCACTGATTCTCGCGGCCGCCGCCGACAAGGCTGAAGCCATCATCAATGCCGAGGTGCTGCAGGCGCTGGGCAAGGACGGGTATCTGATCAACGTGGCGCGGGGCAAGCTGGTCAATGAGGTCGATCTGGTGGCGGCGCTTGCCGCTGGTGAGATCGCGGGTGCGGCGCTGGATGTGTTTGTCGATGAACCGAACGTCCCCGAGACACTGTTCGGCAACGAGAACGTGGTGCTGCAGCCCCATCGCGCGAGTGCGACGCTGCAGACCCGCACGCGAATGGGAGAGATGGTGGTGGCGAGCCTGGTGGACAGTTTCGCCGGGAGAATACCGCAGGGGTCTGTGACTGACTGAACGTTGGCCGCCGAGGAGACGTTGCGTCCCCTTGGCGGCCCGGTGTCAGGTAAACAGATCGACGCCCAACTGGAAGGCGACCCACAGTGCGAGGCCTGTAGCAAAGGGCGGAGTAATCTTCGGGCGGAAAAAGGCGCGACGCATGGAGGTCGGGAGTTGGCTCATTCCGACCTCCATGGTTTGGCGGTCATCCATAAAACGTAGCGCAGTTTGCCTGTCGTTGACGTGATCAAAGGAATCGCCGATCAGACAAATCTGCTGGCACTGAATGCCGCCATCGAAGCCCTGTCATGCCTTCGTCACACCCACCAAGCACAATGCGGTCAGCCAAAAGGATTTGGCCCCATCGACAGTGAGCCCGGCTACGTGCAGGTTTTTTTCGTTCCAGCGACATGCTTTTCACGAAGTGCTCACAGAACGAAGCGCAGATTGAACGGACAAAAGGATTTGACCCCATACAGAGAGCCCGCCATCCGCGGGCTTTTTGTTGTCAGACATTCCCGCTGCTAAGCTCCCCACTCTCTCGAGTGGAGTCGAAGCTATGCCCTCCCCCGAATACTCCCTCCGATGTTCTTGAACGCCTGCATCACAACCAACTAGCCCTAGAGGCTGCGCTGTTGGAACTGACCTTATTGGTTGAGAGCCAAGACGTCCCGCCTGCAACACCCTTTTTTAGACTCTGTGCACATGCAGTCCAGAGCCTGCACGCGCTGTTCGGCATTAGTGGGGCTGGATCTGAGTGTTTTCGGGGGGAGGCGCAGCAAAAATCAAAGAAGGACTTTTCTTTGGACGAAAAAAATGGACCTCTTTTCAGAGATCCATTTTTTAATGCTTGGAGCGGGAAACGAGACTCGCATCTAGCGTCCGACCCATTGAAATCTAAGGGGTTTATTTTCTTGCCGAAGCAGGAAAGGACTCAATTCTGGACTTGCTCGAAGGGTAGATCAAGAACAGAAAAAATAACTCCAATCCAAGCCGTGCTACCGAGTGCTCTCTACAGCTACTCGGAGAAGCAACCATAAAGCCGCTGTTGTGGAGGGCCGCTCCGGATCGAGGCCTCTGTTTTTTAAATGCCACCTCGATCCAGGGCAATGGTGTCCTCAGCGGCATTACCTCAAAACTATTTCTGACCTATTCGAGTTGGTAATTCAACCAAATATGGTGCGTGCCATCGGTGTCGATTTTGATCCCTCCTGATCCCGATATCCCTCTCAAATCACCTGTACCACTGCCTCCGACTATGCAGAAAAATTCATCTGCCCGATCAGTGCCGGTTGTGGAGGCAGAGTGGATGAAATTGAAGGCGCCTTCTTTTCCATTCACCGCACCTTTCAAGCTCTCAATTGCGATGTAACTGCCCGTCCTGGTCGTCTGGTCGAACGCCGCAGTAAAAACTGTTGAGGAAACACCGTCGATAGCACCCGAGTAGCATTTCTCCATGGTGCTGATAGACACTGGCAAGAAGGTAGCAATCTCGGGGGTTGGGCTCAAGCCTGTTGGTTTGAAATTCTTAGTAGAAAAAGTGGCTAACGCTTCCATTCACATCCGCCTCTATCCAAATGAGTGAGGTTCTCACTCTACTCCGTACAGCACGCACAGAGCCAAATGTAGTGATCAACTAATCCCAGACACGACGTTAAATTTTTCTTCGGCCCGAGCTGGCGCCAGTCCGCCGTTGAATTGATGGGGCCTTGGAAAACGAAAACGAGCGACGTACGGACTTCTACTACGACCCGGTCGGGCGCCTGCTGGATGAGACCGGTTTCGATGGCCGCACCACCCGTTATCAGGAAGCCATCGAGTAAGTGAAGATCGAGACTTAAACCGGTCGCCCTGAATGGACGCCCGGTTTGCCTGATTTACCAGGTAGTGCCGGGAACCCTATTTCAGCTACCCCCTTCCAGAAATACCTCTATAAGAAAGATCCATACAAGCACTTAGTATGTTTTATTCTCCTGATCCCATGTTCCTTCGTCGGCAGCCAAACCCTCTAGCAAGCGACAGTAGTCGGCAAACATTGCGTCAACCAGCGTCGAAGTCAGGCGGTTAGCCGCGAAATCCCAGTGGATCAACAAACCTTCTGCCTGCTCGATACTCAGATTGTCCAGCGCCACACCGTGAGTGCGACTCGCACTTTTAACGAGTGTTACTCCCTCGGGCAGGTCCAGTGGACCTTGTGGGTTGAGTCGGGTAAACACCACAGGGAAATCAAGTTTGCGTGGTCGTTGTTTATCCGTCGCCACCTTACGAAGTGCTTGCAGGCCATTGGTCATGCTGTGCTGTTGATCCTCGGTGAAGATCCGTTCGCAACGCCGAGCCTGCTCTATAAAAGTCATAGGTTCATTGTTGAAATCGATCCAGCTCAACGTAGTGAAGTCGCCGACCAGCGCGTCGATCTGCGGGTGTACTGCAGGCCTCTTCCAACCAGGGGCCACCAGAGTAAAGGCCGGCTGGGCGCAGTGTTTCTTAATGCTCCAGGCATAGGCAGAAATCAGTACCGCGTCGGCAGAGATTCCTGTTCGTGCGATACGATCACGCAGCGCTGGCCAACAATCAAGGTAGTGCTCATATTCCAGGTACAGGCCATTGATATCCCTTTCGTCATTCACCTGCGGCCCTTGAGGCAGCAGTCGGAATTTTTCCTGCCAGTAAAGGGCTGCGTTTTGCGCCGCTGATGTGCGGTTGTACTGTCCGAGAGCCTTCATATAACTACCGAAATTGATGACCAACGGCGTCTGCGGTAGACCATGGTAGAGATTCAGTAGTTGATGGATCAACAGATCTCGACTGGGAAGGTCGACGAGCAGCAGGTCCACCGCCAAATGCACCAGGCTGCGTTGTTCATCCAGTGTACTGACCCGCAGTTCAGCATAAGGCCACTCTCCCAGCGCCGTCACCCGGCCAAGCATCTCTTCGACGATCCGCGGTCCACTGATATTCTTCTCGACCGTTTCGAGTTTCATCAATAGCGGTGCTTCCATGATCTGCTGGGTGCCATTGGGCAGAATCCGCGTCCGCAGCATCGGATGGTGCGCCACCAACTGCTGCCAGGCCTTTTCCAGTCGAGCAATATCCAGCGTTTCGATAGCAACAGCCATATAGAGATGTGAACTACCCTGCCCCCGGTGCAAAGAACGGTTGAAAGCGTAGGCCTGCTGCTGATCAGTCAATGCAAAAGGTATCTTTGGCGGCGCATCGGGCGCCAACTCAAAAGGCGCCGCATGAACCAGCGTTGATGTTTTGAGCGCCGACCAGTCGTTATCACCGTTCGCCAACGTGACCAGCAACTGGCAATAGTCGCCAAACAGCTGATCGATCATGCCGACGGGATAGCAGTCGATGGCGACGTCCCAGCTGAAACTCAACGCCCCGCCACGCTCGCGCAATTGGTGATCGAGGTTGATCTGTGGCGTCTGGGTGACGCAGTAGTGTTGGGCGTCGCCAAAGCTCGGCGCGCCGTCGATTACCGGGTTGTTGAGCATCGAGGTGAAGACCACCTCGCCACCGTTGAACAGCCTCGATTTGTCGCCACGCTGACGGACTTCGCGAAGTGCAGAGATGCCACTGACGCTGGCGTGATCAAGGTCCGCCAGCAACTGGCGCTGCACCTGTTGCGCCAGTTCGGCCAGGGTTTGTTCCGCCGCGCCGGCAAAGACAAAGAACTGCGTGGAGATCAGCGGCCCGACCAGCCGATCAATGTCCGGGTGCACCGGGAGTCGGCCATAACTGGTCGAGATCAACGAAAAGGCCTTGTCGGCATTGGCCTGTTGCAGGATCAACCCGAACAGACTCAACAGCAGTGCAGTGCCTGAAACCTGCAAAGCATCGCCCCGCGCTTTCAATCGCTGCCAGCAGCTCTGCTCAAGGGTTGAGGTCAATCGACGACGCTCGCGGCCAGCAGGTCGCGATGCCTTGGGCAAGGACAAGCCAGTCGGTGCCTGCGCCAGCTTGTCGACCCAGTACTGCAAATCACGCTGGTAGCGTGGCGACTGTTTGAAAGCCTCCAGCGACAGCTGATAATCACGCAACGACACGCCCTGATCCGGCAACTCGGTGGCAGACTGCTGATAAATCATCAGCCATTGCTGCAACAGCACCTCCAAAGAAGTGGCATCGACAATCAATTCGTCAATGCTCAGGTGAACCCGGTTGACTTGGTGATCCAGCAGCGAAACGACTATTTCAAACAGCGTTTCCTGGCCGCTCAGATAAACCTTGTGCGACATCGATGCGCGAAGGGCTACCAGCGAATGCTCGCGTTCGGCGGGTTCGCTGCGGCGCAAGTCGCGGGTCTTGAAACGATAAGGCATCGGTTCGCCGACCTGCTGGCGACCGTCCGCCAGCAACCTGAGCCGTAGCGCATCGTGGCGAATCATCAGCTGATTCCACGCCTGATTCAGCCGGTAGACGTCCAGCTCCGGCCAGTCGAATTCCAGATAGATATGGCAGCCGACCCGCTCAGCCTCGGCCAACAGCGTACGACCTGACAAAAACGATTGCTGGATATCATTGAGGGCAAAAGGCAGATGGCGGGCGTCGGGCGCCACCTGCAACGCCGGCACCAGTTGATCGTCGCGCTGCCGTTCCTGCACCGCCAAATTGGCTTCGACTTCACCGAGACTCAAGTACGGGCTCAGCTGTGCCAGCGATACCGACCGTTGCAGTTGCTGTTCCAGCCTGGCCTTGAGGCCCACGGCGCCCAGAGAGCTGAGGCCGAGGCTGGCCAGGCTGCGCGTTTCGCACCCCGTCAGTGCCTGCGGCTCACACCCCAGCAGTTCGGCGAGGATCTGGCGCACATTTTTTTGGCACGGCGTTTCGCCCTCACTTGGGTGGCTCAGGGGTTCAGCCCGCTGCGGTGCCAGCCAGTGCCGCGATTGCGCAAAGGCGTAGCCCGGCAATCCAATTCGCTGTGGTTCACCGAGACGCGGCATTTTGCGCCAATCCGGTTCCACGCCCTGGCGCCAGTAATCGGCCAGCGCTGGCAAGTCTCGCTTCGCCAGTGCCTGAGTGATCGCGTCGGCATCTGCATCCAACTGCTCATCGGCCAGCACGATGTCATCGCGCATGCCTCGGGCAAGCTCGTCCAGTTGCAGTTGCAGGGACGCAATGCTGTCCGCCACACGCGCCCAGCGGCAAGCCATCGCCGTTCGGCCCACTTGCAGCGTATAGGCGATGTCGGCCAGACACAGGTCCGGGCGTTGGCAAATGGCACGGCTCAGTCGTGCAGCCTGCTCCTTCAGCCTGTCAGCATCGTGTGCCGACAACAGGATCAGTTGCGGCCCGATATCAGCCGCAGTTACACGCTGGTGATCAACAAATTCCTCCACCACCAGATGGGCATTGACACCGCCAAAACCATAACTGTTGATGCTCGCCCGACGTGGCAGTTCGTTGCCGTCGGCATCCTGCACCGCCGGCCATGGCCGGTTCCCGGACGCGAGCGACAGTTGTTGCGGATCGAGCGTGATCGCCGGGCTGAGTTGTTGATACCCAGGTATGCCCGGCAGTTGCTGCTGCTTCACCGCATCAATCACCTTGAACAACGCCGCCATGCCGGACGCCAACTCACAATGTCCGATCAGCGGCTTCAAGGTGCTGAGGTTCCACGCAGCGCCGGGTTTGTCATCGCCATTCAATTGCGTGCGCGCGGCCTGAATCGCGTCGATTTCGATGGCATCGCCCATCGCCGAACCCGTGCCATGGGCTTCCAGGTAACTGACAGTGTGCGGCGCAACCCCGGCGCTGCGGTAAGCGTCCACCATCGCCGCCTGCATGCTCTCGTGATCGGGGGCGGTCAGTGAAATCCCTCGACCGCCATGCCCGACACCGCTGCCCTTGATCTTCAAATGAATCCGGTCACCGTCGCGCAGGGCATCGGCCAAAGGCTTGAGCAACAGCACGCCCACCCCTTCGGAGCGCACATAACCATCAGCGCCAGGCTGGAAAGAACGGGTGTGCATCTGTTCGCTGAGAAACCCCATCTGCCGGTAGCCGGCCGTTTCAGCAGGCGACAGCAACAGATTGACCGCGCCGATCAGCGCCTGTTGACACTCGCCGGCCCTGATCGCCTGCATGGCTCGATGCAGCGCAACCAGCACCGATGAGCAGGCGGTGTTGCAATACTCGCTGGGCCCCCGCAGGTCGAGGAACCAGGAAATCCGGTTGGCGTACATGCAGGGCGAAGAAGACGTCAGCAAAAACGGGCTGTCGCGGGGGACCTCAATAATGTCGCGGTACTCACTCGGCGCGGCGGCGACAAACACGCCGGTTTGGCGGCAGGCAAACGCTGCGGCAGGAATCGCGGCATCGTCGAGTGCCCACCAGGCATGCTGCAACAGCAGCCGCTGCTGCGGGTCCATCAGCGCCGCTTCCGCTGCCGAAATGCCAAAAAACTGATGATCGAAATACTCGATCCCGTCAATGTAGCCGCCCGCAGGTCCAGCCGTTGCGCGCTCCTTTGGCACTTCGCGTATCAGACTGGCACCGTGGCGAACAGCAGCCCAAAATCCCTCCAGTTCGCCACCGGGGAAACAGCCACTGATGCCGATGACGGCGAAATCATCCTCTTCTTTGACTGGAGTCGATGGCGGTCTTGCCGCCTGAATCTCTTTCGGCGGCGGCATTTGCCTTCCGAGGCGCTCTTGCAACGCCACGACGATTTTTTCGACGCTGTTGTAGCGAAAGAAAAAGCTCGGTTCCAGCGCCAGACCGAACGTCATTCCCAGCTGTTCGCTGAGAGCGAGAAGATCAGCCGAGTCCAGTCCCAGCTCCATCAGGCTATGACGTGATGACACTCGGCTGTCTTGCGCTTGTCCCAGGCAGCGATTGACGCCCTGGCGCACCGCGTCGTCGATGGAGATCACCGGTTGCTCAACCATTGCCGTGGCCAGCTGAATTTCCTGGCGCTGACGGCGGGCCAGGTCATAACGCACCAGAACGCCGTACCCTGCATTGTCGGCATCGGCGGGACGATAACCGGGCACCAGCCGCTCGATTCGCGCGCCGTGCAATTCGTGGAAACGCAACACTGGGTCCAGCAGCACGCCCCGCTCGTCACGGCTATGAATGTAGTCCGCCTGGGCGATGTCGCGGTACTTCGGATAGTCCTTGCAACGAGTCACGCCGACCACCGTGTCGACGCCGTTGAGCAGCGTGCAATATTGCAGCATGAACTCCAGCAACTGATCGCCGTAACCGCTGTACTGATGCGCCGGCAGGATGTTCAAACTCTGGATTTGTACGGTGCTGCCGTCGCCATGAAACAGCTGATCGACCGTGGCGAAATTGACCCCGAACAGCGCTTCGATCCGGGTGATCCGCTGGGAATAGATGACACCGACCACTTCGCCCTTGAACTCCAGCGCCAGTTGACCGGCCGGGTCCTGGCCCAAACGGCGGCGCAGAATGTGTTCATCCACCCGGCCGCCTTCGGGCCAGCAGGCCTGTTCCAGCGTCAACAGCGCGGGCATGTCCGCCAGCGTCACATGCCGGACGCGGTATTCACGCGCCCGGTAACAACCGCTGGTGGCCGCGCAGTCGATGCCGTCTAGCGGCAGCCTGTGCAGCATCCCCGGATCGGCAAACAGCCCGGCACCGGCCAGCGCCATCAGGTAGTGCGCTGCTTCAACCGGGTAATGACAGGCAAAGTGATCCACCTTGGGACCGTCGGGGCGCCAGTGACTTTCGCTGAGCACTATCGGTTGCTCGCCGATCAGCGCTGCCAGCGCTTTTGCCGAGGTCTGCAGACTGCCAAGCACGCTGGCGCCTTCCGCCGCCAGGCCGTCGGGCCGCAAGTAATAACGCTGCGGCGCTTGTAAGGCTGATTGCTGCGGCGCCGTCCCCGGCGGTTGCAGATTCTGCTGGCCGATGCCCAGCCACAACACTCGATGACCGGCACCAACACCCGCGTCCCGAATCCGCTGGCGCAGCGCCGCCGGATCGCTCACTGCTGCGTCAAGCACCAGCAATTGCAGGGGTTTGCTGTCCAGTACCTGGCCCCGGGCCGTATGGTGTCGCACCCATTGCCCCAGCTCGCTCAATGAAACGCCGGGATGGCTGCCCAACTCGACGATCCAGTCCGGTTGCGTGGACAACGGCTGCGCGTCGAAAACCTTGCCCAGCAGCTGTTCAAGCGCGGGTCGGTCACCTGACCAGACGTGTTGTTCACCTGCACCCTTCAGCCATTGCAATACGTCTGCCCACTGCTCGCCCTTGCCGAACAACAGGCCATCTAGGGTCGTGGGCAAACTGGCGTAGTACGCCAGAAAAGGCTCGCTCAGACGTTCCGAGAGGAGCGCGCGCCGCTCGGGATTGAACACCAGGTGCCGTTCTTCGCGGCGAATCCACTGCTGAGTGCGCAGAAAATCGCTCAGCAGCCGAGTTTGCTCATGGCCGGTCTGGCCGTCGTCGATGCGCCGCGTATCCACCTGGCCAGTGTCAGTATTGATTGCCCCGTTCAGTTGCAATCGGCGCAACAGCACCAGCGACAACAACTCGTTCAGGCCACGGATAAACGCCGGACAGTGCAGATTCCAGTCCAGCGCCGACAGCTCGAGCCAGCGCCACAGGTGCGGTATATCCTGCGCGTCCGGCAATCGCTGCGGCGCCAACCACGAAAACAGTTCGGCCATCTGCGTGGGCAATGTGTCGATTGCCGAGGCCCGAGCCGTGAAGAAATACTCGTCGCTGCTCGACTGATTCAGCCAGCCAAACGCCTTGAGTCCATCGAAGGCTACCCGTAACGGGCCAGGATTGATCGAAGCTGCGGCGGCAAACCGCTCAAACCCGAACGGCTGGTTGATCCGGTTACCGGAGATCAGCTGACGACTTTCCAGGCTCAGCACACTGGCAATGAAAAACAACTGATCGGTCAATGTGGCGTTCATTGTCTTTTCCATGACAAGGCATCCATTCGACTGTGCTGTCACGAAAAGGCGGCAGCGTTTCGCACGGTTTTGACGAGTTTTGTCAGCACCTCGCCCGGCCCGAGTTCCTCGAATTCGAATGACCCTTGGCGCATCAGGTACTGTACGGTATCGAGCCAGCGCACCGAGCCGCAGATCTGCCGGGTCAGGTTATCGACCAACTGATCATCGCGGTAAGGCGCGGCGTCGATGTTGGCGATCACCGGGGTGTGCAGCGGCGAATACTCGAACGTGACCAGGTACTCGCCGAATGCCCCCATCGCGCCTTTCATGTAGCGGGAATGGAATGGCGCGCTGACTGGCAGCGCTACAAAGGTAATGTCCATCGCCTGGAAAATCTCCTTCGCCTCGCTGAGTGCCTCGACCGGACCGGCAAGCACCACCTGGGAGGGTGAGTTGTAGTTGGCAACGTCCAGCGCACCGAGGCCGTGACGGGCCAGCAGCTCGTTGACTTCGTCAGGACTGCGACCGATAACAGCGGCCATGCTGCCGCCAGTGGCCAGGGCCATCAGCTCGCCGCGTTTTTTCACCAGTTTCAGCCCTGTCTCGAAGGAGAACGCACCCGCGGCAAACAGCGCGCAGTACTCGCCCAGGCTGTGACCGGCGAGAAAGTCGGCTTTACGCGGGTCCGCCTGCTGTTTGGCGAGGAACGCCAAGGCACTGACGGTGTACAGCGCCGGCTGGGTAAACCGGGTGTTGGACAGCTGTTGATCGGGGTCTTCCAGGCACAGTGTTTTCAGCGAATAGCCGAGGATTTTGTCGGCCTCGGCCAGATGCTCGGGGAACTGTTCGAACAACGCCGCCCCCATGCCCAGTCGCTGCGAACCCTGCCCCGGAAACCCATAGACGCGTTTCGGCCCGGACGGCATTGGCGTCGATGGGCGCTGTACCAGGCGGGTCGGCTGCTGGACCTGAAATGTCGCGGGCGGCGCGGTCACCTGAGCCGGTGCTGCTGTCGGCGGTGTTGTCAGCGCAGATTTCGCCGGCAGCGGCTGCAAGGCACGACCGAGGGTCAGCACCTCGTCGAATTTCTCCAGGTCGCGGCCGAACGGGCTGAGCACCGGGAAAATCGGCGGCAACGCACGGTCACGAATATTCTGTTTGATCAGATTGGCCAGCGTGCCGCTCGGGCCAAGGTCGAGGTAGATCATCGATTCGCCGCGCTCAGCGGCTTCACGCTCGATTCGCGCCAGGGTTTGGGAAAAACGGATCGGCTGGCGGATGGTCTGCCAGAAGTGATCGGCGTCGAGCTGCTGCAAGGTTTCGGTGTTGTGGCACGAGATCACCGGGATCTGCGCCTTGTGCAGGCGGGTCTGGCGCAGCAGTGCCTCGACCTCCGGCCTGAGAAAATCGATATGGCGCGAATGAAAGGCCTGATTGACCGGCAGACGCTGGAACACGATGTCCCGAGCGCTGAGGTGGCGTTCGGCATCGGCAACCGCGCTGCTCGGACCGGCGACGACGATCAGCGAAGGCGCGTTGTGGGCCGCGATATCGCAGTGCTCGCGCAGCAACGGCGTCTGCTGATACAGCGACTCTTCGGCCAGGATCGCCAGCATTGCACCCTCGCCTGCCGGTGACTGGCGCTGGTGAAACAGTTGCCCCTGGCGCACCACAAGCCGAATGGCGTCGGGCAGCGAAATGACGTCTGCCAGCGCTGCGGCAGCAAGTTCGCCCAAGCTGGTGCCCAGCAGATAATCAGGGGCGATGCGGTGCTCGATTAGTGTCTTGCCGAGGGCGTACTCGATCATGAAGATCGCCGGATGGCTCAGGCGAATATCGTCGAAAGCCTTTGAACGCGGGTTGTTGTCGTGGTAAATCCCGGCGATCACCGACTGCCCCAGTTCGGCGTGGATCAGTGTGTCGAGTTCGTTCATCCAGCGGTGGAACACTGAGTTGTTCTGATAGAGCTCGCGGCCCATCTGATAGAACTGGCAACCCTGACCGGGAAACATGAACACCACGCAAGACGTCTGTCCCTGAAAAAGATACGGCATAAATTTCGTCCTGAAATGGATAGCTGACGTTACGGCTCGCAGTATAGGAGCCGATCTGGATCGGTCTGCGACATCGATAAAAAAATCTTCGGAGCCTTCGCCCACGACCGCTATGCTCCTCAGGCGGCCGCATCAGCGCCATGCAATTGCCGCCGTTGGCAGAGCAATGCAAACCCAGCAATTTTTCGACACGGAGGTAGACATGACGACCCAAGGACAAGAAACCGTATCGCCGATCAGTCAGTGGTACGACATGATGACCCGGATGTTTCCCGACAAACGTCTGACCTTCCTCAACTACGGCTACCTGGCCAAAGACAGCCATTTCGACTGGATCAATGACGAAGATCTGGAGCAGAAATGCTCGGCGAACCTGATCCGCACCCTGTTGGGCGATACCGATCTGCGCGGCAAGAAGGTCCTCGAAATCGGCTCGGGACGCGGCGGCAACTGCTCCTACCTCGCCCGCTATACCGGCGCCGCTTCTGTAACCGGACTGGATTTCTGTCCGGCGCATATCGAGTTGTGCAACCGGGTACACCGTATTGAAGGGCTGACCTTCGTTGGCGGCGACGCGATGGCACTGCCCTTTGCCGATAACGAATTCGATGTTGTGATCAATATCGAGTCGTCCCACTGCTACCCCGACCTCAACACGTTTGGTGAAGAGGTGCAGCGTGTGTTGAAAAAGGATGGCTTGTTTTTTTATGCCGACACCATGAAAGGCGACAACACCAGTGCCCTGTCCGAGCGTGACAGCATTGGTGTCGACTTCTTCACCAACGTGCTGGAGCAGCACCAGGCAATGATTCGCCACACAGGCTTCAAGGTTGAGGAACATGCCGACATTTCCGAAGGCGTGATCAGGGCGTTTGAAAGCGAGCAAGGTCACCTCAAACACCTGCTCAAGAGCCTGGTGGACGAGAAAAAACAGCACAGTGATTCGCTGCCACCCGAGGTCTGGCACGCGTTCGACACCATGTTCCATTTTTTCGACGATAGCGGCGTCAAGGCCTATAAAAACGGCCATCTGGCATACAAGTTCTGGCGCCTGAAACAGGCCGCCTAGCCCCTTCGGGCCGTGGGTGGGGACGCCGCTTTGGGTATTATCCAACGGCATTCTCCACCCGCTTTTCGCCATAGAGGGACGCACAGAACTGCGCGATCACCCTGAACACTTCCGGCTGGGTCAACAACGTCATGTGGTTGGCCGACGCCACCTCGATCATCTCGAAATTCGGCAATTGTCGCTGCCACTCCTGCCAGTAATCGGCGTGGTTGAAAGCGGCGAACTCCTGGCTGTCGGTGGAGAAAAACGGCTCCAGTTCGCCCATCCACAAACCGCTGGCGTTGCGAAAGTAATAGCAGGCGACGTCCGAGGCTTTGGGCAATGGCTGGATTCGATAATGCTGGACCTGATACGCCTGTTGGATCTGCGTCACCTGCGCCATCAGTTGCTGCAAACGCTCGTCGCTGGTCTTCATGCCCCGCTGCCGGGCCAGTGCCGTCAATTGCTGCCGGTAGTCCGCTGGCGCCAGCGACAGATCGACTTCATCGCGATGGATCAACACCTCGGCGAAGCGCTCCGGGGTCTGGCCGATGGTCATCTGCAAGGACATGTTGACGGTCTGCAACAGGCGGGTCTTGTCGCACAGGCGTGCGGTGCGTTCGCCGGTCACGTCCGGTGAATCGAGCATCACCAGGCTGGTGACGGTTTCCCCCAGTTCCTGCAACTGCCGGGTCACTTCGTACGCCAGCATGCCGCCCAGCGAATAGCCGCCCAGATCGTACGGGCCCTGCTGCTGAACCGACTGGATGACCTGGACGTAATAGGCCGCCATCGCCTGAATCCCCTGCAACGGCGCGCGATCGGTCATCCAGCCTCTGGCCTGAAGCCCGAAGAACGGGCGTCGAATATGCTGGGCCAGGCCCTGATAGATTTCACTGCCGCCCAAGGCACCATGGAACCAGAACACCGGCCTGCCATGTTGCACCTGATTGAGTCGTTGCAGCTCAGGGAAGCGCGTCGTCGAACCGCTCAACAGGCCGATGATTTCCGGAGGCAGCACCGGCTTTTTGAAACTGGCAGATGCGCTCAGCAATTGAAGGACATCACCGAGGGTCAGGCACTGCTGGATGTCGGCCAGGGTAAGTCCGGGATCAATCTGCGCTTGCACCTGCATGGCCCACTGCAGCATGACGATGGAGTCGGCGCCGTAGGCGTTGAGTGGCTTGGCAGGCGACAAGTCTTTGGGTTGCATGCCCAGCAAGTCGGCCAGCAGACGCAGGCCCTGTTCGACAGCGGTGTGGTGTTTGCCCACTGCCGGGCTGACCGGGCTCGCGTCCGTGACCTCCTCACGCAACGCCTTGTTTGACTGTTCCAGCCAGTAACGCTGCTTGTCGAAGCCATAGGTGGGCAAGGCGATAAGGCGTGCACCGTTATTTCGCGCGAGCCTGTCCCAGGCAATCTCGCCGCCCTGGGTCCAGAGCAGTGCCAGTTGTTTCCGGTCATCAGCCTCGATCAGGCCGTTGCTCAGCGCCACGGCACCCGCACCGGACAGCAAGCTGGCCAGTGCCGCCGACACTTCGTCGACATTGCCGAAGGCCAGTGGCAAATCGAGTGTTTCCAGTACGGTCATCGGTTCGCCCTGCTCCAGTGGCCGCAGGATATCGGCCAACACCGTGCGCAATTCGCCGGTGCTGCTTACTTGTAACGCCAGCCGCAGCGGCATCGCTTCCCGGCCGGTTTGCAGAGTGTGGGCCAGATCCTTGAGCCGAAGATCCGGATGGGCATCCAGATGCCGCGCCAACCTGGCCACCGCCTGCTGCAACGAACCGCTGCTGTTGGCTGACAACGGCACGATATGCACAACACCGTCTTCTGGCGGCACTACGTCGGGCGCGGACGCTGTCGGATATTCCTCGATAATCAGATGGGCATTGGAGCCCCCGGCACCAAACGCGCTGAGTGATGCCCGGCGCGGAACGGATTGCCACACGCCATCGATCTCGACCACCGGCTGAGGCCAATCGGCCAGGGTACGTTGCAGCACGAACGGCGAGTGTTCGAAATCCAGCTTGGGATTCAGTGGCCCCAGCACCAGCGACGGCGCCAGCTGCCGGTGTTGCAGTTGCAGCACCAGCTTGCTGAGCGCGGCCATGCCCGAAGCCGCTTCGGCATGGCCGATGTTGGATTTGACCGAGCCAATGGCGCAGGACTGACTGGCAACCCCCGCTTCGTTAAAAATGCGGCTCAGCGCGCTCAGCTCGATGGCGTCGCCCATCGCCGAACCATTGGCCGCCGACTCGACGTAACTGACGGTGCACGGGTCAATCCCCGCGCGCTTGAAGTTGCGGTCGATCAGCGCCGCCTGCACCTTGGCGCTCGGCACCGAGAAGCCATGGGTGTGGCCGCCGTGGTTGGTGGCGGTCGACTTGATCACCGCCAGGATGTGGTCGCCATCGCGCTCGGCGTCAGCCAGGGTCTTGAGCAACACCGCCCCGACGCCCTCTGCCGGCAGATAACCGTCGCCGTCGGCAAAGCTGCGGCTGCCGGCATGACTGCCGAGCACCTGGCCGACGCTCAGGCCAATGTACTTTTTCGGATGCAGGGTCAGGTTGACGCCGCCGGCAATCGCCAGCCGACAGTCGCCATTGCGCAGCGCTTCGCCAGCGGCATGGATCGCCGAGATCGACGAGGAACACATGGTGTCGATCGCCAGGCTTGGCCCCTGAAAGTCAAAGAAATAGGACACTCGGTTGGCAATCGCGCTGTAGGACGTCACCGACACCAGCGACTCCCGGACCAGATCCGACTCGAACGCCTGGTACTGCTGGTACATCACACCGACAAACACACCCACCTGTTGTTGATAGCGTTGCTTGATCTGTTGCCGGGTGATCCCGGCGCTTTCCAGCAGGTTCCAGCAGGTTTCCAGGAACAGCCGGTCGTTGGGGTTGATGATTTGCGCCTCTCGGGGCGAGAGGTTGAAAAACAGCGGATCGAAATCCTCGACCCCGTCGAGAAAGCCGCCCCACTTGCAGTACGTCTTGTCGAAGCGGTCGCGCGCCTCGTCAAAGTACGCCTGGTGATCCCAGCGCGCGGTCGGCACTTCGCTGATCAGGTCTTCACCGCCAGCAATTTTTTGCCAGAACGTTTCCAGGTCTTCGACACCGGGGTAGCGGCCACTGAGGCCGATGATCGCCAGATCGCGGTTGTTGCTGGCCGCTGGCACGGTTACTGGCGGTTGACGGCGGCTGTGCTGGCGCCGGGACTCTTGTGCCGTGGCTATTGGCGGCGCTTTTTCGGAGGGAATGCGGCGCCTGGCCGGCTCGGCCATCAGCAACTGCCGCATCATTTCGGGGTGCTGCCGGATGAAGTAGTCGCTCAGTTCGCGCACGGTCTGGTGTTCGTACAACAGGGTGTTTGGCAGCGAGCCAAAGGTGCGTTCCAGTTGAGTGGTCAGCTCGGTAAGCATGATCGAGTCGACCCCGTAACGCTCGAACGAGCCGTCACTGTCGATCTTATCCAATGGCCGCTTGAGGGTTTTCGACAATAGTTGCTTGAAATGCCGGATCGCCAGCGCGTTCAGGTCGCCCTCCACGGTTTGCGCCAAGGGTGCCGCCTCGACCGGCGCTTGGGTGATTGGCGCAGCTGGCGGCTCCTGCCACTGCCCGGCGATAAACGTCTTGATCCTGGCGATATCCCCTTCCAGCACCATCCAGCGTTCGGCGCCCTGAGCATCGGCCAAAGCCCTGCGTAAAAAGTCCAGGCCGCCACTGTCGCTCAAGGGTTGAATCCCGGTCTGCTCGACCATCTGTTGCTCGCGTTGAGCATCGATCTGCATCCCGCCGTTGCGCCACAGCGGCCAGTTGATCGCCAGGGTGCGGCCCCGACGGCGACCAGCCTGGGTCTCGCGATTACGCCAGCCGGCCCACTCGTCCATGAACGCGTTGGCCAGCGCATAGTCGCCCTGCCCCGGATTGCCGATCACGGTGCTGACCGATGAGAACAGCACAAAACAGTCCAGCGGCAGATGCGCGCTGGCGCGATCCAGGTTGAGTACGCCCGCCACCTTGGGTGCCAGCACCGCCGTCAGATCGGCCTCGCTTTTGTTCTTGAGCAAGCTGTCGCGGGTGATGCCGGCGCAGTGGAAAATCCCGTTGATCGTGCCGACCGCTTGCTCGCACCGTGCGATCAGCGCCTCGACTGCGCGTGGGTCGGCGACGTCCAGCGCTTCAACTTGCACCTCGGCACCCAGTGCCTTGATCGCCTCGATTCGTCCGCTGACTTCGGCTGAACGTTGACTGGCCGAACGGCTGGCCAGGACCAGCCTCACGCCCCGTGCCTGCCGGGCGATGCTTTCGGCCAGCAACAAGCCCAGGCCGCCTGTGCCACCGGTCAGCAGGTAGACCCCGCCATCGCGCCATGGCGTGGCGTCAGCATCCGGCAGCAACGTCTCCTGCCAGGATGCCACCTGACGGCGACCGCCCTGGTAACGCACCCGCTCATCGTCCTGCTGGCCATTGTCGATCAGCCACTGCGGCGAGAGGCTACCGCGCACTTCGATTGATTGGGCGGCAGCGATCAGTCCTTCGTTTTTTGCGGTCTTCAGCAGCGCCGACAGCGAGGCGAAGACCGGGGCGGTTTCATCAAGGTCGGCAAGAACCAGTTGCACCAGCGTGTCCGCAGGGCAGGTTTTCAAAAGGTTGATCAGGAAACCCGCCAGTAATGGCAGCGCGACTGCGGGGTCATCCGACAGCACGGGCAGCCGTTCGATATCGATCTGCCGACTGTCACCCACCAGCGCCCGACAGCGATCCACCAACTGGTCCAGCGCAACGGGTTGATCACCGGCCAACACCATCACCTGCCGGGTGAAGTTTCGATGAGCCGTATGGACGAATTCTTTATCGCGCCAGACCGGTGTCATGGTCAGCACGGGCGTGGCTGCCGGTTCAAGTCTTCTCGACGAAAAACCTTGCAGGCGCAGTGCGATGCGGCCCTGCTCATCGCAAATATCCACGTCCAGCTTGTTGATACGCCCCGGCTGGTGGCTGGCGCTGTAGCGCACCCACGCATGGCAGGGCTGGTTGAGCAGGTTCAGGTCGCCAAAAATCACCGAGTCCAGCGCAAACGGCACCAGCGGTTGGCGCTGCTGGTCCGGCGGAGTCGGCTCCAGTAGCGCCAGCCCTAATGCCGCCTGCAATGCAGAATCGAGCAGGCCGGGAGACAGGCCGCGCTCAGTGCCTTCGTCCGCCAATACCAGCCTGGCCAACACTTGGCCGTTGCCCGCCTGCAACGCGCCGATCTGGCGAAAGTGATCGCCGTATTCCAGTCCCATGTCGCCGAAAATCTCGTAGCACTGCGCGGGCGCCAGTCGTTGCTCGGTCGTGGCGGCAGCGATGGCTTGCAGGTCCAGCGGCGCCAGACTCTCGGCGGCTCCGACCGTCGCCACACCGACGCAATAGCTCGGGCCGTCGGCCGGCGTGCCACGAATTTCAAAACGAATCTCGCCGTTGTCCTGCTCCGCCAACTCGATGTCGATGGCCAGCTCGCCGCCGTCATGGCGCATGGGTTGGCGCCAGGCGATGTTCTTCAGGCGAACCACTGCGCGCTCATTGGCCAGCGACAGTTCAAGCGCCACCCTGGCGATTTCCAGATAAGCCACACCCGGCAGGATCTTCAAACCACTGACCCGATGTTCGGCAAAAAACCATTCATTGCCGTCAAACCGGCTGCTGAAACGTTGTCCTGCCAGATCCGACGTATTGCGCTGTACCAGTGGATGCAGCCACGCCTCGCCCGTGCGCTCGAGCGCAGGAGATTCGCTGATCCAGTACCGCTCGCGGCTGAAGGGGTAAGTCGGCAGCGAGATTCGGCGCGGCTGGCTTTGTTGATACAGCTGACGCCAGTCCACGGTTGCGCCCCGGCGCCACAGCGTCAGCACGCTGTCGATATTTTGTTGTTGCAGGGCCCGAAGCACCTCGTCCGGCGCAATCTTGCTGGCAGGCTTACCGCCTTCGCCGGGGCCGCTGGCATGCAGTTGGCTCAACAGACTGTCGCGGCTGTTCGCCACAATCACCAGTCGGTATTCCATCGCCTCGCGACCCAGTTGCAGGCTGGCGGCCAGATCCGCAAGAACCACCTGAGGCTGGCGTTGCAGAAAATCGATCAACTGCTCAACCCGCGACTGCAGCGCTTCGAGGGTTTTGGCAGACAGCGGAAATATCGTCGCGGCGACCCCGTGTTCCGTCAGCGCAGGAACAAGTTCAACCGCCTCCAGCACAACATGAGCATTGGCCCCGCCAAACCCGAACGAGCTGACACCCGCCCGGCGCGGCGCCTTGTTGCCCTGGCTGTCGGATAATTGCGGCCACTCCCGGCCAGCCTGCAGGACCTCGAACGGACTGCCGGCCAGATCGATATACGGATTGAGCTGTTCGCTGTGCAGGCTCTTGGGCAGATAACCCTGCTTTAGCGCCAACAGCGTCTTGATTACCCCGGCAATGCCGGCGGCGGATTCGAGGTGGCCGATATTGGTTTTCACCGAGCCGAGATAACAGCGCTGCCCAGCACTGGCGCCCAGTTCGGCAAAGGCCTGCTTGAGGCCACTGATCTCGATCGGATCGCCCAGGCGCGTGCCGGTGCCGTGGACTTCGATGTAACCGAGGCTGTTGATGTCGATGCCCCGGCAGGCCTGTTTGATCAGGTCGGCCTGGGCCTTGGGATTGGGTGCTGTCAGCGAGTTGGCGTGGCCGCCATGGTTTTCTGCCGAGCCGATAATCGTCGCGACAATGTTGTCGGCATCGGCCAGTGCCTGCTGATAGTCCTTGAGGATCAACACCCCGACGCCTTCACCGCGCACATAACCGTCGGCATCGGCGGCAAAGGCCTTGCAGCGCCCGGTGGGGCTGAGCATACCGGCCTTGAGCGCACCGATGAACACCATCGGCTCAAAGCACAGATTGACCCCACCGGCGACCGCCACCATGCAGTCACCGTTGAGGATCGACTGCGCAGCCTTGTGTATTGCCACCAGCGAGCTGGAACAGGCGGTATCGATGGGCGCGCTGGGGCCATGGAAATCGAACAGGTAGGAAATGCGATTGGCGATGATCGAATGCGCATTGCCCGTGGCGTCGTGCGCGCCGGCTTCGGAACGGGCCAACAGACCGTTGTAGTCGGCGGAAGAGACGCCGATAAACACCGAGGTGTTACTGCCACGCAGGTTGTGCGGGCAGATAGCGGCGTCTTCGAAAGCGGCCCAGGTCTGCTCCAGCACCAGACGGTGCTGTGGGTCCATGGCCTCGGCTTCGCGGGCGGATATCTTGAAGAAGTCGGCATCGAACGCGGTCGGGTCATTGATGAAACCGCCCGGGCAGGTGAATGTCTCGCGCAGGTGAGCACGCTCGGCAATGCCCGGCAGATGCCAATACGGCAGCTCGCTGATCTGCGAGCGCTCCTCCATCAGCAGTTGCCAGAATTGTTCGGCGTTGTCGGCACCGGGAAAACGCCCGGAAAAACCGACAATCGCCACCCTGGCAGTCGGCGCTGGCGATGGCGCGCTGCCTTGTGTTGGTTCACCGATCTGCCGCCGGGTGCGTGGCGCCGGCGTGGTCGGGTGTTGTTGAGTGGGCCGCTGATTAGGCAGGCGGATGTCATGTGCATCGTTCGACGTAGTGTTGTTCATTGTTCTGAATGCCCTTACCGTCCTGGTTTACCCGGCGGCATCGCCTGCCAGGTCAACTCTTCAGATCAATTGAATGGTTTCTAGACGGCTTGCAGCTTTGCCGCCAGCTCGCCCAGTTGCTGCTTTTCATAAAACAGGTCTGGCATCAGTTTGGTGCCGAAGCGTTTGTTCACGCTGTCCGTCAGTTGCACCACCATGATCGAGTCCAGCCCCAGGTCATGAACCTGCGCCGACTCGCCAATCTCCTGCGGCGCAAACCCCAGCTTGTGCTGCAACTCTTGCTGGATAAACGCGAGAATCCGCTCGCCGAGGGCGGATTCGCCATCACCGTCCTGCGCTGGCAAACGGGCGCTGACAGGCTGCGTCGTCGGCTCAGACAATGGCCGAACGACCGCTGCAACGGTCCCTGCCAGCCAGTGGTGATCGTGGCGGATATTGGCCAGTTCCTGCGCGCCAAGATGCAGGCTGACCCGATCAGCCTTGAGGCAAATCCGCGCCTGCTCATCCAGCACCAGCACGCTGAACGCCAATGCATCAGCGTTGAGCCCGATCCGCGTCAGGATCACCGAGAATTGGCCGGCGGGCTGTTCGTAGCAACACAACTGCTCGATATTGCGCACGATGACCCGGCCTTGTGGCAGCCCCAGCTCTTCGAGCAACAGGTAAAACGCCTTGTCGAGGGTGGTCGCCAGATACGGCGACAGTTGAAGAGTGTCGGCATGGTGATTGTGCCGATTGACCGGTGGCCGGCCTTCCAGCAACAGGCCGCTGCGGCTGATGACCAACTCGCCCTGGTTGTCGAGGTACGGCGAAAAATCGTAACCGGCTTGTGCCAGTCGCTGGCTGACATCGGCGGCCCCCCTGTGCCCCGACCGGCCATTCAACAGCTCACTGGCCGCGTCCAGCAACGACTGCGCCAGTGCCGGTTCGTTGCCGGTCAACGGGTTGATCAGGGCAAAGCCCAGGTTGACCGACTGCTCGCCCTGGCGCCACACATCGAACTCCAGCTCCAGCTGCCCTTCATCAATTTCCAGCAAACGGTACGCCAGCCCGCTGACCGTCGCCCAGTCGGCGATAAAGTGCTCGAACGCGCAGGACACCGACAGCGTGCACCCGTCAAACCGCGACACCAGCGCCGGCATCGCCAGCGCGACGTCGGCAAAGTTGAAGGTGCTGATACGCTGCCCCTCTGGCGCCCGGTAAACGTAATCAAGCAATTGCGCCGGGACGAAGTCGGTGCGAAACAGCGCGCCCGGTTGGGTTGTCGAGCAGTTCTCGGCCACCAGTGGGTGCAGTTTTCGGGTGAATGACAGTGGATTGATGATTGCCGACTCGTAGCCTGGCTCGGTGTACCAGCAGCGGTTCTTTTCGAAGGCGTAGACCGGCAGGCTGATGCGCTGCGGCTGCTGGCCATACAGGCCTGCCCAATCGACATTATTGTCGCCGCTCAGCCACTGGCTCAGCAGCGGCGCCAATGGGCCGTCCGTGTCTGGCAGCTGTGCCGCATCGGTTTCCTGAAAGCGGTAGAACGTCGTGCTGCCGTACCGCCCATCGATACAGGCGGTCAGCGTGTCCAGCAGCGCCTGTCGGCTGTCGCAGCGGACGACCAAGCGGTTGCGCAGGTTGTTCTTGCCGACCTGCAGCGTATAGGCGATCTGCGCCAGCGACGCCTCGCTGCTCGCCAGCCAGTCCCTGAAGCAGGTCAGGTTTTCCACCAGCACCGAGAGCTTGTGCACCGAGAACACAAACGCCAGACGCTCGTCGGCAATCTGCCCGGCGCTGTCTGCTGGCTGCGGATATTCCTCGACGATCATGTGCGCGTTCATGCCGCCGGCGGCAATCGAGGTCAGCCCGGCACGACGTGGAAACTGTTGTTTTTCGCCGTTGATCACGCGCTCCGGGCGCCGCCATTGCGTCAACTGCTGCGGCACCATGAACGGCGTATCGGCGAAGTCGATGTCCTGATTGAGCAGGCCCGAATGGATCGACGGCGCAATCTGCCCGTGCTTGAGTTGCAACAGGGTCTTGGTCAACCCGGCCACGCCCGATGCGGCCAACAGGTGGCCGATGTTCGACTTGATCGAGCCGAGGTAACAGAACTGCTTGTCGTCGGTGTCGCGGCTGAACGCGTTATTGAGCCCCAGCACTTCGATCGGATCCCCCAGCCGCGTGCCCGAACCATGCCCTTCGACATAGGAAATCGACGACGGGTGCACCTTGGCCTGCTCCATCGCCTGACGGATTGCCAGGGTTTGCAGGTCCGGGTTGGGCACGTTGAAACCGTTGCGTTCACCGGCATTGGTGATGGCCGAGCCCTTGATCACGCCGTAGATCTGATCGCGATCGGCAATCGCCCGGTCCAGGCGCTTGAGCAGCACCGCCCCGACCCCTTCGCCGATCACCGTGCCGTCGGCGCCCACCCCATAGCTGTTGACCGACTCGGAGGTGATCGAGGTGAAGTTGCCCTGTGAGGTATTGACCGCCGTATAGGGGTGGTACATCAGGTTCAGGCCGCCGGCCAGCACCATCATGGTCTCGTCGTGGCGCAGCATCTGGAACGCGGTGTGGATGCAGGTCGAGGACGACGAGCACATAGTGTCGATAAACAGGCTCGGCCCGGTCAGGCCGTAGAAATAAGACACGGTCATCGGGATGGTGGCCATGCCCGAACCGGAGGCGATGGCGCCGCCGGACAAATTGTGCTCGAAGCCGTAGTAGTGATAGTCGTTGGTCATAGCGCCCAGCAACACGCCGACGTTGCCGCCATAACGGCTTTGCAGGGTTTCACGCGAATAGCCGGCGTCTTCGAAGGTGTGCACCGCCGCTTGAAGAAACAGCCTGACTTCCGGCGACATGTGATCGGCATAGACCTTGGGCATCTTGAAATAGCTGTAGTCGAACTTGTCCACGTCCTTGATGAAGGAGCCGTTGATGCAGGTGGTCTTGCCCAGCACGTCACGGTTCTTGTAGTAGAGCTTGCGGTGGTCCCAGCGCTCGGCAGGGAACTCGCTCATGCTGTCGACGCCGTTGGCGAGGTTCTGCCACAGTTGATCCATGTTGTCCGCGCCGGGGTAATAACCGCCCAAGCCGATCACGGCGACGTATTGCGCCAGGTCACTGTCCTCGACCTGTTCAACGGAGGCAGGCGTGGCAGGTGCGAAACGATTGAATACTGACTCACTTGAAGGCGCCGGGACGACCGCTGCCGGCTCCGGCTGCGGCTCATCACCGCCGAACATTGCGGCAAACCGCTCGCGATATTTCACTGCGAAATGATCGACCATGCCGGCAATGTTGACGTGCTCGAACAGCAGGGTCTTGGGCAGCGAGCCGAGGTGTTTTTCCAGCTCATTGGTCACTCCCACCGCCATGATCGAATCGAAGCCATAGACCTCGAATTTTTCCGCGGGATGGATTTTCGCCGCATCGATCTGGGTGACCTTGGCAATGATCCGGGTGACAAAGGTTTCGATGTGCTTTCGCAGTTCGCTGTCGCTGAGACTCGTCGTTGCGCTTGCCTGTTGCGACGCTGATTTTGCCGCAGGTTGAGCAGGCGTTATCTGGCCAATGCTCGCCAGCCGCGATGACTCCCCATACACCACCCACGCCTGCGCGCTGACCGAGTGCGTCAACAGTTGCCGCAGACTGCCGAGGCCTTCTTCCAGCGGCATGGGCACGATGCCGAACTGTTCGCGCATCTGCTGCTCGATCACCGCCGCCAGACGCATGCCACCATCGCGCCACAGCGGCCAGTTGATGCTCAGCGAGCGTCCCTTGCGCTTGCCGTCGGCGGCGAGGTTCTGCCGGTAGTGCATGAACGCGTCCATCCAGGCATTGGCGCAGGCATAGTCCGCCTGCCCCAGATTGCCCAGCGCCGCCTGGGAAGAACAGCACAGCAGAAAATCCAGTGGCCGCTCGCCGATGGCCCGGTCCAGCGCCTCGATACCGGCGACTTTCGCCGCCAGCACCTGTTCGAAGTCACTGGCGGACTTGTGGATGATCAGGCTGTCGCGGATCACCCCGGCGCTGTGGATCACCCCGTGCAGTTCGCCCTGCTCGGCATAAATGCCGTCAATCCACTGCCTGACCGCCGCTGTGTCGCTGACATCCAGTGGCTGGTAAAGCACACGGGCGCCGAGCGCTTCCAGTTGCTCGAACTTTTGTTGCGCAGGCGCGCTCAGGACCGAGCGTCCCGCCAGGTACAGCACGGGGTTGCGGCAACTGCTGGCGATCTGTTCAGCGAAGATCAGACCGAGACCACCGGCACCGCCCGTGATCGCATAGACACCGGCATCGCGAAATGGACCCGGCTCAGGGTGTGGCGCCGATTCTGCGGCCAGCTCGCGCCACTGACTGCCGTAGAGGCTGCCATTGGCGAAGATCCGCACCCGTTGCTGACAATGGAAGCGGCTCTGCTCGGCGATCACGAGACTCATCGCCGTGTCGCCCATGTCAGGGTCCACCGCCACCAGTCGGACCTTCAACTCGCAGTTTTCAATCATCGCGGTACTCAGCAACGCATCCAGTGCACTGAGGCGCAGGTCATCCTGGCCTTGGCCGACATACAGTTGCAGGTAGTCGCCCGCCTTGGCGTCCCGTTGCTGCAAGGACTTGAGCAGCGCCAGCGCCGCCGTCTGGTAAATCGCTGCACTGGTTTCGCCCGGCGCACCGGGCAAGACGCTGACCTGGCCGCCGAACTGCCGACGCAACTCGGTCACCACCGCATCCGGCAGTCCCAACAGCAACAGGTGTGGCCGAACATCAGCCGGCAGCGCTTCGCCGGGACTGTCGAGGGGCTGCCAGAACGGGGTGCGGATCAGGCGACCAAGGGCTTCGCCGGGCTGCGGCGTGACCTGGGCCGGTGTCTGTTCAGCGCCGGTCCGGCGCGAGCTGAAGCCCTCCAGTTGCAGCAGGCATTCGCCAGCGTGGTTGCAGATCTGCAGATCGATTTTCTCAATTGCCGCGCCGTCTGGCATTGCACGTCGAGTCGCGATTACCGTCAGCGGCCCGAGGCGCAGCGATTGTTCGACCGAGCCATACAGGCGCAGGCTTTCCAGGGCAAACGGCAGCGCCGGTTCGGTAGCAGCCTGTTGCCCGCTGCCCAGCGAGGCGGCGATGTGCAGCGCGCTGTCAAGGATGCCCGGAGGCAGCAGTACGCCGTCCATCTTCGGATCAAGCGCTGCGCCGGACAACTGGCCTAGTACCCGGTCGCGACCCATGTGGATCTGCCCGGCCGCGCGAAAGCTTTTGCCGTAATGCACGCCAATGGCATCGAAGTCGCGATACAGCGCCTCATGGCTGCGCTCGCCGAGGTTGCAGGCAGCCGCCAGTTGCGCCAGCTCTAGCGCTGGCGGCGTGGCGGCGGCAACGGTTGCCAGCAGCGCGTCGCCCTGGGCGTGCAGTTGCTGCGCAGTGCCATCAAAGCTGTAAATCCTGAAGGACAGGCTGTCACCGGCGCTGGGCGTCAACTCACAGAACAGCTCGACCTCGCGAGTATCGCCGGCCACCGCAAAGGCCAGTGGCCGCAACCAGACCATGTTGCGCAACGTGATGTGCTGCGCTGGCAGTTCACTGGCCCGGACAATCGCTTCGCGAGCCATTTCCAGATAAGCGGCGCCGGGGAAAATCAACTGCTCGCCGATCCGGTGATCGGCCAGAAACGTCTCGCGACCGCTGAAGCGGCTGACAAAACACTGACGTGCCAAGGTCGAGATATTGCGATGCAGCAACGGGTGCAGTCGCGCCACACCCGAGCCAGCATCGGGCTGTGAGCGCTGACGAACTTCGGGCCAATAACGCTCGCGGGCAAACGGATAACCCGGCAGCGATACACGCGGCGGCGTCGCCACAAACAGCCGCCGAGCGTCGATGTCATAGCCTTGGCGATAACAGTCCGCCAGCCCTGACAACAGCTCGCGCAGCTCGTTTTCATCGGCACTGAGGCTGTCGTCCAGCAACTGCTCGATATAACGCGCAACGGTTTTGCGCGGGGCAAATTCGCGCTCGACTTCGCCACCAAACAGGTTGGGGCGTTTTTCGCCGGCTAGATAACGTTGCAGGCCGTAGCGCGCTTCTTCCAGGTCCGCCGCCACCAAGGCCAGGCGATAACGGAAGTGGTGCCGGCCTTCGAGCAACGTATGGCTGATCGACGGCAACTGCTGATCAAGGTAACCGCCCTGCTCCAGCGCCACGTTCAATTGCGCGGCTTTTTCCTGCAAGGCTTCGGCGGTTTTGGCCGAGAGCACCAGCAGGTAGCAAGGCCGGCGCAGCGCCGCGCCAGCGTGCTGTGGGCTGTAGCTTTGCAACACCACATGGGCGTTGGTGCCGCTCATGCCGAAGGCACTGACCGCGCCGATCCGCTCACGATCGCGTCCTGCCTGCGGCCAGGCCTTGTTGGCCTTGTTGACGTAGAACGGGCTCTGTTGCCACTGGATATAGTCGTTTTCCTGCTCGCAATGCAGGCTCGCCGGAATAGTTTCGTGACGCAACGCCTGCAACAGGCTGATGACGCTGACCAGCCCCGAGGCGGCAAACGTGTGGCCCAGATTGGTCTTGGTCGAGGTCAGCGCGCAATGGCCCGCCGTATTGCCCCGGAACGCATCGTTGAGGGCGTTGATTTCTACCGGATCACCCAGTTGGGTGCCAGTGCCGTGGGTGACGATGTAGTCCACCGCCTGGGTGTCGATTCCGGCGCGGCGATAAACGTCTTCCAGCAGGCGTTGCTGGGAAACGCCGCTGGGCGCGGTGATGCCGTTGGTCTTGCCGTCGTAGTTGATGCCGCTGGCGCGCAAAACCCCGTAGATGTGGTCGCCATCGGCCTCGGCCCGGGACAGCGGCTTGAGCAACACGCAGCACACTGCCTCGCCCGGCACCATGCCGTTGGCCCGGTGATCGAAGGTGAAGCATTTGCCATCCGGCGAGAGCATTCCGGCCTGGGTCATGCCGATGAAGGCGTCTGGCGAGAAGATCAGATTGACGCCGGCGGCGATGACCATCTCGCATTCGTGGTTACGCAGGCTGGAGGCCGCCTGATGCAGCGCCACCAGCGCCGACGAGCAAGCAGTGTTGATCGCCATGGTCGGCCCGGTGAGATTCAGAAAATACGCCAGCCGCGACGCCAGAATACCGTTATGGCTGGAGGTCAGGCTCTCCTCACCAGCCAGTCGCTGGAAATCGCCCTCCTCGACGCCGACGAACATGCCGACCCGCTGCGCTGCCAACTGACGCGGGCCGATACCGGCGTCTTCCAGGGCGTTCCAGGACTCCTGCAACAGCAGACGCTGTCGGGGATCGAGGTTTTTTGCCTCACGCGGTGAAATCCCGAAAAACAGCGGATCAAATTCGTCGATCCCCGGCACGCTGCCCATCCAGATGCAGCGGGTCTTGGCCGGGTTCTCACGCGGGTCGCCATAATGCTCGCGCCAGTCGTAACGCTCAGCCGGTATTTCGCCGACCAGGTCGCGGCCTTCGGCCAGCAGTTGCCACAGCTCATCGGGCGTGCGGGCGCCGGGGAAGCGACCACTGATACCGATGATCGCGATGGCGTCGGTGTCCGGGCTTGAGGTGATGGTGCTAGTTGCCACGGGTACCGGTTCAGGCGCGCTGGCCACGGTACGCAAGTAGTAGGCCTCAACCGCTTGCCGATACTGCGCCAGCAAATGCCCGGCGAGTTTTGCCAGGGTCGAATGGCTGAAAAACACTTCCGGGGTCAACTTCAGGCCCAAGTGCCGGCTCAGCAGACCGGCATACTCCGCCAGGCTGATGGAGTCGAAACCGAAATCGGCCAGATTGGTGTCTTCGCCGAGCGTCTGGCGTTCGGCATTCAGCGGCCGGCTCGCCAGCTCCCGCAGGTCCCACAGCAGCGACCGCTCAAGGCTCAAACCCTTGAGTTCGGGACGGCTGTGCGCGGGGTTGCGTACCGGACTTACTGACGGTGTTTCAGCTGTGGCTTTTGGTGTCGGTTCATTGATCCCGGCGACCATCTGCTGCAACCGCGCCGGTTGCCCGGCCAGCACCAATACCTGCTCGACGTCGCTGCTGACAATCCGGCGCAGCAATGCCAGGCCTTCGGTGCTTTCCAGCATCCGCTGGCCGCTGGACTTGAGGTAGAACTCGGTCGACTCGCGCTCGCCCACCGCCATGCCGCCGTCACGCCACAGCGGCCAGTTGATCGCCACGACCCGCCGCGTGCGCCCGGTCTGGACATAACGCGCATAGGCCTGCTGGAAACGGTTGGCCATTGCGTAGCTGCATGCGCCCATATCCCCCAGCAACGCCGAGCTTGAGGAGAAATGGCAGATCAATGCCAGCGGTTGCGCCGACAGCACCTCGCCCAGCACCTGCGTGGCCTTGATCTTGGCGTTGAGCACCGCGTTGAAATCAGCCGCCGAACTGACAAATACACTGCCGCTGGCCTTGAGGCCGGCGGCATGGATCAGGCCGTCGATGGGCCCGCTTTGCGGCAGTATCTCGGCCAATGCAGCCGTCATCGCGATACGGTCGGCGCAATCGGCCTGCACATGGAAAATCTTGCAACGCTCATGGCTCAGCGCATCGATTCGCGCCTGTGTGGCCGTCGACAATGGCGAGCGACCGTTGAGCAGCAGATGCAGTTGACCGCTGCTGCGGTGCCTGGCCTGGTTCGACAGTTCGCTCGCCAGCAGCAAGCCCAGCTCGCCGAGTCCACCGGTGATCAGCAGCGTATTGAGTTGCTCCAGCGTCAGCGGCTCGACGGTGGGCTCGGCGAGGGTCGGCGTCAAGACAGGTCGCAGGCTCAGCATGTCCTGGTACAACCTGCTACCGGCCGCTTTGCCGCTGAGTTGCAGCCACACACGGCGCAGCCAGCGACTGTCGTCGGAGTCACGGTGCGGCAAGTCGATGGCCACTTCGACAGGGCAATCCATCACCGCGCCAAGCGAGCGTTCGATGCCGATCCAGGACTCAAGGTGACAGCGTTCAAGCACATCGCCCGCCCGCCCAGCGAGCAGCAAGCGGTCGATGGGCGTTGCGGTGGCGGCCATGGCCTTGAGCAAGGCGACTATTGGGCTGCTGTCGCTGATCCAGCGTCGATCATCCATGCCCCACAGATACAGAATCCGGGTTGCGCCGTGAGCGGACAGCGCCTGTTGCAGTCCTTGCTGCAACTGCTGCGGGTCGTGCGCCGCAACGCGGTAATGGCCCTCCTCGTCGCGGCCATTGGCGTCAGCGGCAGCGATAAAGACCAGCTCGGTGTGCGGGCTCAGGGCGTGGATTTCGCGGGCCAGTTGTTGGCGTAGACGAGGCTCAGTCAACAGGCAGATCACCCGTTTGATCCCGGTCCCCCCAACCGGCTCCTCAACCGAAAGCCATTGCTCGGTGTACGTGAGCAACGTGCCTTCTGCCACGGCGGGTATCGTCGGCGCTTCCAGCCAGTGGCGTTCCTTGGCAAAGGCATAACACGGCAGGCTGATGCGTGCAGGATGCCGGTTCGCGCTATAGAGCTGCGCCCAGTCGATAGTGTCCTCATCGTCAGCACCCGCGAGCCACAGCGCTGCCAGTTGCCGCAGGTCAGCGGCAGCCAGGGCCTGCTCGGCGCTCATGACCGGCGCGGCAACGACGCCACCGCGCTCGCCCGCGATCCAGGCTTGCAGTTGGTGTTGCAACTGTTCAAGGCTGTCGACCGTAAAAATCGCCCGCACCGCCATCGCCTCCCGCCCGGTTTGCAGGGTGTACGCCAGTGCGGCGAGGTCCGGCGTGTGTTGCTTCAGGTGGTCCAGCAACCGCAGCACCTGCTCTTGCAGACGTTGTTCATTGCGTGCGGACACCGGCACCAGCACCTGCTGGCCCTGATGCGTGGCGAACGCGCGTTGCTCGCGATATTCCTCCAGCACCGCATGGGCGTTGGTGCCGGAAAAACCGAAGGAGCTGATTCCAGCTCGTCGCGGTGTGTCTTGTTCCGGCCAGTCACGGCCCTCGGTGTCGATCAGCAACGGTGAGTCATCGAGCTTGATGTGGGCGTTCTGCTCCTTGAAATGCCCCAGCGCCGGCAGTTTCCTGTGTTTCATCTGCTGCAACACTTTGAGTACCCCGGCGATGCCCGCTGCACCCTCGGTGTGACCGATGTTGGCCTTGACCGAGCCGATATGGCAGAAGCCCCGGTCGTCGGTATAGCGCGCAAAGGCGCGTTTGAGTGCATTGATCTCGATCGGATCGCCGAGTCGGGTGCCGGTGCCGTGGGCCTCTATGTAGCTCAGGGTGCGCGGATCGATCCCGGCGTTCTGCCAGGCATGCAAGATCACGTTTTCCTCGCCTGCCACACTTGGCGCCGTCAGCGAAGGTGTGTAACCGCCATGCAGCGCCGCCGAGCCCTTGATCACACCATGGATCGGGTCGCCATCGGCCAGTGCCTGTGCCAGCGGTTTGAGCAGCAGCGTGGCCACGCATTCACCCGGCACATAGCCGTCGGCGCGGGCGTCGAAGGTGTGGCAATGCCCCGTCGGTGACAGCGCGCGGATCGCCGAAAAATAGCGGTAATGCCAGGACGACAGCAGCAAGTTGCTGCCACCGACAAAGGCCATCCCACACTCGCCGTTGCGCAACGCCACGCAGGCGGCGTGCAACGCGACCAGCGACGACGAGCAGGCGGTGTTGAACATCAGGCTCGGGCCTTTGAAGTCGAACCAGAACGAGATCCGGTTGGCCGCGATGGTGCCGCTGCCGGTGGCGATGTACGGGTCCATCGGCAGGCCGAGTTCGCTGATCTTGTCGACGTACTCGTTGAAGCACGAACCGATAAACACCCCGGTATTGCTGCCGCGCAAGCGCTGGATCACCCCGGCATTCTCGGCGCTGCTGTAGGCGCTTTGCAGCAGCAGGCGCACTTGCGGGTCCATCCACTGGGCTTCGCGGCGCGACATGTTGAAAAAGCCGGCGTCGAATTTGTCGACGTCGTCGATGAAACTGCCCCAGCGCGAATAGGTTTTATCCTTGGCGTCGGGATCGGCATCGAACCAGGGCGTGATGTCCCAGTGGTCCGCCGGCACCTGCTTGATCAGTTCAAGGTCTTGCCAGATGTTGCGCCAGAACTGATCCAGATCGGCGGCCTCGCCGAACTGCCCGTGCATGCCGATGATGGCGATATCGGTCTGCGGCTGTTCAGCCCTAAGCTCGGTCATGGGGCCGCTCGTGAGGCCGGGTTCAGTCACCGGGGCAACCTCGCTCGTCTTGCCCTGCTCGCCCAGCAACGGGCTGAACGCCATGCGGTGCTCCTGCCAGAGAAACGTTGCCAGTTCAGCGATGCTCGGGTATTCAAAAAACACCGTGGGTTCCAGCTCGATCAGCGCTGCGCTGGCGATTCGCTGCGCCAGATTGACCAGTTGCATAGACTCAAGCCCCAGGTCCATCAGGTTGCGCTGGCGTTGTTTTTTACCGACCTGACTGGCGCCGATGGCGTGCAGCTGGGACAGCAAATAGTCTTCGAGCGCAGCGCTGCTGCCGGTAATCTCTACGGCGTGCGGCTCAGCCTGATCAACCAGACTGACATCGCGCAACCGCTTCAACGAGCAGCCATTGAACTGGGCAATCAATGCGCCGTCGTCGCCATACAGCTCGGCGTCAAACAATACCAGTTCGCCGGAATTCTTCATCAGACGGGCATGGATCCAGCCGGTTGCCGGTGCCTGGCGCTGATGAAACGTCAGGGATTTGATGCCCAGGGGAATGTAATGACTGGCAAGTTGTTCCCCGGCCAGCAGTGGAACGATGGTCAGGAAAGCGCTGTTGATCAGCAATGGATGCAAACCGTACTGGCGCGCATCGCTCAGCGACACCCGTGACAGTGCCTGACTGCGGTCCGCTTGCTGGTAGAGCGCTTGCAGGGTGCGATAACTCTCACCAATGTGGATCTGCTCGCTGATCTGGTAGATCGATGCCAGTTCCACCGCCGTCATCCCGGCCATGAGTTCAGCAGGTGCTACTTGCTGGCGTTCGACAGCGACCGCCGACAATTCGCCGCTAGCCACCACCTGCCAGGGCGCCAGCGGCGTGCGCCGGCATACCGCCTCGAAGCCGGGCTGAGCGGCACGGATCGCCACTTCAAGCTGCTCGCCTGCGGCCAGCGCCATCGGCGCGGCAAACGTCAGTTTTTTCAGTTGCAGCGCTTCGCCGTCGGCGAGCTGACCCAGGCCGTGCTCCAGCGCCAGGCTGGCATAGGTCAGCCCCAACAGGATCTGCTGGCGATTGAACTGGTGATCGCGCAGGCACGGCTCGTCATGGCGATAGACAGCGGCAGCGATCAGTCCGGCGCTGGCCGAGGGCGCCTCGATCAGACGCGGAGCAACGTCGTGGCGAGCGTCGGCCCTGAGCTTCTCGAATTCCAGCGCCGCTTGTTCGATGCTGATTTCCTGCCGTTGGATCTTGCCGTGCAGAACCCTGATTTTACTGTCCACTGCTCTCTCCAATCCCTGGTTCTGATAGTGCTGCAATACCGAAATACGATGTGTGCCCTGCCTGATCAGGCGCCGCTGAAGTCGAGGAAGGCTTTGTTCGAGGGGCGTAAAAATGGCAGATAGGCCGGCGGCGGCATCTTGCCCACTAGCCGTGGTGTGATGCCCTTGGGCCCCAGCTCCCGGGCCAGCATCGCGATAAACAGGGTGATTTCCAGCGCTGCGACATGCCGCCCGAGGCACGCGTGCGGACCGCCGCCGAACTGGCAGGTTTCCACCTGGTTCAGCGCACGGTCCAGGCCCAGCCAGCGTTCCGGCCGCCAGCTGTCGGGATCGGGGTAGCGTTCGGGGTTGCGTGAAACATGCAGCAGGCTGACCCCGGCCATCACCCCGGCCGGGATGGTGTGGCCCATCAATTCGAACACAGTGTGCACCTTGCGCATTTCAAACGGTGCCGGTGGATAGAGGCGCATGGTTTCGCGGAATATCCCTTCGGCCAGCGGCACCTGTTTGACCAGTTCCTCGTGGGTAACGGGCATGCTGTCCAGGCCCGCGACCTGCTCGCACAACTGCTGCCAGACGTGCGGATGCTGCGACAGCATCAGCGCCGACCAGGCCATCACAGCGGCGGTGGTTTCCGAGCCGGCAAAGCCCAGGCCGAGGATGTTGTGCACCAGTTCGACTTCGGACATGCCGTTGCCGTGGTCATCGCGGCCAAAGATCATCGCCCCGACCAGACTGTCGTGGTCATTGTTGGCCCGTGTGGTGGCGACAATCTGCGCCACCCGCTGCTCCAGCCAGCCCCGCGCCTTGCGGCAGCGCCAGGCCGGGAAACCGGGCAGGTTGACCTTCAACGGAATCATGCCCAGGAAAAACTCTTCGTACTGGTGACGCCACACTTCCAACTCGTGGGTTTCAATGCCCAGAATGCGAAATACCACTTCGAGGGCGATGTCCTTGGTCTGCGGAAAAATCGCCAGTTTGTTCTCACGGCTCCAGTGCTTGAGCCGTTGATCGATGGTTTCCACGATGAACTGGCCGACCTGGGCGCGGGTCAGCCCCTTGGGGGTAAACGCATCGGTACTGGCGCGCCGCGCATTGCGGTGGCGCGGGCCATCGAACGCGTTCATGGCCTCGCCGGTAATCACCGGCATCTGTTCGCGCAGGAACGAATTGTCGGTGTATTTGTTCTGCAGGATCGCCAGGCCGGCCTCGTCGAGGATTTGGAGTACCGGCAACTGGGTGCCGAAGTAGGTCCAGAAGATCGGCCCGCACGTGGCCTCGGCCTGACGCAACTCACCGAGCGCATCCTTGCCGATCTTGTGCACATGACCGAGCAAGGGAATTTTGCCAGGCATGACCGGAAAACCGTCTTTCATTTTCACGTTGGCGGCAATCGGATGGGCGGCCTTGTACGCGTGTTGACCGGCGACTGCGTCACTTTGCGTGGGTGTGTTGGTGTCTTGTATCTGGCTCATAACGTTCCCTGTTCATTGCTTGAGGTGGTGAGCAGTCGTTCAAATTGTGCGGCGTCCAGCTCGCCGCAACTGATGCGCCGATACAGTTCGCTGGAGAACAACGCGGGTGGCGTTCTGCCGGATTTCGGCGACGCCAGTGGATGCTCAAACTCATAACCGGGCAGCGCCATTCGATTGCCGCCGCTCGGGTACAGCGCCGGGATATCCAGCCCGGCACCGCGACTCCAGGCTTCGCCCCTTTGCATCAGTGACCCCGACGCGGTCCCAGGCTCGCCCTCTTCAATGCCATCAACCGGTGATAGCCAACAGCCGCTATCTGGTGTGCCCGCCAACAGCAATTGCAAGCGTGCCCGCAGTTGCTGTTTGTCGCCGACCACCAACGCGGCGCGGTGGGCCAGACGGTGTTCACGCAGGGCTAAACTGTAGGCCAGATCTGACAGATCGAAAGTCGAATTCGCATCGATTAAGGTCTGGAGTTTTTTCAGATAGGCCAAGAGGCTGCCCCGGCTGGCTGCGGCGACAATCAACAGTTGCTCACCGCCTGTGTTTCTGAACGTTGCCCGACTCTCCTGATACTCCTCGACCACCAGACTGGCGTAAGTTCCGCCAGCCCCAAAAGAATTGATCAGGCAACGGAGCGGCTGACCGTTGCCATCAGCCGTCCAGGGCGAAGCGTGTTGTTGCAAATAAAAGGCGCTGCCCTCCAGGCGAATATGCGGGTTCAGCGGTTCGGCATTGATCGAAGGCGCCAACTGCTGATGTTGCAGTTGCAGCAACACTTTGGTCAGTTGGGAAATTCCCGAAGCCGCCTCAAGGTGACCGATATTGGACTTCACCGTGCCCAGCGCACAGCTGCCGGGCGGCAGTTCACCGAAGACCTTTTTCAACGCGGCCACTTCAATCGGGTCGCCGAGTTCCGAGCCGTTGGCCGCCGCTTCAACGTAGTTGATCTGCGCGGGTTGCAGGCCTGCGCGCTTGATGGTCTCGGCGATCAAGCGGGTTTGCTGGCGGGTGTTGGGCGCCGAGTACATCAGTTTGCCGCCGCCATGATTAACACTGGAGCTCTTGATCACCCCGTAGATCCGGTCGCCATCGGCCACTGCCGCCGCCAATGGTTTGAGCAGCACGGCGCCGGCGCCTTCACCCGGCAGCATGCCGTCGCTCTGGCCGAAGCCGCGGCTCAGGTCCGAACTGCCGAGGAAACTGGCCAGTTTGAGGGTCTGGTATCGGGACGGATCGAGGATCAGATTGACGCCGCCAGCCATCGCCATCGCACAGTCGCCGGCCAAAATGCTCTGGCAGGCCAAGTGGATCGCCGACATCGAACTGGCGCACGCCGTGTTGACCGCCAGGCTCGGGCCCTTGAGATCGAAGCAGTGAGAAATCCGGTTGGGGATCTGCCAGTCGGTGACATTGGCCGTGATCACCGCATGCGCAGGATCGCTCTCGCGCAGCGGCGACGGGTTGTACATCGAACCGATAAACACCCCGACCGCCGCCGTATCGCCCTGCTGGAACCGGGCCAGCGCATCGCTGTTGTAACCGGCACTCTCGAAGGTCAGCCAGGCCACTTCGAGCATCTGCCGCAGCTCTGGCGAAACGTGCTGCACCTCGGCGTCTCCGATGCCGAACAGGCCATGATCAAAGGCCTCGACCTGTTCGAGGAAGCCACCGTAGTAGCGCTCATCGCCGTTCGAGGCCATTGACCAGCGTTGACCATCGGCCTCGCTGACGCAGTTGCGACCGTTGCGCAGGTTGTCCCAGAAGGCGTCCAGATCAGCCGCCATCGGGTAGCGGCCATTGACCCCGATAATCGCGATGTCGCGGTTCGCTGCCTGCGCCTCAACGCTGGCTGACGGTTGCGGCGCGGGCCTGACAGGGGCGTGACGACTGACCGCGAGCGGCGCAACCGACTGCACTGCCACCGACCGCTCAACCTGCTGCACGGGTGCAAAATAGCTGGTCAGCGCAGGCCGATGTTCGGCCAGCAGGTAATTCGTCAGCTGATTGATGGTGTTGTGTTCGAACAGAATGGTGCGCGACAGCTCGCCGGTGCTTTTCTCCAGCGCCTGAATCAGGCTGATCTGCAAGATGGAGTCGATGCCGTAGCGATCGAACGCAGTGTCGCGCTGCAAACGCTCAGGTGCCATGTTCACCAGCTTCGACAGCACCTCGGTGATCAGTTGCCGACACTGCCCCGCCAACACTTCTTCATCGATATCTGCTTTCGCAACAGGGCGTGGCGCCTGCGGCTCGACGTTCGCCACGACAGCGCCACCCTGCGCCGGCAGGCACACCACGCCATCGCTGGCGGCGACGACTATCTGCTGGCCCAACGAATGACTGGCCGAGGCCGGGAAGGCAATGCCGTCAAAGCCCTGCGCCTGCAACAGTTGCCGCCAGCGCTCGGGATACAGGCCGGGGCATCCGGGAATGCGCAGCGGCGTGTCGTTGTGCAACCACCAGCCTTCGAGCAGGCCGAAGGTCAGGTGGGTGAACATCGAACGGTCGCTGATTTCATTGAGCAACAGCAAGCCGCCCTGGCGCAGCGCGGTCTTGGCGTTTTGCAGCGTGCGCCGCAGGTCCGGCGTTGCGTGCAGCACGTTGGTGGCGATCACCAAGTCATAGTGTTGCAGGCTGATGCCTTGCTCGGCGCAGGGTTGGCCGACATCGAAAATCGCCGTGCGCAGGTAAGGCGCCTGGGGCGCGAAATGCGTTTCGGCATGGCGCAGGAACGCCTGGGACACGTCGGTGTAGCAGTATTCACCGATCCCTTGTTGCCACGGGCGCAGCGTGTCGATCAGCCCGGCGGTGGTGCCGCCCGTGCCGGCGCCGATTTCCAGAATCCGCAACGGCCTGCCGCTCTGCGCCTGACGGCGAGCGACATCGGCCACCACCTCGCCGAGCACGGCGTTGAAGTAGTCGCAGACCCGGTTGTTTTTGTAGATGCCCTCCACCAACGCCATCGAACCGTCGGGGAACATCACCCCGGTAGCCGGCTGCTCGCCGCGCAGGATCGCCGGCAGCGCACGGGCGCAGGTTTGCACCAATTGCAACTGAGCATGCAGATCGGCGTCGCGGCGCCACTGCTCGCTGGCCTGTTGCCATTGCGACCAGAGCGTTGCCGGCTCAGGCAGGGCCGACAACAACTGGCCGTGTGCGTCGATATCAGCATTCTCAGTCAACAAGCGCAGGCTTTCACGCAGCCAGCGACGGTAGAACGGATGGGCTTGCAGATTGGCCGCCACAGCCGGCTCGGCGGCGATCCGTTGCTCGGTCAGCGGCCCGCCAGCAGCCAGTTCACCGAGGCAGGCAAAGGTCTGCGCCAGCAACAGCCGGTTCATCTCGTTGGCCGCCGGGTGATGTTGCGGCGCCGAAGCGCAGTGCCGAACGACCTGCGCCCAGTCATCGGACGCCAGTGATTCCTGCGCCGGGTAGCAATCGAGCTGCCAGCCGCTGTCGATGCCGGCGATGGCCATCGGCTCCAGCAACTTGATCAGCCCCAACTGCGGCAAGGGACTGGCCAGCAACCGGTCCAGCGCCGCCATGCCCTCTTGCGGTTCAATCGAGCCCAGGCCCTGCGCGGCCATCCGCGCCCGATAACCCGCATCGGCAACCACGCCCACCGAGCCCCAATAGCCCCAGTTGATGACCTTGACCGGGCATGGGCCGTGCTGATCGAGCTGCGCGGCAAAGACATCGGCGAAGGCGCAGCCAGCGGCGTAGTTGGCCTGGCCAGCGGCTCGGCTGAAGGCAATCATGGAGGAGAAAAATAGCACGAAGTCCAGCGCCGGGTTGTCCGCCGCCGTACAGACCTGGGCCATGGCGAGACTGGTCAGGCGCTTGGCGTCGAACGCCGCGCTGAACTGCGCCTCGTCCATCTGAGCAAGCCGCGCATCATTCAGCACCAGCGCCGAATGCACCCAGCCATTGATCGGCCCGCAGGTCTCGAGCACTTGCTGCCTGGCCCATGTCAGTTGCCCGGCATCGGTAGCGTCGGCCTGGAGATACAGCGGCGCCGCCGCATTGTGTTGGCGGGCAAACTGCGCCAACGTCGCGAGTTTTTGATTGATCTGATCGTCAGCAACGCGGCGGCCCAGCCAGACCACTTGCGCACGCCAATGGCTGATCAGATGGCGAGTCCACACTTCGCCAATACCACCGGCGCCGCCGATCACCACGTACACGCCGCCCTCGCGGTAATGCACAGCGCCAGCGTCTGTTGGCACACCCTCGGCCAGCGGCAACAAGCGTTGGCGAAACCATTCACCCTGACGCCAGGCCAGGCATTCAGCGGGCAATGTTGGCTCGGGCATTGTCTGTGGCAGCGGTTGGCCGTCCGCTGGCAGATCGATCAGCTCAACCCGCCATTGCTCCTGTTCCTTGGCCAACGACCCGGCCAGGCCATGACAAGCCCCCTGCTCCGGCACCAACGGTTCGTCGGGACGCAGGGCGATGCTGGCAGTGAAGATCAGTTGCAGGTGCAACGCTTGTTGGGCCAAACCCAGCTGCAACAGCGCCTTGATCATGCGGAACAGCATCAGCGTGCTGTGCTCCGCTGGCGCCAGCCAGATCAGGCGTTGGAACGGTGCGCAGGCCGACAACTGGGCGGCGATCCCATCGATAGTGGATGACGGCGACGGCAGAAACTCGATCTGTGGATGTAACCCGGCCAGCCAGTCATGGCGCTCACTGGATGCGCCAATGGCCAACGTGGGCAACGCTTTCGCTGATATCGACGGGCTATCGGCGATAACCCATTGAGGCGCCAGCAGGCTCAGGCCCGCCGGCAGCAACTGATCGGTGGGACGTTCACGCCCGGTCCGAATGGGCCGCGAGCTGAACCCGCGTAACGCCACGGCAATCTGCCCATACTCATCGCACAGATCGATATCGATCCGTTGCACCGCGCTACCCGCATTGCGCCCATCGACGCTGATCAGTGCCCACATCTGCGGCCGGCAACGCCCAAATACGTTCAGTTGCTCAAGGGCAAAGGGCAGCAGCGTCTCGCCAGTCCCGTCGCGGTTTTGCAGCAGGCCAATCGAAGCCTGCACGGCGGAATCGAGCATGCCCGGATGCAGATGCAGCACCCAATCACCGTCAAACAACCCCGGCGCCAGTTCAAGCCGGGCCAATACCCGGCCCTCACCCAGCCACAGACGCGAAACACCGCGATGGCCGGGACCGTAGTGGATGCCCATCGCTTCAAACAGCGGATACAGCTCGGCCGCTTCAAGGCTGCGCTGCCAGGGCGCGGCGCAGAGAGTGTCGAGATCCAGCGGTTGCACATGGCCTGCCGGGATCACCTGCGCACTGCCCTTGCAGTGCTCCAACACTACACCGTCAGCTTGCGAGTAGATCCTGAAGTCGACTTTCTGTTGTTCCAGCGTCAATTCGATATGCAGTTCGTTGTGCTGCGGCGTCGGCGTGTAAGGCGTGAGCCAGACGATGTTCTTCAATTGCAGCGAGCCGGCATCCAGTACCTGCGCATCCAGCGACCGGGCAATCGCCGCCCGGGCCATTTCCAGATAACCGACGCCGGGCATGGTGTTGCGGCTGTCGACCTGATGGTCGGCAAACCAGCTCTCGTCACCCTGCCAACGGCTGCTGAAACGCTGTTGATAAAAGTCCGAGGTATTGCGTTCGAGCATCGGGTGCAGCCACATGCCACCTTGAACAGGGCTGGCCACCTGGCCGCTGGCAAGGTCCGTGACCCAGTAGCGCTCCTCGGCAAAGGGATAACCTGGCAGGCTTAGGCGGCGCATCGGCCGAGCGTCACGGTAGAACTGACGCCAGTCGATCGTCAGGCCCTGGGCCCACAGTTCCAGCAACTTGTGGTACTTGCGTTTGTCGATCCAGGCCGCCAGCGCGGCGGCCATGTCCTCGTCCTGACGAAACAGCGCCAGTGCCGGATTATCGCCCTCACTGGTGCCGCGATAGAGCGCTTTGCCAGTCGCCGCGAAGTCGCCGAGCTGGCGTTGCAGATCGCCCAGGGAATCGCTCAACAGCGCCACCCGCTCCTGCATCACATCGCGGCCCACTTGCAGCGTATACGCCAGATCATCGAGGTAGCGCGGGTCTTGCGCAGGCGCGGTGGCGATGAAATCTGCCAGGCGACGGGCAGACTCACGCAGCCGTTCCGGGTTTTTGGCCGACAGCAGAAACGCTCTTACGCCTGAAGTCGCTTCGTTGCGAGCTTGCTGTGGCGCGCAATATTCCTCCAGCAGAATATGCGCATTCGCGCCGCCAAAACCGAACGAGCTGACACCCGCCCGACGCGGCAACTCATGGCCGTGGCGGTCCTTGAGGGCGGCCCAGGGTCGGCTTTGCTGGACCACGTAAAACGGGCTGTCGTCGAGTTCGATATAAGGGTTGAGCTGTTCACAGTGCAGGCTCTTGAACAGGGTCTTGTGCTTGAGCTGCAGCAGGACCTTGATCACTCCGGCAATCCCGGCCGCCAGTTCCAGGTGGCCGATGTTCGACTTCACCGAACCGACGCCGCAATAGCCCTGCCCCGGCGCATCGCTGCTCAGCTCTTCGGCCAGTTCGCGGAAGGCCATTTTCAGGCCGTTGATTTCAATCGGGTCGCCCAGCTCCGTACCGGTGCCATGGGCCTCGATGTAGCTGACACTGCGCGGATCGACCCCGGCCTTGCGCCAGGCCGACTTCAGCAGCTCGGCCTGGGCCCGTGGGTTGGGTGCCGTCAGCGAGTTGGCTTTGCCACCGTGGTTTTCCGCGGTGCTGCGGATCAGCGCATAAATGTGGTCGCCATCGGCCTCGGCCTGGGCGCGTTTTTTCAGCACGATCATCCCGATGCCTTCACCACGGGCATAGCCGTTGGCCTGGGCCGAGAAGGTCTTGCTGCGCCCATCCAGCGCCAGCATGCCGGCTTTGCTGAAGCTGATCTGCGCCTCGGGCGCGATCAATGTGTTAACGCCGCCGACCACCGCCATCCGGCAATCACCGCTGCGCATCGCCTGGACCGCGCGGTGGATCGCCACCAGCGACGACGAGCAGGCGGTTTCCACCGGTTCGCTGGGGCCGTGGAAATCCAGCAGGAAACTCATGCGGTTGGGGCCGACCGAGGGCACCATCGCCGTGGCGCTATAGCCTTCGACCGGTACGCCGGCCTTGGCGATCAGGCTGCTGTAGCCGGTCACCCCGGTGCCGACGAAAATCCCGGTGTCGCTGCCCGCCAGATCAGCGGTGGCGTAGCCGGCGTCTTCGATGGCCAGCCACACGTACGTCATCAGCAGGCGCTGCTGCGGGTCCATCAATTGTGCTTCGCGTGGCGAGATGGCGAAGAACAGCGGATCAAAGTGATCGACACCGTGGATAAAGCCGCCCCACTTGACGTTGGTCTTGTCGACCTCGCGGTGCGGATCGCCGTAGTACTGGCGCCAGTCCCAGCGATTGGCGGGAATCTCGCTGATGCAGTCACGCCCATCCTTGAGATTATGGAAAAACTGCTCGACGTCATCGGCCATCGGGAAACGGCCACTGATGCCGATCACCGCGATGTCATCGTCGGCTTCGGTGGCAGGCGGGTTAGTCAGGGCAACGCTGGCGGTTGGCAGCGGGCGCGGGGCTGCTGCCTGCGGCTGTGTTTGCCGGGGGTACACTACCAGCGGCACTGTTTGCGGCGCGAGTCTGGCGGCCAGTGCGCTGCGGTGCTCGCGTTCCAGATACGCGGCGAAACGGCCGACCGTGGCGTGTTCGAAAAAGATCGTTGGCGCCAGATTGAGCCGCCATTGCTGTTTCAGGGTGTTGGCCAGCGTGGTCAGACTGATCGAGTCGAAGCCGTACTGGCTGAACTCGACATCGAGCCGGATTTCGCCAGCGGGGATTTTCATCTGCGTGGACACCAGCTCGATCAATGCCCGGTGCAGCGCTTCGGTCAATGGTGCGTCACTGTTGGGGGCAACCTGCGGGGCAGGTTGCGGCATTGAGACATGGGTGGCGCCGCTGACCAACGCGGTAATCGGCTCGCGCCGACCGTGCATCACCAGCACCTGCGGCAGCGCCAGCGCCACGCATTGGCGCAGGGCGTGAGTCCCGGCGTTGCTCGGCATGGCGACCATGCCGGTGCTGTGCGCCATCTGCTGCGCGGTCGCTTCATCGACCTGCATACCGCCCTCTTTCCACAGCGGCCAGTTGATCGCCAGGCTCTGACCACGGCGCAGACCTTGGGCGGTCAATTGGTTGCGATACACGGCGTAGCGGTCGACAAAAGCGTTGGCTGCCGCGTAGTCGGCCTGACCGGCATTGCCGACGACGCCGGTGCCGGAGGAAAAACAGATCCAGAAATCCAGCGCCAATCCGGCGGTGGCCAGATCCAGGTTGCGGGTGCCGGCCACCTTGGCCGCCATCACCTGTTTCAGTTCGTCATCCTGTTTGTTAATCAGCAGGCTGTCGCGGATCACCCCGGCGCTGTGCAACACGCCGTTGAGGCCATGATGCCCGGCGACAATCCCGTCGATCAGGCGCTGCACCGCCTCGGCGTCGCTGACATCCAGCTGGCGGTATTCGATCTGGTTGCGGCCCGGGTCAATTCCGGCCAGCAGGTGCGGGGCCAGCGCTGAACGGCCAGTGAGAATCAAGGTGGCATCGCTGACACTGGCGGCGATGGCCTGGGCGAACAGCCGGCCGAGGCCCCCGAGGCCACCGGTAATCAGGTACACACCACGGTCCTTCCACGGAGCGTCAATCGCCAGATCGACCGCCGGGCAAGGACGCCAGTGTTGCACTTGGCGACGACCCACCTGGTAGCGAATCCCGACATCGCCGGCAGCGGCGTTGTCCGCTAGCCGTTGCACCAGTGATTGCTGTTCGTCCAGCTCGATCACCTGGCCGGTCACGTCCGGCACTTCCAGCTGCAAACTGCGCAGCATCGCCGCGAGGCCGCCGATCATCCGGTCGTCATTCGGGTTATGCACGGCGAGCTGCAGCAACCGCCGTCCGCCGCCCGCACCGAGCAGCAACCGGATTTGCTGCAACAGCGCGAGTGCCGTCTGCTGATAATCAACGGCGCAATCCTGCTCGGGAACGTCCAGCACCGTGCAGCAGCCAGCGGCCAGTTGTTGCACCTCGGCGGTGATCGTTGAATCAAAGCCACTCAGCAGGATCAGGCGCTGGCTGAAATTCGGCGCTTGAGCCAATGGCGGCACCTCGTCAATCCACTGTGGCTGGAACAGCAGGGTTTCCATCAGCGGCTGGTCGCTGGTTGCCGGTTCGGTCGGGTTTCCCAGCACGCGCGAAGTGAAACCCTGCATCAACACACAAAGCTTGCCCTGCTGATCGAACAGCTCGATGTTCAAGCGCTGCAAACCGCTGTCGGCCTGCTGATCGTCGCGGCGTTCGGCGTAGCTCACCCGGGCCCACATCGATTCGCTGCAACGATCCAGAATCTGCAAGCTTTCAAGGGCAAACGGCAGTGTCGGGCGCGTCAACGGCGGCAGGTGCTGCCGCTCGTCTTCACTCAGCACCACCTCGGCACCGAGACTCAGGGCGATGGCCGCCTGTAGCGCCGAATCCATCAGCGACGGGTGCAGCACATAGTCCTCCAGGCTGTCGCGCTGGCAGGCGGGCAGCAACAGTTGCGCCAACACCTCGCCCCGCCCGAGGTCCACCGCTTGCAGGCCCTGATAGGCCGGGCCGTGCTCGAACGTCATCGCCTGATAGGCGTCGTAACACTGCTTGGCGCTTAACTGGCCGCCGGTCATCCGTGCCTTGAGCGCCGCCAGATCCACCTGTTGCGGCGCCGATGTTTCAGCAAATCCGGCCAGCCCCTGACTGTGAAGCAGCGGTTCACCCTTGGCTTGCCCGGTCAACAAATCAAGCTCGCGGCTGGAGATCTCGAAGCGGATCTGCTCATCGTCTTCCAGTGTCAGCTCGATATCGACCTGCCGAGGCTGGGCGCCAATGATCAATGGCCGCAGCCACACCACCTGACTGAACGATGGCTGCCGCCCCGCCGTGGCCATCACCACCGCCGCCCGGGCCATTTCCAGATGCGCGACACCGGGAAAAATCCGTTGCCCGCCGACCACATGCTGCTTGAGGAAAAACGCCTCGCCATCAAACACGCTGCTGAAGCGCTGACGCTGTAGATCGGAGGTGTTTCGCGCCAGGAACGGATGCAGATTGCGTTCTGTAATGCCTGCGCCGACCTGAGCTTCGCCTCCCGCCGCGCCACGGTGCGCGGGCGCTATCCAGAAAGTCTGCCGGGCAAACGGATAGACCGGCGCGTGCACACGGCGGGCATCGCCACGGTGCTGACGATTGAATTGCGCCCAGTCGAGTTTGCCGCCCATGACCCAGGCCTCGGCCAGCGGTTGCAGGCTCGTTTGATCGATAATGGCAGGCACCTCGATGTCCGTACGTTCAGCCGTGTCGATCTGCCCGGACCAGCAATGTCGGGGCGAACGCCCGTCCAGCCAGTCATTCAATTGTTGGCGCAACTGGTCCTTGTCGGAACACAGGAAGATCAACCGATGCGCCTGCGCCAGCCGCCCTGTTTGCAGGGTGTAAGCGAGGTCCGGCAGGCGCAGTGCCGGGTCCAGCAGTGCCTGACGCACGCGGCGGGCATAGCGTTTGAGGCTGTCGGCGGTACGTGCCGACAGTGGCAGCAGGCAGGGCCGCGCCTCGTCGGTGACTGGGGCGGCGGCGACTTCGGGCGCCTCGCGGATGACCATGTGCACATTGGTGCCGCTGTGGCCAAAGGAGTTGAGCGCCGCCATTTTCGGGCCGCTGCCGAGCCATTCCCGGGGTTCGGCATGGATATGAAACGCCGAGCCCGCCAGTTCGATCCGTGGGTTGAGCTGTTCGAAATTCAACAGCCCCGGCAACTGGCGGTGCTTCATCGACAGCAGGATCTTGATCAGGCTGACCACGCCGGCCGCCGCCGAGGTGTGGCCGATGTGCGCTTTGGCGCTGCCCAGCGCGCAATAACCCGTGTCGTCGGTAAACTGGCGGAAAGCCCGGACCAGCGCGTTGACCTCGACCGGATCGCCCAGTGGCGTGCCGGTGCCGTGGGCCTCGACGTAGCTGATCTGCCGCGGATCGATGCCAAAACGCGAATACAACTCGCTGATCAGCCGTTCCTGGGCCTGGCCGCTGGGGGCGGTAATGCCGTTGCTGGCGCCGTCCTGGTTCATGCCCGAGGCACAGATTACCCCGTAGATCGGGTCGCCGTCGGCCAGCGCCTGGGACAGGCGCTTGAGGGTCAGCATGCCTACCGCCTCGGACAGCACAATGCCGTCGCTGCGCTGATCGAAGGTATGGCAGTGCCCGGTTGGCGAGAGCATGTCCATTTGCGCCAGGCTGATCAGGCCGGGCTCGCCGAGGGTGGCGAACACACCGCCGGCCAGCGCCAGTTCCGCCTCGCCATTGCGCAGGCTTTCGCAGGCCAGGTGAATGGCCGTGGCCGAGGACGAGCAACCGGTGTTCACCACCAGCGCCGGGCCTTTGAAGTCGAGGAAGTAAGACAGGCGCGAAGCAATGATCGCGTCGGAGGCGCCGATAAAGGTTTCGTGGAAATAGCCGGTCGGTTCGGCGCCGACAAAGATGCCCACCGACTGGTCGCGAAAACTTTTCGGGTTGTAGCCGGCATCTTCCAGCGCCTTCCAGCTTTCCTGGAGGATCAGCCGTTGATGCGGGTTCATCGACTCGGCATCGCGGGGCGAAATACTGAAAAACAACGGATCGAAATCATCGCGCTGCTCAAGGACACCGCCCCATTTGCAATACGTCTTGCCGGGCTGACGCTCGGCCGAATAGCTGCGCTCAGCGTCCAGATAACGCTCGCCCAGTTCAACCACACCGTCGGCACCGGTGCTGAGGTTGTGCCAGAAGCGCTCGACGTTGTCGGCGGAGGGAAACTGCCCCGACATGCCGATCACGGCAATCTCGTCATGCACCTTCGGGCGAGTGGCTGACGGTGTTTCTGTTGTGGCCTGCGCGCCGGCCTTGAGTTGTTGCAGCAGCTGCCGGGCTTCGTCAGCGGTGATCTGGCGCTGTTGAAGCCGGGCGATGATGGATTGAAATGCTTGGCTGCTCATGATTGTCCTTTCCCCGCCGTGGCCTGCGCCGTGCCGTGGTTTGCCGTGGCGTTGTCGTTGATGATTTTCAGCAATTCATCGATTGCCAGTTCACCGCACAAAAATGCCGCCTCAAGTTGCTGCTCGGATGCCGGTGGCTCAGGCACAACAGGCTGTGCTGCCCCGCCGCCCAGCCGGGCGCATTGGGCCGGGTATTGGCCGAGCAGGTAGTCCACCAGGCTTTGCAGCGACGAATAGTCGAACAGCAACGCGGTGTTTAGCTCCGTGCCCAGGGCCTCGCCGATGTGGCTGACAAAACTCACGCCAAGGATCGAGTCGATGCCGTAGTCGGCAAATGGCTGATCCGCCTGAATGCGACCGGGCTCCAGTTGCAACGTCTTGGCCAGGCCGTCCAGCACCAACGCGGTCAGCACCTCGCGGCCGCTGCCGGTTGCCGCAGGCACCGTTTGCAGGGTTGGTGCGGGGCTGCCGAGTGGTTTTTCGATTTGATCCAGCACCGCCACGCGCTCCATACCATCGCTGTGCGCGACGATAATCTGCTGGCCAAGGCCATGGGCGCATTGCGCCGGGAAGGTGACGCTGTGGAAGCCGGTTTCGCCCAGCACGCTGGCCCAGCTTTGCGGATACAGAGCCGGTGTGCCGGGGATGCGCAGCTCGGGGTCTTCGTACAGCCACCAGCCCTTGAGCAGACCGAAGGTCAGGTGGGCGAACAGCGAGCGGTCGCTGATTTCATTCATCACCACCATCGCGTCACGGCGCAGCAACGCACCGGCATGCGTCAGCGTGCGGCGAATGCTGCCGGTGGCGTGCAGCACGTTGGCGGCGATCACGATGTCATAACTGCCCAGCTCCAGACCCTGGGCTTGCGGCGGTTGCTCGACATTCCATACCTGATAGGTGAGGAACGGATTGGCCTCGCCATAGGTTTTCCTGGCGTACATCAAAAACGCCTTGGAGATGTCGGTGTAGCAATACTCGGCGATCTGCCCGCGCCACGCTTGCAGCGCCGGCAGCACGATGGAGCTGGTGCCGCCGGTGCCGGCACCGATTTCCAGAATGCGGATTTGCCGCTGCGGCTCGCGGATCAACAGCGCTTCGATGTGCTGTTGCACCACGCCTGCGACCACCTGATTGAAGTAGTCGGACAAGGCGTTGTGGCGATAGACGCCCTCGACCTTGTCCATCGAGCCGTTGGGGAACATGACATCGGTGGCCTGGGTTCGTCCGCCAAGTATCGCCGGCAGCTGTTGCAGGCAGGCGTCAACCAACTGCACCTGGGCCTTGCGTTGCGGTACGGCGATCAACTCCTCCCTGAGCAGGCACCAGCGTTGCTCCAGGGGCTGAGAATCCACTTGCTCCGTGACCGCGACCTGGGTGCCCCGGCGCTGCACCAGCCCCTGCTGTTGCAGCAGTTCGAGGCTGGTCGCCCACCAGCGGCCATAGTGCTCGCCGATGCCGGCCTGACGGCGCAGGACTTCGCTGTCCTGAAACTGCCCCGGTTGGGTGAACAGGCCCATGCGACGCAGTTGCACCAGCGTCATCCCGGCCATGGCCTGGTCAAACGGCAGTGGATCATGGGCCGCAAGCAACGGCGCGGCAGCGATGCGGTAGCGCTCAAAGCCATCGTCGGGCGACTGAATGCCGGTCTGGCCAAGGATGATGGGCTGCGGTTGCAGTTGCATCAACTGCTGGACCGGCGCCGAAGCGGCCATGCACAGCACCTGATCGAGCTGGCCGTGACTCAGGGCTTCGACAAAGCGGGCAAAGCATCCAAAGCCCTCGCGGTCCTCCAGGGCCCCGGCGTGGCGGCTCATTGGTTGCGCCAACGGGTCCGCCGCCTGTTGTTCGGTCAGCGATGACAGCCAGAACCCCCAATTGATCGCACCCACCGGGAACGCCGCGTGCCGACGCAGGCTGCGCACCAGCGTGTCGCCGAAGGTGATGCCGGCGGCATAGGCCCCCAACCGCGCCGCGCCGGAGAAGGCAAAGCTTTGCCCGGACGAGAAGTAGCACATGAAATCCAGCGGCTCATCAGCCAGCGCCCGGTAGAACTCGATACCGCCACGGCTTTTCACTTGCAGGATTTCGTCGAACTGCGGTTCGGGGATGCGCGTGATCGGATCTTCATGGTTGAACACCACGGCGGAGAAAATCGCCCCGTTGATCGCGCCATGACGCTGTTTGATCTGCGCCATGGCCCGTTGCAGCGATGCAGCGTCGTTGGCATCGGCTTGCAGGTAGTGCAACTGCGCCGGATCGACCGTGCGGTCAACGCGTTGCAGGCAGTTCGCGAGCCGTTGTTGCACCTTGGGATCGGCGGCGCCGCTGCGTCCCAGCCAGATGACCCGGGCCTGATAATCGGCCAGCAGGTAGCGGCTGATGATCGAGCCCACCGTGCCGCTGCCGCCAAGAATCACATAGACACCGCCCCGCTTGAGCGCCGGGGTGACAAAGCGGCCGTCGGCCAACGGCACCTGGGGTTGCCAGCTCAGGTTGAAAATACGCTGGCGATAACGCACGCCGTCGCGCAGGCACAACACCTCGCCCCGCGCCAGGCCGCCCTCGCCCTGCACCTGGCGCAGTAAGCCTGGCCGGCGCCGGTGGTCGGCCAGCTCACGGCTGTCGACATCCAGGTTGCGCACCCGGAAGCGGTGCTCGCCTTGGGCAATCGCGTAGGCCATGCCCGTCAGGCCGCCACCCACGGCGCTGACTGGCTCGCCGCTGATGTCGAAGTTGTCCTGGCTGATGATGTAGCTGTCGATCGCCTGGCAAGAGCTGTGCTGTTTGAGCCATTTGATCAACCGCAGCAGCAGGATTTCATTGGTTTTCGGGCTGTCGAGCTGCGCTTGCCAGTCAGTGGCCTGGGCGTTGCCGCCGAAGAAATACAGGCAATCGATGGCAGGACAAGCGCTCAGGCAGTGTTCCAGCGCTTGCGGATCGGCGACGTCCAGCGACCAGTGATCCGGCGCCAGACAGACCGTTTGCGTGCCGGGCTGCAGACGGATCACCCGGCCGGCACCCGTGGCAAAACCCGCGCTGAGCAGGTAGTGCGCGGTGATCGCCTCTGCCACTGGCCGGATCGACGCATCGCCGACGATCAGCACGCAACGGTGCTCGGCGGTCATGGGTTCGCCGCCCTGCCCGTCGGCCTGCCAGCGTGCCAGATAGCTCAGGTGGTCGCTTGAGGTGGAAGCCGCAGCCTCAGCGCTAACGGTCTCAGGCGTCGCCACAGGCTCAATACCCGGTAACCAGAACGTCTCGCGGGCAAAGGGATAGACCGGCACGCTAATCCGGTACGGCAGCGGCCCGGCCCGCAGAGCATGCGGCAGTGTCCAGTCGACGACTTCGCCGTTGACCCACAGCTCCAGCAGCTTGTGCAGTTTGCCGCTCTCGGCCCAACGGCGAATCACCGGCGCCAGCTCGGCATCGGCTTGGGCGCAGAGCTGTTTACGCTGGATGTCGCCGACGTAAAGGCCTGCGTCCGGCTCGGCACCACGCTCGATAAACCTGCGCAATTGCGTCGCCAGCGCGGCAGGCGAATCGACCACCAGGCCCAGCCGCGCCGCCATCATTTCCCGACCGGTTTGCAGGGTGTACGCCAGGTTCGCCAGGTCGGCGCCCGACAGCGATGGCCGGGCAACCAGATAGGCCAGCAGCGCCTGCGCATAGTCGCGCAGGCGTTCGCCATCCCTGGCCGACAGCAGAATCACTTCGGCGCCATTGGCGGTTGGCAGTTCACGGTACTCGTCGTGCTCTTGCAACAGCACATGGGCATTGGCACCGCCAGCACCAAAGGATGAGACCCCGGCGATACGCGGTCCATCGCCTGCCGGGCACCAATCGCCCAGCGTCTGTTGCAGGTAGAACGGTGTCGCGTCCAACGTCAGGTTGGGATTGAGGGTGGTGGCATGCAGGCTTGGCACCAGCTGTTTGTGTTTGAGCTGGAGAATGACCTTGCTGACGCCGGCGATACCGGCGGCACCTTCCAGGTGCCCGATATTGGCTTTGACCGAACCCAGCGCGCAGTGGCCGAGCTCGACGCCATCAAGCGCAAAGGCCTGGCTCAGGCCGCTCACTTCGATGGGGTCGCCCAACTCAGTGCCGGTGCCGTGGGCCTCGATGTAGCTGATCTGGCTGGCATCGAGCCCGGCCTGATCGATGGCCAGGCGAATCACCTTAGCCTGGGCCTGGGGATTGGGCACGGTGTAGCCGTTAGTCTTGCCGCCGTGATTGACCGCCACGGCGCGGATCAGCGCGTGGATGTTGTCGCGGTCCGCCAGCGCCCGGGATAACGGTTTGAGCAGCACTGAACCGACGCCCTCACCCGGTACAAAGCCGTTGCCGCCTTCGCCGAAACTGCGGCAGCGACCGTCCTTGGAGAGCATCTGCCCGGCGCTCAATTCAACGTAGTTGGAGGGATGCAGGTACAGATTGACCCCGCCGGCAAAGGCCATCCGGCACTCGCCGCGACGCAGGCTTTCGCAGGCCCGGTGCAGCGCGCTCAGCGACGAGGAACACATGGTATCCACCGGTTCGCTCGGCCCGTTGAGGTCCAGCACATAAGAGACGCGGTTGGCGGTCGAGCCGAACGAGGTGCGCGGAAAGACCATGTGCCCCTGCTCCCGCAACGCCGGCCCGTAGAGGCTGTAGCCGGTCTTGGTGATGCCGGCAAAGACCCCGACGTTGCCCTGATACTGCTCGGCCAGATCGGCCTTGGTGATCCCCGCGTCTTCCAGCGACTGCCAACACGATTGCAGGAACAGCCGTTCCTGCGGGTCCATGTTGACCGCCTCACGCGGCGAGATATTGAAGAACAGCGGATCGAAATCGGCAAAGCCGTCGATGAAGCCACCCCACTTGCTGTAACTGCGAGCCTGCTTCAGCGCCTCGGACACCGAGTCGACGTAAAAGCCCTCAAGTGACCAGCGTTGCGGCGGAATCTCGGTGATGCTGTCGCGACCTTCCTTGAGGTTGCGCCAGTATTCGTCGAGATTGGCGGCCTGCGGATAACGACCACTGATGCCGATGATCGCGATGGGTTCGGCGGCTGACATCGCCGCAGGTGCCTGGGTGGTCTGAGTGACAATCGGTGCAATTGGCACGGGAACGTCGGCCAGACCGCTCCACAACATGCAGGCGCGGTGATGTTCGGCCACCAGATAACCGGTCAGCGCGTCCAGGCTGTGGTATTCGAAAAACAGCGTTTTCGACAACAGGCGTTCTGCCGGACGCAGCTGGGTCATCGCCGAAAACACGTCCTCCAGCGCCTTGTTGAGCCGGGTGATCATGATCGAGTCGATACCGTACTGCTCAAGCGGCGCTGCGCTTTCAACCCGGTCGGGCGGCAGTTTGGTAACAGCACAGAACACCGCCTTGAGTCGTTCGAGAATCGCGGCAGTGAGCCGCGTGCGGTCAACCGGGACCGGGGCCGACGTCATCGCTGGCTCAGTTGCGGTTTCTTCAGCAGCGCCAAAGTGCGCACGAATCTGCGCCAGATCGCCCTCGATCACCAGCAGCCGTTCCAGGCCGGCGTTCAGCCCCAGTTGCAACGCCTGGATGCCATGTACCGACTGCATCGGCGCCATGCCGGTCTTGTGGCGGATGTGCGCACGGTCGGCGGCGCTGACCTGCATGCCGCCATCGCGCCACAGCGGATAATTGATCGACAGCGTGTGGCCGAAGCGCAAGCCCTGTTCGACGCGTTTGTTGCGCAGCCCGGCAAAGTGATCGACGAAGCCGTTGGCGGCGGCGTAATCCGACTGACCGATGCTACCCAACACCGCCGAACAGGATGAAAACAGCACAAAAAAATCCAGGTACAGCCGACGGCAAGCACGGTCCAGCAGTTCGGTGCCGATCACTTTGGCGGCAAACACCTCGACCATGTCTTGCGCGGTTTTATGCGCGAGCAACCGATCGCGGTTGATCCCGGCGCCATGCAGCACACCGTTGAGGCCGCCGTGGTTGGTGCAGATGTCGTCGATCAACTGCTCCAGCTCTTCGGCGTCGGTCAGGTCGACCTGCTGATAAATGACCACCGCGCCAGCATCACGAATGGCCTGCAACCGCGCCTGCTGACGCGCATCGAGGGCCGAGCGGCCAATCAGGATCAAGGTGGCGTCGCTGCATTGCTCGGCAATCGCGTCGGCAAAGATCAGCCCCAGGCCACCGGCGCCACCGGTAATCAGGTAGACGCCGTGATCTTTCCAGATGATGCGGTCGTGCTCACGGCGGGCGGCGACATCGTCCGCCAGTTCCTGCCATTGCAGTTCCTGGCACTCGCCTTGTTGGCCGCTGCGTTGCAACACCGAGCTGGCGCGCCGGCGGTTTTCGCCGAGTGTGGTGGTCAGCTGTGCGAGCTGAGTCGCCGACAATGGCTGGTCGGGCTCGACCTCGATCATCAGGCAGCGGGCACTCAGTGCCGGTTGTTCCAGGCACGCGGTTTTCAGCAAGCCGTCGAGACCGGCGTACAGCAAGTGCTCCGGTGCCTGTTCGGCGATCATCAGTTCAACGTGAACCCGGCCCTTGAGCGTCTGCAACCGCAGCAACAGCGCAATCGCCAGTTCCTGATAACGTGCTGCCGGTGCGGTCCTGGTGCAGGGCAGAATTTCACCGCGCACGCCTGCGCCAGCAGCGTTGGTCAGGGTTTGCAACTGTGCCACTTGCGCACTGCTGAAACCAACCCACAACAGCAGGCGCTGGCCGATGTCATCGTCTGCATCAGCGCTTGCCCCCAGCGGCTCCTGCCACACGGGACATGCCAGAAACAGGCCGTTGGCGGGTTCATCCACTGCGTCTTCGGGCGTGTCCTGTTCGACGATGGGCTGCGGCGTCTGATCGACCCAGTAGCGCTCTTTGGCAAACTGGTAAGGCGGCAGGTGAATGCGCTTGGCCGAGCCGGTCGGCCACAGCGCCGCCCAGTCGATGTCGCTGCCGGCGACCCACTCACTGGCCAGCCGGCCGTTGTCGTCCGCCGCCACAGGCAGTGCGTCGCCATTGGCCAGCAGGGCCAGTTGAATGCGCAGTTGCGCGAGATCACTGACCACCAGCGCCGCCCTCTCCCGCATCGGCTCCCGGGCGGTCTGCAAGGTAAAGGCTATGTGGCTCAGCGGCGCGTCGGTCTTGTCCAGCCAGTGCGCCAGCGCCCGGGCGTTGTCGCACAGGCTGGCGGCGGTTTTGCCGGACAAAGGAATAACCCGGCTCACTGCCGGTGGCGTTGCGTCTTGATCTGTGCGGTGGATTGTTTGGTATTCGCCAATCACCAGATGCGCATTGGTTCCGCTATGGCCAAAGGAGTTGAGTGCCGCGATCAGACGTTCGCCGCCACTGGCCTGCCAGGCTTGCGCCTGACGGTTGATGTAGAACGGCGAGTGTTCAAGTTCGATCAGCGGGTTGACCTGTGCAAAGCCCGGCATGACCGGCAAGGTGCGTTGGCGGATCGACAGCAGGATTTTGATCAGACCGATGACCCCGGCCCCCGCCGCCGCGTGACCGAGGTTGGCCTTGGCGCTGCCCAGCACGCAATAGCCCTGGGCGTCGGTGAGCGCGCGGAACGCACGGATCAATGCGTTGGCCTCGACCGGGTCACCCAGCCGGGTGCCGGTGCCATGGGCTTCGACGTAGCTGATCTGCGCAGGATCGACACCGAATTTGTGCCAGGTGTCGCGCAGCAATTGCTCCTGAGCATCACCGTTGGGCGCGGTAATGCCGTTGCTGGCGCCGTCCTGATTCACCCCCGAGGCCTCGATCACGGCGTAGATCGGGTCACCATCGGCCTCGGCGTCTTCCAGGCGTTTGAGCACGACCATGCCCACGCCTTCGGAAATCACCGTGCCGTCGGCTGCCGCATCGAACGCATGGCACTGGCCGCTGGGGCTGAGCATATCGATGGCCGACAGGCTGATCAGCCCGCGTTGATCCAGCAGCGCATACACACCGCCCGCCAGTGCCAGGCGGCTTTCACCGTGGCGCAGGCTTTCACAGGCCTGGTGGATGGCCACGGCGGACGACGAGCAACCGGTGTTGACCACCATCGCCGGGCCTTTAAGGTCGAGAAAATACGACAGGCGAGAGGCGACGATGGCCTCGGAGCTGCCGGTAAAGGAGTCGTGGTGATAGCCCCCCGGCTCGGCGCCGACATAAATGCTGACCGCCTGACCGGCGAGGGTCATCGGGTTGTACCCGGCGTCTTCCAGCGCCTTCCAGCTTTCTTGCAGCACCAGCCGCTGATGCGGGGTCATCGACTCCGCTTCGTGGGGGGTGAGGTTGAAAAACAGCGGATCGAAGCAGTCGCGGTCCTTGAGTATGCCGGCGCGATTGCAATAGCTTTTGCCCGGCTGTTTGTCGGCGCTGTAGACACGGGATTCGAGATAGTCCGGCCCCAGTGCCTGCACGCCGTTGCGCCCGGCCAGCAGGTTGTCCCACAGTTCCTCAATGTTATCGGCGCCGGGGAACTGCCCGGCCATGCCAATCACGGCAATTCGCCGGTTTTTGCTGGTCTGCGGACTTGTGCTCGGGGTTTCTGCGCCCGCCAGCGCAGCCGCCATGACCGGGTTGATCAGGGCAGCAGTTGTTTGCAGGCTGTGCGCGGCTGTTGGCGCCAGTGGCTCGGCCAGCGCCCGCTGGATCTGCGGGCCATAAGATTTTTGCAGGTAATTGTGCAGTTTGCTCACCGTGGCCTGTTCGAACAGGATCGCGCTGTTGAGCTTGATCCCCAACTGGTTGCCCAGTTGTTTGACGAAACCCACCCCGAGAATCGAGTCCACGCCGTAATCGGAAAACGGCGTGCGCAGCGCGATGCTCTGGCCGTCGGCCTTGAGGGTTTTGCCCAGGGCCTCGATGATCACTTGTTGCAGTCTGTCTGCAACGTCCACGGACGCTCCGGGCCCGCTGGCAGGATGCTGGTTCAACGTAAACTCCTTGTTTTGTGCGGACGTGGCGGGCCGTTGCGGCTCAAAGACTTGCAGGGTCAGTGCATCGCCATGGGCGGTGATGATCTGTTGACCCAGGGCGATTTGCGCAGGGATGTGCAGATCGACCTGTTCAAAGCCGCTGCTCCACAGCAGCTCAAGCCAGGTCTGCTCGGCGATCAACGGCGAGCCGGGGATTCTCAGCGCCGGGTCCTCGTACAACCACCAGCCATCGAGCAGGCCGAAGGTAACGGTCGCGGCGGAGGTTTTGCGGTTCAGTTCGTTCAGCGCCAGCAGGCCGCCGCTGCGCAACAGCGACCGCACATGGGCCAGGGTGTTGCGCATGTTGGCGGTGGCGTGCAACACGTTGGTGGCGACAACAATGTCATACGGCTGAAGGCTGTCCGCGGGCTGGCTGATGTCGATAATTTGCGTGGTGAAGTAAGGTCGGCCTGCGGCGAAGCGGGCTTCCCCATGTTGCAAAAATGCCCGTGACAGATCGCTGTAGCAGTATTCGCTGATCTGCGCGGCCAGCGGTTCCAGCGCCGCCAGCAGCGCGGCGGTGGTGCCGCCGGTGCCGGCGCCGATTTCCAGGATGCGCACCGGGCGCCCTGGTTCGGCCAGAACCTGCCGCCGTACATGTGCGGTCACCTGCGATGCCAGTTGCGCGTTGAAGAAGTCCGACAGGGTATTGTGCTGGTAGATGCCCTCGACCTTGTCCATCGAACCGTCGGGAAACAGTAGGTCCGTCGCCTGAATCCGGCCTGTGAGAATCTGCGGCAACTGCAGCAGGCAATCGTCGATCAGCGTCACTTGAACCCGGCGTTCGCGGTCCTGGAAATAGTGATCGCGCTGGGTTTTCCAGGCGGCCAGAATCGCGGCGTGTCGCGTCCGGGCAACAGGCGTTGCCACGGCAAAGACCTCACCGTGCTGCTGCAAGTAACCGTGCTCCACCAGAATCGCCAGGCATTCCTGCCACCAGCGCCGATAGCGCTCGCTGATCCCGGCCTGCTGGCGCCAGACTTCAGCGCTGTGGGCGCCGGGCGCGGTGAAGATGCCCAGGGTCTGCAACTGGATCAACAGCAGCACGGCAATCGATTGATCGAGCGTTTGCGGATCAAAGATCTGCTGCAACCGCTCGCGCTCGGCGGGCTCCAGTTCGACGCCCGGCGCCGTTTCTGGCACCAGCACCGTTGGATCGAGCCGCAACTGCTGGCCCTCGGGCACGGCCATCAGCTGACGCACCGCCGACGAGGCCTTGAGGCACAGCAGGCGACGCAGCGAACCGCTGGACAGCTGCGCGACAAAGCGGCTGAAACAGGCAAAGCCCTCATCGTCATCAAGCGCGTCCAGATGCTGGCTGACCTTCTGCGCTTGCAGCGAAGCGCGCCAGAAGCCCCAGTTGATTACGCCGACCGGGAAACCCGCCGTCGGCCCGATGGCCTCGGCAAAGGCGTCGGCGAAGGTGATGCCGCAGGCATAGGCCGACAGCTTGGCCGCGCCGGAAAAGGCAAAGCCCTGCCCGGAGGAGAAATAGCAGAGGAAATCCAGCGGTTGCCCGGCCAGCGCCTGATAAAAACGCAGGCTGCCACGGCTCTTGATGTCGAGAATCTGCTGGAACTGCGCCTCGGTGGTGTGCTGGATGCTGTTCTCGAAGTCGAAGACCATCGCAGAGAACACGGCGCCATTGATTCGCCCGTAACGCTGATTGACCAGTGCCACGGCCTGTTGCAATTGCACCAGATCTGTCGCATCGACCTGAAGATAATCGACCCTGCCCCGGAACTGCTCGGCCTTCAGGCTGTGCTGTACCTGCTCGCTGTCGGCAGGTTTGCGCCCGAGCCAGATCACCCGGGCCTGATAGTGCTCGATCAACTGACGGCTGATCACCTGACCGATCACGCCGCTGCCGCCGAGGATCAGGTACACCCCGTTCTGTTGCAGCGCCGACGTGCTGGTGTGGGTCGGCGGCAGCGCCAGCGGGATCAACTGCTGGATAAAGCGCTCGCCACGGCTGAGTTTGATCAGCTCACCGCGCAGCGAAGCAGGCTCGGCGAGGATCTGCGCGAGCAGCCGTTGCCGGCTGTGTGGCGTTTCAAGTTCGTCGAGATTGAGGTCCAGAGTGCGCAGGTGCACCCGGTGTTCGCTCTGGGCCATGGCGTAACCCAGCCCGGCCATGCCGGCCCCCAGCGGATTGCCCCGTTGCGGCGCACCGGCAAAGGCGTAGCGGCCGAAGGACAACAGGAAACAGTCGGTCGCGCTGCCATCTTCCGCTGCCGTTTGCAACGCCTTGAACAGCCGTAGCAGCGGCAACTCGTGGTGTTGCAGGCTGTCGGCCAGCGCCAATGGCGTCATGTGGTTGGCCGTTTGCGCGCCGATCACCAGGATCTGCGCCACCGGGCCGAGGGCCGACAGAATGTGCGTAAAGCCTTCCGGATCATCGTCGCCGCACCGCCAATGGCCTGTCGCCAATTCGGTGGTGGCGCCAATACCGCCGTCGATCCGCAGCACATTCCGGCTGCCTTGATTATGCTCGGCCAATGCCGCCCATAGCAGCCCGGTCGCAGAGGTGGATTCGCCCAGGGTCACCAGCACAACCGCTCCGACGCCTGGCACTGTGGCTTGCTCGTCTGCAGTTTGAGCCTGCCAGCGCGGCAGGTAGCAACAGTCGCTCAGGTCCTGCTCAGTTGATGCTTCGACGAGGGACGCGTCGGCTGGCGGATTTGCCAGCCCCGGCATCCAGTAGCTGTTTTTGGCGAAGGGATAACCCGGCAGACTGATGCGCATCGGCCGCCGATAGGTGCGGTCGCGATAGAGCTCCGGCCAGTCGATGGCCTCGCCCTGCACCCACGCCGTCGCCAGTTCGGTCAACTGCTGGTGTTGCAGCCAGTGATCGATCGGCTGCGAGGTGGGGGCGTCCAGCGCTGGGTCATAAGGATCGCTATGGCCACAGAACACGTTGTCTAGCGCTTCGCCTGCCAGCCACGACGCCAGACAACGCTGCACATCGGCAATGGAATCTACCCGCAGCGCCAACCGCTCGGCCATCGCTTCGCGCCCGGTTTGCAGGGTCCACGCCAGGTCGGCCATGACCGGTAGTTCAGTGCCTAGAAACGCCTGCAAGCGCGACGCCGATTCCGTCAGGCGTTGCGGATCACGTGCCGATAACAGGATCAGCCAGGGGCCGGGCATCGCCGGGCGTGTGTCGGTCACGCCGAGGTGTTCCTCGACAATCAGCGAAGCATTGGCGCCGCCTGCGCCAAACGAGGAAATGGCGGCTATGCGTGTCGCACCATTGGCGGTCCAGGGCGCCAGCTGCTGTTGCAGGCGAAACGGGGTCTGTTCGAAATCAATGCTCGGGTTGGGTTGCGCGGCATGCAGCGATGGCACCAGTTGGCGGTGTTGCAGTTGCAGCAGGACCTTGCTCAACCCGGCGATACCGGCTGCACTTTCACAGTGGCCGATATTGCTTTTGATCGAGCCGATGGCGCAGCGGGCGTCGTCGCTATGGGCAAAGACCCGGCTCAGGCCGCTGATCTCAATCGGATCGCCCAGCGCGGTGCCGGTACCGTGGGCCTCGATGTAGCTGATGCGGCTGGCATCGACGGCTGACCGTGCCAGGGCTTTTTCCAGCACACGCTGCTGGGCGCCGGCGCTCGGTACGGTGTAGCCATTGGTCTTGCCCCCGGCGTTTATCGCACCACCACGAATCACTCCGTAGATCCGGTCGCCGTCGGCGAGCGCCTTGTGCAGCGGCTTGAGCACTACCGCGCCGACGCCTTCGGCATCGACAAAGCCGTCGGCATCATCGCCAAAGGCGCGGCAGTGTTCGCCGGGCGACAGCATCATCATTTCGCACAGACTGAGGTAGTGCTGTGGATTGATGATCAGGTTGATGCCACCGGCAATCGCCACGTCGCAGCTGCCACTGCCCAGGCTCTCGACCGCCAGGTGGATCGCGGTCAGCGATGACGAGCAGGCACTGTCGACCACGAAACTGGGGCCTTGCAGGTCCAGCTGATAAGACACCCGGTTGGCAATCGACCAGTAGTTGCTGATGGGGTTGTAGCTGCCGTTCATGACCCCGACAAACACCCCGACCTCGCCCTGTTGATGCAGGGTCGCCGGGTTGTAGCCCGCGTCTTCGATGCTGTGATAGGCCACTTGCAGGAACAGCCGTTCTTGCGGGTCCATCCGTTCGGCTTCGGTGCGCGAGATGCGGAAAAATGCCGGATCGAACTGATCGATGCCTTCGATGAAGCCGCCCCAACGTGTATACAGATGCCCGGACTTGCCCTTCTCCGCAGCAAAGTAACGCCGCCAGTCCCAGCGCTCGGCGGGGATTTCGTCGATGGCGCAATGGCCGTCGGCGAGGTTGCGCCACAGGTGGCCCATCGACTGTGCGCCGGGATAACGGCCGTCGAGACCGATAATGGCGATGTGGCTGGCCTCTGCCTTCTCGACCGGCACTGCGGCTTTTTCCAGGCGGGTGGTATCTGCCGTTGTCTCGCGCACGTCAGCCTCGGGTTGCCCCAACAGCGCTTCAAGTTCTTCGCCGCGATGCTGAATAAAATGCTCGGTCAGCGCCGCCAGGGTCGGCACTTCAAAAAACAATGCGCTGTCGATGGCGGCAAAATGTTCGCTGAACGCATGGGTCAACCGGACCACCAGAATCGAGTCCAGGCCATAGTCTTCCAGCGGCCGCGACAGGCTCATCTTCTCGACCGGGATCTTCAACGTGGTGCTGACCAGATTGCGCAGGTAGTCGGCGACCCGGTGCCGCCAGCCGCCCGGGGCGGTCTCGTCCTGTTTCGGTGTGAACGTGTCCTGAGGCACGCGGCTATCGGCGGGCGATGCTGCTGGCCGCGCGGTGTTGACGACTGGCTGACGGACGATGCCGTCGCTCTCGGCCAGGATAATTTGCTGGCCCCGGTCATGTGCCTGCCGGGCCGGGAACAACACCGGGCTGAAGCCCTCTTGCTCCAGCACCGCCTGCCAGCCTGCCGGCGAAAGTCCGGGGCAACCGGGAATGCGCAGGGCGCCATCGCGGTGCAGCCACCAGCCTTCGAGCAGACCGAAACTCAGGTGGGTGAACAGCGACGCTTCGCTGATTTCATTGAGCATCAGCAATCCGCCTTTGCGCAGCACGGCCTTGGCGTTGCGCAATGTCTGGCGGATTTCCGGGGTGGCGTGCAGCACATTGGTCGCCACCACCAGATGATAGTGGTCGGCGTCAATGCCCTGCTCGGCGCACGGGCGCGACACATCGAACAGTCGGGTTTGCAGAAACGGGTTATCACGGCCAAATTGATCGACGCCGTGTTGCAGGAACGCACGCGACAGATCGGTGTAGCAGTATTCGCCGATCTGCGACCGCCAGGGTGCCAGCGCCGCCAGCAAGCCCGCCGTGGTGCCGCCCGTGCCAGCACCAACTTCGAGAATGCGCAGCGGTTCGGCGCCCGCTGGACGGCTTTCGATATAGGCCAGCGCTGCCTCGATCAGCACCTGATTGAAGTAGTCGGAAATCCGGTTGTTCTTGTAAACGCCTTCGACCAGCGTCATCGAGCCATCAGGAAAGAGCACGCGAGTCGCGGTCTGCTCACCGCGCAGCAGCGCCGGCAGCCCTTTGAGGCAGGCGTCGAGCAACTGCGCCCTGGCGGCCAGATCCGGGTCCTGGCGCCAGAGCGGCAAGCGCTCGTGCCACTGCTGCCACAGCGAATCGGCAGCGTCGGTTTCGATACCGGCGACGTAGTTGAGACTTTCAGCCAGCCACAGGTGCAGATAATCCGGCGTGACATGGCCGTGCTGCATCGCGTGGCGTTGCAGGTCCTCGGCGCCAGCCAGCCCAAGCGCCTGCAACTGGCTCGCCAGCAGGCGGCGCGCCAGGGCATCGATTTCGTCGGAGGCGGCGGCGGTGGTCTGATGTGCGGCTGTTTGCATGCTTCAACTTCCCTGTGACGCGTCTGCTGTGGGTGAAATGGATTGTTTCTCTGGGGCGTTACGTGATCGCTGCCAACGCCGCCAGCCTTTCCCCTAACCTGTCCTGCATCGCCGCCATGGCGCCGGATCTGTGCGCAGAGAGCGCGATGTGTTCGTGGCTGAGCAGTCCGGCCAGGCTGTCGAGCCCGTCGATTTCGTCACTGTGCAAGAGCTTGAGCAGCGCCAACTGGTGCAGTTCGCCCGCCAACAACTGATCGAGTGCGCGCAGGCCCTCCTCGGGTTCGATGGAGCCCAGGCCGAGCGCGCTCATGCGCTCCCGGTAACGCGCGTCACTCACCGTGCCGACGCTGCCCCAATACCCCCAGTTGATCACCTTGACCGGGCACGACCATTGGGCCCTGAGTTGGTCGGCAAAGGCGTCGGCGAAGGTGCAGCCCGCCGCGTAGTTGCTTTGGCCGGCAGCCGTGCTGAAGGACATCATCGAGGAGAAAAACAGCACGAAATCCAGCGCGTCGGCGCTTTGTGCGAACGTGCGGGCCAGGGCCACGCTGGTGGCGACCTTGGCGTTCAGCACGCAGGTGAAGGTCTGCTCATCCATGTTGGCCAGGCTTTGGTCCTTGAGCACGATGGCCGAATGCACCACGCCGTTGATCGGGCCAAACCGCTCGGTGATCTGCTGTTTCGCCGCAGCCAGTTGCTGTTTGTCTGCGGCGTCGACTTGCAGGTAGACCGGAGCCGGGGCGTCATGCATCAGGCTGATGGCGGTGAGATCGTCAAGCTTGGCTTCGATCTGCGCATCCCGCGCACGGCGACCGATCCAGATCACCCGGGCGCGATGCTGGCTGATCATGTGGCGGCTCCAGACCGCGCCAATCCCGCCGGCACCACCAATGACCAGATAGACGCCGCCGTCGCGATACACCGGCAGACGGGCTGGCATTGTGTCGGCCTTTACCCGCGCCAGTTGGCGGAACCACCATTGGCCCTGACGCAGCGCCAGCAGTTCGCCGCAAGCGATGCCGGCGAAGGGTGCTGAGCGCAACAGGGACAATTGCGAGCCGGGCAGGTCCGCGAGCTGCACGGTCCAGTGCGGATATTCCTTGGCCAGTGAACCGGCCAGGCCATGCACCGCTGCGTGAGTCGCACGGCAGGATTCGCCGGGGCGGATGCTGATCGCCTGATCGGTGATCAGGGTCAAGCGCAGCGGGCGAGGACCGTAGCCCTGATTCAGCAGCGCCTTGATCAACCGGAACAGCGCGAGGACGCCGTGCTGTTGCGCCGCGACCAGGTCCGCGCTGCCGTCGTCGGACGGCGCCAGCCACATCACGTCGGTCAATCCGGGCCGGGCGTGCAGTTCGGCTTCGTAGTCGGGCTGCGAGTCGTCCAACCGTGCGGCCTGAGGATAGAGTTCAGCCAGCGTCTGCTCACGAGCCGGGGTCGCGCCGAAGATCAGCATCGCGCCCTGGACTTCCTCCCGTTCGCTGATCACACCATCGACCACTGACCAGATCGGCGCCAATAGCTGCTGTGTTTGCTTCGGTTTTTTTGGCCCCGCCGTGAGCGGTCTTGAGCTCAATCCTGTGAACCGCGCACAGAGCTGTCCTTGATCGTCACACAGGTCGATAGTGATCCGGCCAGCGGGATTGTCGGCAAGGTCGCTGCGCAACAAGGCCCACATCCGCCGCTGACACGGCGCGATGATTTCCAGCCGTTGCAGGGCAAACGGTATCACCAGTGACAACGGTGCGGCGACGCTATCGTTCAGCGGCAGTAACATGCCGATGGCGGCCTGTAACACGCTGTCGGTCATTCCGGGCTCCAGCCACCAGTCACCGCCGGGGTGGATGCCCTCAAGGTTCAACTGCGCCAGCACTTCGCGCTGGCCGCCCTGCTCCGCGATCAACAACTGGCGAATGGCGCGGTGGCTGGCGCCGTACGCCAGGCCCATCTGGTCGAACAGGCGATAGACTGCTTCGCCGTCCAGGCGTCGTTGCCAAGTGCGGTCGCGCCAGTGCGCCAGATCCAGTCGCTCGGCAACCGACTGCACATCCGTAATCACGCGAGCCTGACAATGCACTTGATCGCCGTCTTCGCCGAGCAACGTCACCGCAAGCTGACCGTCTACGCGCTCCAGGTTGACCCGCAGGCGGCGCGGTGCGGATTCCACCGTCAGCGGCGCCAGCCAGTTGAGCCGCTCGATGACCATGGGCTGCGCCTCGCCGTCCTCCCGCGAATGCGTCACTGCGGCCCTGATCATTTCCAGGCAGGCCGCACCGGGCAGGGTTTTGCGCCCGTTCACCACATGGTCGCGCAGCCACGGCTCGTCACCGCTGAAGTCACTGGTGAATTGCTGGCGGTCGAAGGCCGAGCTGTTGCGGTGCAGCAACGGATGCAAGACCGCCGCTGCCGAAGGCAGGCGATTGGCGCCAACAGGCGCCCAATAGCGGCTGGTGGCGAAGGGATAAGTTGGCAGGCTGATGCGCTGGCGTTGTTCACCGCTGGCGGCCCACAGCGCAGCCCAGTCGATGCGCAGCCCCGCGCTCCACAGCGCCAACAATTGTTGCTGCTCACCGTTGGCAAACAGCCTGGCCAACTGCTCGCGCCACTGGCTCGGGAAGCGGTTTTTGAACTGTTCGACGTGGTCGCTGCTAGCGTTCGTGTCACCGCAAATCCAGCCACGGCTGTCGCCGCCGGTCAGAGCGCGCAAGGCATCCAGCAGGCTTGCCGTCGAAGACGCGATGAACGCCGCACGATGCTCCATCGCCTCGCGGCCCACCTGCAAGGTGTGGGCAATGGCGGCCAGGCTGTCAGGGGCGGTGGCCTGCTCTAGTTTGGCGAGCATACGGCTGGCGATCTGGCGCAATTGCTCGGGCTCGCGGGCAGACAGCAGAATCATTTCGGGCTTGCCGTCATGACCGGGTAAAGGCTTGGCCTGTGGGTACTGCGCAACGATCAAGTGAGCGTTGGAACCGCCCGCGCCGAACGAGGAAATCCCGGCGATGCGCGGCATCGGCTCACCGCCCTGAACCGGCTGCGGCCAGTCGCGCAGGTGTTGGTTGACCTCGAACGGGGTCGCGGCAAAATCGATAAAGGGGTTGAGCGTGCGCGAATGCAGCGAGGGCACGATCTGCCCGTGTTTGAGCTGCAACAGCACCTTGGTCAGGCCGGCGATGCCAGCGGCCGCTTCGCAGTGACCGATGTTGGATTTCACCGAACCGATCCAGCAGCTCTGCCCAGGCGTACGCTCACCCAAGGCATTGGCCAGACCGGCTATTTCAATCGGGTCGCCCAGACGGGTGCCGGTGCCGTGAGCCTCGATGTAGCTGATGGCCGCCGGGTCAACCTGCGCGTCCTTGAGCGCGCCGCTGATTGCGGCCTGCTGCGCCCGTGGATCGGGCACGCTGTACCCGGTGTTCTTGCCGCCGTGGTTGAGGTAGCTGCCCTTGATCAGCCCGTAGATCTGATCGCCATCACGCTCGGCATCCGCCAGGCGCTTGAGGACCACCACGCCCACGCCCTCGCCCGGCACATAACCGTCACCGCCCTCGCCGAAGCTCGCGCACTGGCCCTGATTGGAGATGAACTGGCCGCTGCTGAGCATCAGGTACTTGTTGGGGTGCAGCGTCAGGTTGACGCCACCGGCAATGGCCATGGCGGTACGGCCACTGTGCAGGTCCTGGCAGGCCAGATGGATGGCGGTCAGTGAGCTGGAGCACATCGAATCGAGCGACAGGCTCGGGCCTTGCAGGTTGAGGCAGAACGACACCCGGTTGGCGATGCTCGCGCTGGAGCCGGCAAAGCCCATGCGCTCGCCGCGCAGGCTGGCTTCTGCGCCCAGCAGTTGGTATTCGCTGTACATCACGCCGGCATAGACGCCGACCTGCCGGGTCTTTTCGGCCTGCTCAACGCCAAGCTGGCGGCTGTAGCCAGCGTCTTCCATGGCCGCCCAGGCGGTTTGCAGAAACAGCCGTTCCTGCGGGTCGATCAGCTCGGCTTCCAGCGGCGAAATATTGAAGAACAGCGGATCGAACTGATCGATGCCCTCAATAAAGCCGCCCCACTTGCTGTTATGCACTCCGCTATCGCTGCGGTTGGTGCTGTAGTAGTCGCGCCAGTCCCAGCGTTCGGGCGGGATTTCGCCGATGCTGTTTTTGCCCTGGCTGAGGTTGTGCCAGAAGGCGTCAAGGTTGTCGGCGTCCGGGTAGCGACCGGCGATGCCGATGATGGCGATATCGTCGTGCTGTGGCGCGATCGGCTGCTGAATTTGCGCAGGTTGGTCGAACAGCCGGCGCTGTTGATCACGGGGTGTGGCGACGAGTTCGGCGACCGCTGTGGCGTCTCTTGATGCCAAGTGGTTCGCCAGGGCCCGGAGGCTGGAATGCTCGAACAGCAGCGCCGCTGACAGCGTGCCAAAACGTTGTTCGAGGCGCCGTGTGAGGTCGAGGATCTGCAACGAGTCGATGCCGTAATCCTCGAAACACTGCTGATCATCGAACTGCTCCGGCGGCGTATTCAAGACACTCGACAGCAGGCTCCGCAGCTGGGTTATCAATGGCGCCTGTGCCGCTTTTCGCGGCTGTCGCGTGGCCAGGTGATCGGCCAGGCTTTGCAGGCTCGGGTATTGGAAAAACAGGGTTTTGGACAACGCACCGAAGCGCCTTTCCAGCGCGGCGGTCATCTCCATGATCATCAGCGAATCGATGCCGTACTGTTCAAACGGCACGTCGTTATCCAGTCGCGACTGGGCGATTTTCACCGTATTGGCCAGCAACTGACGCAGCCAGGTCTGCAGGTTTTCACCGTCTATAGGTACCGCCTCCACAACAGGGGACGGTTCATCGCTGAGCAGTGCGAGCAGTTTTTCGGTGTCGCCTGCCAGCACCATCAGCTGGTCTTCGTCGCTGTGCAACGCCTGATAGAACGCCTGAATGCCGGTGGCACTGGCCATCGCTTCGATGCCGGTGCGTTGCGCCAGAAGGCGCCGCGCCGTATCGCTCATGTGCAGGCCACCTTCGAGCCACAGCGGCCAGTTGATCGACAGCGTGCGACCCTGCCGCATCCCGGCTGCGACCTGCTGATTGCGCAGGCCGGCGAAGGCGTCCAGATAGCCATTGGCGGCGGCGTAGTCGGTCTGCCCGGCGTTGCCCAGGACGCTGGCAATCGAGGAACACAGCACAAAGAAATCCAGCGCCGAGCCGGCACTGAAGCGGTCGAGATGCTGCACGCCGTCAACCTTGGCGGCGAACACGGCGGCAAAGTCCGCCTTGGGCTTGTCTGTCAGCAAGGCGTCGCGGGTGATGCCGGCGCAATGGATGATCCCGTGCAATGCGCCGTGACGGCTGACGATGTCAGTGATCAGGTGTTCGACCTGATCGGCATCGGCCAGATCCACGGTGCGGTAGTCAACGCCTGCGCCCAGTTGCGCCAGCTTGTCGAGCACCGACGGTGCATCGGCTGGCGTGCGGCCACAGAGCACAACACGGGCCTGAGACGCGGCAGCGATGATCGCGCGCGCCATGACCGTGCCGACACCGCCCAAACCACCGGTAATCAGGTAGACACCCTCTGGCCGCCAGGGAGCAGGAGCGTTATCCAGCGGCTGGTGGCGCCAGCTCAATTGCTGACGGCGCAATGTGCCGGCCTCGGCCAGATAGCGCAGTTGGCGCTCGCCTGGGTTAGCGGCCTCGGCTGACAATTGCGTCAGTAACTGCTGTGTGTCGAGCCCCGGTGCCACTTCAATCAGCTGGCTGATCAGCGCCGGCTGTTCACGACTGACGCTGCACAACAGGCCGCCGAGGCCGCGATAACCGTGCGGATCGTCGGCCGGGATCAGCAGTTGAATCAGGCAGGGTTGGCCGGTGCGCAGCAAAGGTTTGAACTGTTCGGCAAGTGCCAGTGCGGCGTGCTGATAGTCACCCTCTGGCAGCGTGAAACTCAGGATGCCTCGCGCCTTTAGAGGCTCCACCAGGTTGGAAAACCCGTGCGTCAGCACCACCTGTGTAAGCCCCGGTGCGACTGTCGCACCAGCCGGTTGAGCGTCGAGCCATTGCTTGTGACACAGCAGTCCATTGCTGGCGCCAAGACTGGCGCCGGAAACGGTCTTGAACGACAGCTGATTCAGCATCGCGCAGCACTGGCCATTGTCGTCGAACAACGCCAGATCAAAGCGATAGCCGCCCGGCGTGGTCCCTGCGCTGCGGATCTGCACCTGCAAGGTCGCCGAACAGTCGGCAAACAACACGCATTCACCCAGCCCGTCGGGTAGCAACAGCGCCGGGCGCTCGCCCAGTTCATCAAACAGCAAGGCCATCACGCCTTGCATGGCGGCATCCAACAGCGCCGGATGCAGGGCGAAACCGGCGTTAAGCGCCGGGGCTTGCAGTCCGACCCGCGCCAGCGCCTGATCGTCCTGACGCAGCAGCGACTGCAACCGGCGATGACCAACGCCATAGTCGATGCCCATTGCCGCAAAACGCTGGTAGCAGGCCTCGACGTCCACTTTTTGGGCGCCGACATTGTTGAAGTCGAGCCGGGCGGCCTGGACCACGGAGATGAGGGCCAAAGCCCGACAATGCAGCTGCAACTGGCCGGCGCGGTCATAGGAGCAAATCCCGATCTGGTAGTCGCCCTCTGCTTGCACCGACAGTTCAAGGAACAGCTCGCCGTTGTTGGCGGTGTCAACGCTGAACGGCTGGAGCCACGCCAGATTGCGGATCACCAGCGCCCTGTCCGCAGGCACCGCGCCGCCCAAGGCGTCGGTCAATGCCGCGTGGATCATGGCGATCATCGCCGCACCCGGCAACACGCCCTGCCCGTTGACCTGATGCTCGGCCAACACGCTTTCGTCACCGGTGAACCGGGTCAGGTAACGCAAGCCGCGCAGGTCCGACACGTTGCAATGCAGCAGTGGGTGCAGCCGTTGCTCGCCCGCGATGGCCGACACGACCGCTTGCTGCGGTTCGCGCCAGTAGCGCTCGCGGGCAAAGGGGTAACCCGGCAAACTGAGCGGCGCGGGCGTGCCCTGCGGGTACATCAGGTGCCAATCCAGGGTGGCGCCGCCGAGCCAGGCGTCGAGCAGCTGTTGCTGTTCGCCGCGCTCGATCCAGCCGCCGATATCGGCGCTCGACGCCTGAGCGTCAGGCTTGAGCCGACCACGCGCCTGAGCGCCGCCGTCGTCGATGAATTCCCGCAGTCGGGTTTTCAGCTGGATCATTGAGTTGATCAGCCAGCCGTGGCGATGCTCCATCGCCTCACGAGCGACCTGCAAGGTAAAGGCCAGCGCCGGCAGATCGGTGTCGCCGAGTGCGTCCTGCGCAAGCGCGTCCAGCAACAGACTGGCTTGTTGCAGCAACTGCTCGCGAGTCTTGGCCGACAACAGGAGGATCGCCGGATGCTGCTCATTGACGGCAATCGCTGGCGGCACTCTGCGGTCTTCGTACTCTTCGATCACCACGTGGGCATTGGCGCCGCCCGCGCCGAAGGAGGACACCGTGGCAATGCGCTTGAACGTCTGCAAGACACCGTCGATCAGCACTTGCGGTCGCGACCATTCGGCCAGCGACTGCTGCACCGCGAACGGGCTGTTGGCGAAGTCGATCTCCGGGTTGAGTGCCTCGGCGTGCAGCGATGGCACCAGTTGGCGGTGCTGCAGTTGCAGCAGCACCTTGGTGATACCGGCGATGCCGGCGGCGCTTTCGCAATGGCCGATATTGGATTTGACCGAGCCGATGGCGCAGTACTGTCTGACGGGCGTTGGCACGCCGCTATTGAAGGCCCGGGCCAGACCGGCGATCTCGATCGGGTCGCCCAGCGCAGTGCCGGTGCCGTGGGCCTCGACGTAGCTCACGGCCCGGGCGTCGACCCCGGCCCTTGCCAGCGAATCGATCACCAACCGACTCTGGGCCAAGGGATTAGGCACGGTGTAGCCGTTGGTTTTGCCACCGGCATTGATCATGCTGCCTTTGATCACGCCGTAAATCCGGTCGCCATCCGCCTCGGCCTGAGCCAGCGGTTTGAGCAGCAAGACACCCACGCCCTCCCCCCCGACAAAGCCGTCGGCATCGGCGCCGAACGCCTTGCACTGGCGGCCCGAGGACAACATCTTCATCTCGCTCAGGCCCATGTAATGCACGGGGTCGACCACCAGATTGACCCCGCCGACCAGCACACAGTCGCTGATCCCGCTGTGCAGACTTTCCAGCGCCAGATGAATCGCGGTAATGGATGACGAACAGGCGGTGTCCACCGCGAGGCTCGGACCCTGGAAATTGAACTGATACGACACGCGATTGGCCACCGACCAGTAGCTGGACTGGCGGGCGTAGGTGCCATTCATCACGCCGACAAACACCCCGACCCGATGCCGTTCGGCCAAGCGTGCGGGGGTATAGCCGGCGTCGCTGATGCAGTGATAGGCCTCTTCCAGGAACAGCCGTTCCTGAGGGTCCATCTTCAGCGCTTCGCGGGGCGAAAGATGGAAGAACAGCGGATCGAACTTGTCGATTTCGCGGATGAAGCCCCCCCACGGGGTATAGATGCGGCCCGCCGTGCCCGGCGCCTGATCAAAGTACTGACGCCAGTCCCAGCGATCCGCCGGCACTTCATCGATGCAATTCTCGGCATTTTTCAGGTGCTGCCACAACTCGCGAACGTTGTCGGAGTTGGCGTAACGCCCGGCCAGACCGACGATGGCCACGTCTGAACCGCGTGCCGTTGCCGGCGTGTTATCGGCTGCCTTGGCGGTAAAGCGCGACTTGCCCGGATTGATCAATGGTTCGACGCTTTCGACTGCGGATGGCTGCACGATTACCGCTGTCTGATCCAGTCCGAGCAGCGTCCTGAGCCGGTCTTTCTGCGTGGCGACAAAATGATCCGCCAGTGCTTCGACGGTCTGGTATTCGAAGAACAGCGTGCTGCTGATACCCGCCAGTTTGTCCCGTAGCAGGTTGGTCAGTTGCACCACCAGAATCGAGTCGATGCCATAGGTTTCCAGCGCTTCACGGGAGTCAATCTGTTCGGGGGCGATCTTGAACAGACCACCGATGACCTGCTTGAGGTAGCGGACGGTCTCGGCTTTGAGCTGCGTGCTGCTAACTTCGGCCATCGGCGCTGCGATGACGCTGAGTTGTGGCGGTCGCGGTGCCTGCTGAGCGGTCACCTTTGCCCGGCTGACAGGCACCATTCTGACCGGTTCGATTTTATCGCTGCGGTCCTGCCAGACCATTCCATTGCTCTGGGCGATGACGATCTGCTGCCCAAGGTCGTGGTCGGCCAGCGCCGGGAAATACACCTGCCGATAGCCTTCGCTTTCCAGCACCTGCTTCCACTGTCTGGGCGCGAGCGCCGGGCCGCCGGGCAAGCGCAGGTCCTGATCATCGAACAGCCACCAGCCCTTGAGCAGGCCGAAAGTCAGGTGGGTAAACAGGCCATTGCGTGCAATCTCGTTGATCAATACCAGGCCGTTATGCTTGAGCGCGGCCTTGGCGTTTTTCATCGTCCGGCGCAGGTCTTGCGTAGCGTGCAGGACGTTGGTGGCGATCACCAGATCATAGGCGCCAGGCTGGATGCCCTGTGCTGCCAGCGGCTTGTCGACGTCGAACAGTTGATAGCTGAGGTAGGGGGTCTGCGGGCCATAGACCTGCCGCGCGTGCATCAGGAACGCCTGGGAGACGTCGGTGTAGCAGTACTCGGCGATCTGCGCCTGATACGGCCGCAGTTTTTCAAAAGCGCGGGCGCTGGTGCCACCGGTGCCGGCGCCGATTTCCAGGATCCGGATCGGCGTCTGTGGCGCCAGCTCCAGGCGGGCCCTGACAAATTCGAGCATGGCTTCGAGCAGCACTTCGTTGAAGAAGTCGGACACCGGATTGTGCTTGTAGATGCCCTCGACCATGGACATCGAGGCGTCGGGAAACAGGATGTCGGTGGCGGCGATCCGGCCATCAAGAATCTGCGGCAATACACGCAGGGTTGCTTCGGCGAGCAGTGTTTCGGCTTTCAGGCTGGGGTGTTCGAGCCAGGCCGACTTTTGTGCATCCCATTCGTGCCACAGGGCTTCTACCGTCAGCGGTTGCGGGTGCGTGACACGGCAGCTGTCGCCCTCCAGCTGCACGTAGCCGCGTTGGGCCAGCTCTTGCAGGCTCTTGTCGAGCCAGCGTTGATACATCGGCAACAAGCCGCTGCGTTGGGTCATTTCAGCCACGGATTCGCGCTCGCGACTGAACCAGCCCAGTTGCTGCAACTGGGCGTAGAGCAAGCGGACCTGCTGCTCGTCGATAGCCGCCTTGTACGCCTGCACCTGCGCGGTTGCGCTGCGAACCTGCTGATTGTCCACCCGCAGATTCTTCTGCATTCGGCTGATCAGCGATGGATAGGCAGGCGGACGCATTTCGCCGTACTCACCGAAAGGCCCGGCAGGATGTTGGGCCAGCGCCAGGTGGTTGAAGGTGTCACTCAACCGCTGCGAAGTACGCAGGAAGGTCAACTGGCTGAGCGGCGCGCCGTCATCAGCCGCGCCGAGCAGTGTTTCCAGCGCCGCCATCGCCTGCTCACCGTTGATTGAACCAAGGCCAACCTCGGCCATCCGGCGCCGATAGTCGTCGCTGGCCACCGAGCCGACCTCGCCCCAATAACCCCAGTTGATGACTTTCACCGGGTAGCTGCGTTGTTGCGCCAGAGAGTGGCCGAAGGCGTTCTTGAAGGTGCAGCCGGCGGCGTAATTGCTCTGGCCTACCGACTTGGTGAAGCTTTGCAACGACGAGAAGAACAGCATGAAATCCAGCGGCAGGTGTTCAAACACCTCGGCCAGACGTGCGCAGACATCGATCTTGGCGGCGAGGCCTGCGGCAAATTTTTGCGCATCCATGCGTGCCAGGCTTTGATCCTCAAGCTGGATCGCCGCGTGGATCACCCCGTGAATCCGGCCATGCTCGGCCAGCACTTGCTTCACCGCCTGTTGCAGGGCGGCGTGGTTGCCGGCGTCGGCGCTGATGTAGCGTGGTGCGGGGCCAAACCGGGCCAGTTCGCTGATCGCTGCATCGATTTGGCGGTCCTGCTCTCGACGCCCCAGCCAGATGACCTGAGCGCCACGGCTGCGGATCAGGTGTTCACTCCACAAGCGGCCAATACCGCCGGCGCCGCCAACGACCAGGTACACGCCACCATCGCGGTAGAGACTGTCGGCAGCCGCTTCGGTCGGCGCCAGGCAAGGCACCAGGGATTGGCGATACCAGACGTCGTTACGACAGGCCAGCGCGTCGCCGCGCGGATCGGCGGGCAACGACAACGGATCCAGACTCGGCCAGCTGTCGCCGGCCGGCAGGTCCACCAGCCGCACCTGCCAATGGCTGTATTCCTTGGCCATCACACCGATCAGCCCATGGAGGCTGGCGTGAGCGGGCGCCACCGGTTCGGTGGCGGCCTGATGCAGCGGGCTGGCTTCGCCGAACACTGTCAGTGTGGCGCGGGTGATGACCGTCCATGCCAGTGGCTGCTGGTCCAGTGCCAACGCCAGCAGCGCCTTGATCAAGCGGAAGCAGCTCAGTACGCCGGCTTGCTGGGCATTGATCATGCCGTCGGCGCTGGCGTCATCGACTGACGCGGTCGGCGCCAGCCACAACAGATGCTCTACCGGGCCGGCTTCACGCAGCAGGCCGGTGAGTGTTTCGATGGATTCGCTTCCGTCCAGCAACAATGAAGCGGCCTGCGGGTAGCGGGCGATCAACTGTTGCTGGCCTTGGGGATCATTGGCGATCAGCAACAGCCGGGAGCTGCTTGGCGACAACGGTTGAGGACTGACCCTGCGCCATTTTTCCACGAGGTAACAGTCGGTCTGCGGGCGGTCGTCGAGCATCATTTCCAGCGGCGACGGCGCTTTCATTTCCCGCAGGACAAAGCCCTGAAGGGCGACGCAATGCTCGCCCTGCTGATTGTAGATATCGATATCAAAAACCGACTGCCCCGCTTCCGTGCTCTCGGCACCGGGCCGCACCCAGGCCCATGTCTGTTCACCCAGTGCCGCGCCGCTCAGCTCTAGCCGGGCCAGTGCAAACGGCACCCAGGTTTGCCCAAGTTGCGGCGCTGCACCTTGATCGAGCTGATCGGCCACCAGCAGGCCCACGGTCGACTGCAACGCGCCGTCCATCAGGCTCGGGTGCAGGATAAATTGCGTGTGGCCGGCACTCAGGGACTGCGGCAGTTCGATCCTTGCCAACAGCTGGCCACCGTCAATGCGCAGTTCGCGAACCGGTCGGTGGCTGGGGCCGTAGTGGATGTCGATGCTGTCGAAAACGCGGTACAGCGCCTCGGCGTCGAGGCGATGGCCGTTGATGGCGGCTTGCAGGGAGGCCAGCGATGCAGCCGGTTCGGGCGCGTTTTGCAGCAATACCGCTTCGCCTTGGCAACAAAGGGTTTGTTGTTGCTGTTCGCTAATGTCGAAGGTCAGTCGCTGTGGCTCGACGCTGTTGATGTGGATGTCGACGGTGGCCGGTGTATCGCCCTGCTCGCTGAGCATCAGCGGTTGCGACCACACCAGATTGCACAGACTCACGGTGCCGGAGGATGCCAGCTCGCCGAGTGAGCGGCTGATGGCTTCTCGCGCCATCTCAAGATAGGCCACGCCGGGCAGCACTTTCTGGTTGCGCACGCGATGATCGCGCAGGAAAAACTCATGGCCGCTGAACACCGAGCTGAATTTCTGTTGCGACAGATCGGAGACGTTGCGGTGCAGCAACGGGTGCAAGCGGGCCTCGCCAAGCTGCTCGGCCTGAGGCGGAAAATGGAAATCGCCGGACACCCAGATCCGTTCACGGGCGAAGGGATAACCCGGCAGGCTGATCCGTCTGGCCAGGCCCATGGAGGTGCCCAGCAGCGCCCAGTCGAACGTCAGCCCTTTGACCCACAGCTCCAGCAACTTCTGGTATTTGCCTTTGTCGGCCCAGGCCGCCAGCGTTGCCGCCATGTCCTCATCGTGGGCCAGCACCGCCATGGCCGCCTTGTTGTCTTGCACCCGGCCCAGATGCAGGCCGTCGAAGCAACCAAAGTGTTCCGGGGCCTTGAGCAGTTGCGCCAGGCTCTGCGCCAGGCGGTCTTGCAGCTCACTGATCGAGACGACGCTGAAGGCCAGGCGATATTCCAGCGCTTCTCTGCCCTGTTGCAGGGTAAAGGCCAGGTCCGCCAGGCGCGGCGGCTCGCCCTCAAAGTCGCGTCGTTGCAGGAACTGCTGCAAACGCTCGACTTGCTGTTGCAACTGCGCCGGGGTTCTGGCCGACAGCACGATGATCGCCGGCAGCCCGACAACCGCCTCGTCCCGCTCCGGCGCCACGTACTGGACGATGATCACATGGCCGTTCGATCCGCCAGAGCCAAAAGACGAGACCGAGGCGGCCAGTGGATATTCGCGTTCGCGGCCATCGAGATTGAGCAGCGGCCGGCGCCACGCTTGCAGTTGCTGGGGAATGTAGAACGGCGTATCGCTGAAGGAAATTCGGGGGTTGAGCCGACTCGAATGCAGCGACGGCGCCAGTTGGCGGTGCTTAAGTTGCAGCAGCACCTTGGCGATCCCGGCGATGCCGGCTGCCGATTCCAGATGGCCGATGTTCGATTTGGCCGAGCCGAGGGCGCACTGCTGCGCCAATCCCGGCTCGCTGCCGAGGGCCGCGCTGCGTCGGGCAAAGCCCTGTTGCAGACCGCTGATTTCAATCGGGTCACCCAACGCGGTGCCGGTGCCGTGGGCTTCGATATAGCTCAGCTCGCGGGGATTCATACCGGCCTTTTCCAGCGACTCGGCGATCATTGCGCCTTGGGCATTCGGGCTCGGCACGGTGTAGCCATGGGTCTTGCCGTTATGGTTGACCGAGGTCGCACGAATGACGCCGTAGATGTTGTCGCCATCGGCCTGCGCCTGGGCCAGCGGTTTGAGCAACACCGCCCCGGCGCCTTCGCCGGGTACAAAACCATCGCCGCCTTCGCCGAAACTGCGGCAGCGGCCATCGGTCGAGGACATGGTCAGCTGCGACTGGATGAAGTATTTGTTGGGGTGCAACGATAGGTTGACACCACCGGCCAGCGCCACCCGGCACTCGCCGCGTTTCAGGCTCTCGACGGCCAGGTGCAGCGCGGTCAGCGAGGACGAGCAGATGGTGTCGATGGCCATGCTCGGGCCGTTGCAGTCGAAGACGTAGGACACGCGGTTGGCAATCGAACCGAACGATGAATCCACCGCATCGTCGGCGCAGTCTGCGGCGGCAGAGCGCGTGTACAGCAGGTATTCGCCGTGCATCACGCCGACAAAAACCCCCATGTTTCCCTGGTAGTGACGTTGCAATGCGGCGCGGTCGTAGCCTGCGTCTTCGAGGGTGTGCCAGGCGGTTTCGAGGAAGATCCGTTCCTGCGGATCCATGCGCTCGGCGTCGCGCGGCGAAATATTGAAAAACAGCGGATCGAAGCGGTCTACACCGTCGATAAAGCCGCCCCACTTGGTGTTGATCTTGCCTTTGAGGCGGCGGTCGCGGCTGTAGTAATGCTGGTGCTGCCAACGCTCGGCGGGGATCTCGCTGATGCTGTCGACCGCGTTTTTCAGGTTGTCCCAGAAGCTGTCGACGTCCGGTGCACCGGGAAAACGCCCGGCCAGGCCGATGATCGCAATCGGTTCGTCGCGCTCCTGGCGTCGGTTAGTGTCGGGGCGTTGTGCGGTTCTGGCGGGCTGGGTAGCCTGTTTGAGGGGCGCCTGAATCCCCAGCAGTTGCCGGCTGCGCGACGGATGTTCGGCAGCAAAATAAGCGGCCAGTGCGCCGATGCTCTGGTGTTCGAAGAACAGGGTGCTAGACAACGCACCAAACGCCTCGGCCAGCCGTTGGTTGAGCGCGGTGATCATCAGCGAGGTCAAGCCGTAGCGATCAAAGCTTTCAAGGCTGTCGAGGCTGCTCTCGGGAATCGCCGAGACGCTGGAAAAGTGTTGTTTGAGATAGCCCTCCAGCGCAGTGTGCAGCGCGTCATCCCGCGCAGGCGGTGGTGCTGCTTCGTCCCTGGCGGAGGCCGCGATATGACAATCAACGGTTGCAAAGGGGTATGCCGGCAGTGCCACTCGACGAGCGTCATGCCGGGCGATCTCGGCCAGATCGGTTTCGCCGGCGACCCAGCGGCTGGCGATGGCGTTCAGGGCATCGCGGTCGAGGCCGCGCAGATCCTGTTCGATAGCAGCCGGTTGTGCCGCTCTGGCGAGGGTGCCTGGCGGCGCTGACTGACCATTGTTGAGCAGCGTCAGCAGTTCGGTTTCGCTGTCGGCCACCAGTGCCAGACGATGTCCCAGTGGCGCTCGGCCGACGCACAGGGTGTAGCTGATATCGCCGAGGCTGGCGTCGCCCAGGCGTCCTGCCTGAAGAGCGTTGGCAAATGCCGCCATCAATTGATCAAGCTGCGCACGGCTGGCGGCGGTAAAGGGAAACAGCCACGGCCCGACAGTCTTCAATGTTGTGGTCTGTGGTGGTGGCGCTTCAAGGATCAAATGACCACCGGAACCGCTGGCGCCGAAGGCATTGATCAATGCACGTTGCGGCCCCTGCCACTCGCTCAACGTGTCGGCGATGGCAAGGTTACTGTTTTCAAGTCCGACAAGGGGGCTCAACGGAATGCAGCCCAGGGTCGGCGCTATCTGCCGGTGTTTGAACTGCATCAATACTTTGGTGATCTGCGACAGCGCCGACGCCGATTCGAGGTGGCCGATATTGGCCTTGATCGACCCGACTTTCAGCGGTGTATCGCCAAGGCGGCTGCCGAAGACTTTGTTGATCGCCGCAAACTCGGCCCCGTCCGCCAGACTGGCACCGGGGGCTGCGGCCTCCACGTAGCCAATCGCCTCGGCAGGCAAGCCCGCCTGTTGCAGCACCCGGCGCATCGACGCGGCATGACTGTCGGCGCTCGGTGTGCCGTAGCGAAACGTCTTGCCGCTGTGGCTGATGGCCGTGGTACGAACAACGCCGAGGATCTGGTCACCGTCGCGTCTGGCCTCTGCAAGTGGCCGGATCAACAGCGCACCGACGCCCTCGCCCGCGACCCAGCCGTTGGCGTTGAGGCCGAACGGGTGAGACTGGCCATTGCCGGACAACAGCTCCAGCGACGTCAATAGCTCAAGGTGTGAGGGATGACTGATCAGGTTGACGCCGCCGACAATCGCCGCCTGACATTCACCCTGACGAATACTCGCGCAAGCAAAGTGCAGGGCCGTCATTGCGGATGAACACGAGGTGTCGAATGCGACGCTGGGGCCATTGAAGTCGTTGAAGAACGACACCCGGTTGGCAATCGCCGAGAGAAACGAGGTGGTTCGCTCGCCCTGTTCGCCGGGCTGATGGTGCTGGTAATCGCCCCACATCGCGCCGACAAACACACCGACTCGCTCGGCCTTGCGCCGCAGACCGGCAGCGGTATAACCGCTGTTTTCCAGGCAATGCCAGACCGTTTGCAGGAACAGGCGCTCTTGTGGGTCCAGGGTCTTCGCTTCGACGGGGGTGATCTTGAACAGTAGCGGATCAAACAGCTGCTTGTCGGCCAGTGCGCCGACGGCCCACTGCGGTGAATCCGCGCTGATGTCGTCGCCATACAGCAGCGATTCGCGGCTGACGGTGTTGATCGCCGAGCGCCCGGCACTGAGGTTCTGCCACAGCTCTTGTGCATTGGCAGCGCCGGGATAACGACCGCTGAGGCCGATGATCGCCAGCGCGCCATCACACACCGACTCGGCGGCGACTCGGCTGCCACTGTGGAGCTCAAGCCGTGGCCAGCCTATCGGGAGCAATTGGCTGACGGTGCCGCCGACGAAGCTGTGCAGCAGTTCGTCACCCTCTTGCAGGTCAAAGGCGCTGCGAATTTTATCGAAGTACATCGAGCCGATGGGGCACAGCCCGATGCCAAATTCGGTTTGTTTTTCCAGCAGCAACTGGCCGATTCGTCCGGCCTGGAGCAGGTTGAAATAGCGACTTTCATCGCCGTAAGCCGGCGAGCGACCGGCGATGATGAAGATCCGCAACCGGGCCTGCTGCGCGTGTTTGCGGTTGAACGGGGTGTAGCTGCCGTTGAACGCCAGCGGATCGCCTTCGCCGATGTAGCTCAGGCTATGGCTGTCGCTGTGGTAGCGGTAAATGCCGGGGGGCGGACAGTGTTCCTGGCCGTGCTCGGTCGGCCCGGCGAGGTGCAGGTAGATCTTCAGGTCCAGTGCGGCGTCGGCGCTGTACAGGTGACCGCTGCCCTGTCCGTCCCTCAACAGGCTCAACAACCGGCTCAATTGCGCCACGCTCAGCGGATCGCCTCCGTACTGGCGCTTGGCGGCCCGCAGTCGCAGCGCGTCGGCGCTGATCGGTGCGGTGGGCAGTTCGATGACGCTGTCACCCTGCTCCGGCAGATCATGGCGAATCTGCAGTTGTTGGCGGTGCAGTTGCTCCAGCGCCTCCTTGCCCGGCAGGTCAAAACCGTTGTTGTTTTCTGCCAGGAAGTCGGCGAACAAGGGCCTAGGCTGTCCAGTCAGAACGGCTGGCGCGTCACCTTCGATCAGGCAATGCAGCAAACGGTGGCTCGGCTGCAACTTGAACAGATCGGCAATCGTCGCGACGTCCACGCCACAGACCGGGGTCAACGCGATGTCGAAGTCCGCCTGGTGCGACAGCAACATCTGCTCGATATAACCGGCTTCCAGCACCAGCAACGCCGGGGTGGCATGGTTATAGAGCGGCGTGATGGCGGCGGTTTCGGCGACCAGAAACAGCGCAAAACCGGCTTCGGCCAGTTGCGCGCGCTGCTCGGCACGCAGAGCCTGCGGGTCCATTCTGGCCGGCACACTCACCGGCCACAGGCGATTGAGCCGTGGCTGGTAGTACCAGGCGCCACCCGCCAGTCCCTCGATCCGCCCTTCGGCGACATACAGGTAACACTGGACAGCGTTGAGGCCGCCAGCTGATGAATAGAGGTATTTACCCTCACCCTCCAGCGTCACTTCGCGCAATAACGAGAGCAGGCAGCCCAGCCGTTCAAGGCTGGCGGGTGAAGCGTCGTCGGTTCGCTGATAAGCACGCGGATCAAAGCGCACCCGCTCCAGCCGGATCAGTTTCTGGGCTGTTGGTTGTGGTGGCAGCGCGGCCTCCACCAGCGGCGCCTGCTCGGGTGTCACACCCTTGGCGTCAAGGATAAAGGCCGTGACGGCGGCGATGGTCGGTTGCTCCAGGAACATCTCGACCGGCAGCGTGACCTGGTACTGCTGGTGAATGCTATGGACCGCTTGCACCAGGGTAAAGGAGGTCGCGCCCTGATCAAAAAGATCGTCGTCAACCGCCAGCTCATTGATGCCGAGCGCCTCGATAAAATAGTGTTGCAGCCAGGCCGTCAGTGCCTGGGGATCCACAGCTGGCGCCGGTGAACCGACTGACGAGAGGCCGTCACCGGCCAGCAGCGCCTGACGGTCCGCCTTGCCATGGGGCGTTACCGGGATCTGCTCGACAAAGTGAACCTGATTCGGCGTCATGTACTCCGGCAAGCGGGATTTTACAAAATCACGCACCGCCTTTTTGTCCAATCCCTCGGCGACGACATAGGCCACCAGTTTGGGATCTTCGGAGCCGGGATCCTTGACCAGCACCACCGCATCACTGATCGACAGATGGCTTTTGAGGGTGTTTTCGATCTCGCCCAACTCGATGCGAAAACCCCGCAGTTTGACCTGCGAGTCGAAACGCCCCAGCACCTCGATCTCGCCATTGTCGAGGAAGCGCGCCTCGTCACCGGTGCGGTAAAGCCTGGCGTCGGGTTCAGTGGAGAACGGATCGCGGATGAATTTTTCAGCCGTCAGCTCGGGCCGATTGAGATAACCCCGGGCCAGGCCAACGCCGCCAATGCACAGCTCGCCAGTCTGGCCGATTGGCACCGGTTTGGACCCGGCATCGAGGATATAGATTTGAATATTGTCGATGGGCCGGCCGATTGGCACGCGCTGGTCCTCGCGCGGTTCGGCGAGCCACCAGGTGACGTCCACCGCTGCCTCGGTCGGGCCATAGAGGTTATGCAATTGCGCGCTCAGAAGCGAACGACATTGAAGCAGCAGGTCATGGGTCAGTGCTTCGCCGCTGACGAACACCTTGCTCAGTGACCGGCATTCGCCAACCGCCGGGTGCTTGAGGAAGAAGCGCAACATGGACGGCACGAAGTGGCAGATGGTGATCCGCTGCGCCTTGATGATCTCCACCAGATAGTGGGCGTCCTTGTGGCCTTCCGGCCTGGCCATGACCAGGCAAGCACCGCTGAGCAACGGCAGAAACAGCTCCCACACCGACACATCGAAGGTAAAAGGCGTCTTCTGCAAGATCCGGTCAGCCGGCCCCACGGCGTAATGGCGCTGCATCCACAGCAGCCGGTTGCAGATCGCCTTGTGCGGCAACATGCAGCCTTTGGGCCGCCCGGTTGAGCCCGAGGTGTAGATCACATAGGCGAGATCATCAGGGCGGTTGATGGACGCCGGATTGGCATCGTTTTCGTGCGGCACTTCGTTCGCGGGATCGTCCAGGCAAAGCACTGCAACGTTATGGGCCTTGAGGCGCTGCTCAAAACGTTGCTGCGTCAACACCACGCTGACCGCGGCGTCCTCAATGATCAGGGCCAGCCGTTCCTCGGGGTAAGCCGGGGCCAGCGGCAGGTAGGCACCACCGGCCTTGAGAATGGCGAGCAGCGCGATCATCAGCTCAAGCGAACGCTCCATCTGCACGCCGACCAAGCTGTCGGGGCCGATGCCAAGTTCGCGCAGGTAGTGGGCCAAGCGATTGGCCCGGCGATTCAACTGGCAAAAACTCAAGCTTTGATCGTCGAAGCGCACCGCCACGGCGTCAGGGCTGCGTTCCACCTGTTGCTCGATCAGCTGCTGCAGGCATTGCTCCAGCGGATATTCGTGGTGGGTGTCGTTCCAGCCGGCAATGATCGCGCATTCCTGGATTCGATCACCGGGCTGCGCTGCGGGCGGAGTGCTTTGTGGACTGTCATTCGTAGAGTTGTTGTCTGACACTGCGCGACTTCCCTGTCAGGTTGGGCCGACGTCATCGGCAACTTTGATCCGTGTCATCCCGTCAGCGCGGCACGCTCATGTAAGCGTCTTGCCGTGCGAGCCTTCAGTCGATTACCGGGGATTGTTCGGATTTTTTGTGCAGCTAATGATTGAGGGGCGCGTTGCTGCGCAAGCTAACCGTCCTCGAAGGGACGCTTGTGACAAACCCACAGGCGCCAGCCCGTGAGAGAAAAAAGCGGAAAGCAGCCCTCGGCCTTGCCGCGGGGGCAAGAATTTGGGCTGTTCAATGTAGAATCAGCGAGGAGCAAGACCAACACATCCGTGTTCCTGAACACAGTAATTCCCTTTACCAGTGAGCGCCTGAGGCTTGCCAGCGACAACGACGCATACCTTGCGCATTGTAGATTCACCGCTTGAGATCGTATTTTCTCGCTGGCGCCTGCAGGTCTAGAACTATTCCTACAGAATACCGACACCAGCCTAGTAGGAAGAGATGACCTGTCAAATCCAGATTCGAATACTTTACAAATCACGGATACTGACCGACCAGACAGGCTCCGCCCCACCAGTTTCGTAGATTAAAAGCTGACTCCCCCCTCAAAAAAACATTCACAATGGCAATTTTCCAGATCGGTATTAGGCTAACGATCTACGCGCCAGTCGGCGTACAGCACACTGCCATCATGGAAAAGGATGACATTCATGAGCACTCCCAACACGGATCGTTTTCATATTTTTGGCGTCTGTACGCCAAAAAATTACTGCCTGTTCGTCGACTACGTGCTCGACGAAATCAAGGATCGCGAAAGCAGTTTGCTACAGCGCATACAGGAAACACCCGACCCGGCATTACGCGTCTGGCGAGAAACCACACCACTGCAAGGCACGGATGTTTTGGAGATCGAATGCGTGAAAGACCGGGAAACAGCGCAAGAAGCGGTCGAGTTCTGGCGTGCGTATTTTCATTCCTTGGGCGAAACCATTATCGAAGCTGACCACGTATGCGACAGGTTGGATTGAGGGGGAGCGCATGGAGTCTGAGTCGGAACAATGCCCACTGAATATTCATTACCTGATGTCCTTGAGCGTCTGTACCAAAATCAGCTCGCCTTAGAGGCGGCCGTGATGGAGTTGACCTTGAGGGTTGAGCGCCAGGGTGCGACGGACACTGGCGACAATGTCCGCGGAGCGCTTCACACGATCGGTGAGAACGCCGGACACATCAAACAGGGCTTGCCCAAGCTGAGGACCCAACGGCCACCCTAATCAAGGTGGTTCCGACCTCCTTCCTTCAAAAACTCTCTGTCGCGCGGCTCCCGCTTCCCGAATCAGCACGCGCTATCTTGCAGTGCTGATCAACCTTAGACTCCAGCTCGTCAGATTCAAACCCCAAATTATGCTTTTGCAAGCGTAATGGCATAATATGCCAATGATCGAAAGAACCTGTTTGCCCAGAGCTGGAGCTAATTATGGCGACGCGAAACGTTGTGCTCACCCCACACCAGGAACAGGTTATCCAGGACCTGGTTCAGTCCGGCCGTTATCAAAATGCCAGCGAAGTGATGCGAGAAGGTTTGCGTCTATTGGAACAGCGCGTCGCCGAAGACACCGCCAAAATTGAGGCCCTGCGTCAGGCGACCTCGATCGGCATCATGGACCTTGAGCACGGGCGCTTTACTCAGTTGAACGAAGGAGATCTGGAGCACTACCTCGAGGGCTTGAGCCTGGAGGCAACCCTCCCCGCGCGCGCGAAACACTGAGCATGCCGCAGTATCGGATTTCCAACGCGGCGCGCGCCGACATTGTCGACATCCTCAGGCTCTCCCAGACGCGGTTCGGCGATCAAGCACGCCAGCGGTATCAGGCGCTGATCCTCGCGGCGCTGCAAGCGATTGCCGACACGCCTTATCGCATTGGCAGCCACGAACGCGATGAGCTGGCACCGGGCCTTCGCAGCTATCACCTCATCTATTCACGCCAGCAGACCAAACGCCCCCATGGGGCGGTCAAAAGCCCACGCCATATCGTGTTTTATCGTGTGGCAAACGACGATGTGATCGAGGTCGTCAGACTCCTGCATGACGCCATGGACGTGCAACTGCACCTGCCCAACGACTGATCACCGGCCTGGCCCAACGGCTTAACTGCCCATGAACAGCGAAGGTAAGGCGCCCGCCTCTACATCGCAACCTGAGCGCCCTCGCTGCCAGCCGACTCGGTGGCCAATTGAAGCGGAGGGTTCTGGGCCCGACCGGATTATCGAGACCCACGATCAGAAGCACGATGCTCAACGTTGCGTGCCACATTCAATGCTGAACAACCGCTTCCTCGGCGTTTTCCGTGGCCAGGCGCCTAGCATTCCCCTCCAGCTGCCGGTGGACACGCGGATCGATGCCTCTAGCGATCAGTACCCTCGCAACATCACGCAGTGCACGAGCATCTCGTAGGCTAATTTCAGGATAGGTGCCGAGAGAAATACGGGGTTGCTTTTCCGCCCAGGAAAAGCGGAAGTGCCAGTACTTGGCGCCTTTCGTATTCACGAAAAGAGCGAGGCCGTTGTAGTCAGGGAGGGTGTAGTCCTTGGCACGAGGTTTGGCGTGTCGGACCGCGGTATCGGTGAGAGCCATCGTACAATCTCCGTCTCGTTTAAACAGAGGAAATTTGTACGGTTTCCAGAGAGGCGAGTCCCACGAAAAAGTGATCTACCAAGCGCCGGATTAATGTACTAACAAATGTACTAACAAATCGTGGCTGCTGGTGGTTTAAAGAAGAACTTACTGGAACGAAAAAAGAGGCCTAAGCCTCTTTTTTGGGTTTCTACATACTTCAGTGGAAGCCTATAGAAAAATAATTGGAGCGGGAAACGAGACTCGCGCGTCCGACCCATTGAAATCTAAGGGGTTTCTTTTCTTGCCGGAGCAGGAAAAGACTCAATTCTGGACTTGTTTTTGGGATGTATCAAGGGCCAAGAAGGAGTGATTCCAAGATACGCTATTGGATTCTACCCAAAACCGTACGCTCAATATCCACTCCTGACCCACGCAAAAGCTAGCCAAGATAGTGCCCACCATCTTTTGATGGTGGACATCATGTCGCCGCTTAAAGGGCGTGGGTAGATAGGTTTATCGGCTCCTTACCATTCAATCAAGTCCAAGACTTTATTATCAAATCAATATTCTCTGGCAGAGTGATTACGTTGGAGTGTCTACCGTGAAGAGTCATTTGCGTGCTGCCCGACTTGTCTTTTGTCCACAACAGCCAGTCCATTGGTGTCGACTCTTTCGAGTGCAACGAATCCGCCGCCCATACCACATGCAACGGAGCATTGATGGCATGAGGCTCGAATTGCGAGTCCAAGGCGGCATGCGCACGCTGGATAAGATACTGCTGATGCAAGAACTCCAAATGATGATCGGCCACGCCATGCTCAAGTAGCCATTCAGGATTTTCACGAATAACGTGCTCAAAATCCCCCTCTATCGTCCGCGCGAACGCCTGGACCCGCGTCAACACAGCACGCAAATCGGGATCGAGCATCAGATCGTCCGCATTTAAGTGCAGAAAAACGGAGGCCAGGAAGGCTTCATGGCTGTCATGAAAGTCGGTGTCAAAGCCTGAGTCAAAAAGGCCCAGCCACTCCACTTCCCGCCCCCTCGACTCGAACAGCATCGCCATACGAAAGGCAATTTTTCCACCCAGTGACCAACCCGCTAACCGAAGCTTACCCACGGGGTAAAACTCATTGATCACCTCCACATAGCACTCACACAGGCTTTCAAGGGTGTAATCGGCCAAGTCGTATCCCGCCACCTCTGGAGACTGTATTGCGAAAGCACTCATCGACTGCGGCAGCCTCTGCGCCAAAGGCCTGTAGCCAAACACCGTACCGCCTGCGGGATGAATGAAAAATATGCGCTGCTCGCCGATGCCGCCAAGAGGCGTCAGCAATGAATGTTTGATTGAAGGAGCCTCTAACAAGTTGGAAAACGCTCTCAATGAGGGAGACGTAAAGATGGTAGACATGGGAAGGGTTACACCGAACTTGTCACGGACCGATTGATAAAGCCTGATAACCAGCAGGGAATGACCGCCAATCTCAAAAAAATTATCCTCTCGACTCACTCGGTCGATACCCAGCACGCGACACCATATTTTTTCCATTTCGACTTCTATGGGCGTGCATGCGCAAACGAACGCCTGACGAGAGCACGAGGTTTGGGCGACTTCGTTTTTCTCGATGTGACTCAGGACGCTTCCGGCCACGCTGAACGCCTCTGAAATTCTGCGCAAATTTTCCACGCGCGTCCTGGCATCCTGATGACTGGTGTGGCCAGCAACGACCAGCGAGGGTAAGTCACCACCCCCCTCCTGACTCAAGCCGGTTTCATAACGTGCCGTCAGCGCCTCACGTGCTTCAATAACAAAATAGTGTGTAACACGATCACGCCCCGTGCAGCTTATCGCCCCCAACGATATCAGGAAGTTATGAACAGGTTCGTTCTTTGCGGAGGGTAGATACGGCGCGATGATATATCGACAAGCCTGTTCAAGCGCGAGGGTGGCCAATTTATTCAAAATAATATATTCGACACCCTTGCCCAACACTCGACAGCTCAAGAGAAAAGTATCTAATTCAAGTACTGGGGCACACGCCCGATAGAAAACGCCACCGGTCAAGCCATAGTCGCCAAAACGGTCCTCAACTTGAGCGGTAAGAAAAGTCAGCTCCTTTTCGTTCTGTAAATTTTCAATCTCGGCCACGCTACGCCGCCGAGTAGAAAGGTTGAATTGGTTTGTACGCTGCGTCAGTTCGGCAATACGTAGTCGCTGTTCTTCCCGCATCTCGCCGAGATTGACTTTTATCTCAAGCCCCGCCAAAAACTCCTGAAAGTTCGAGGCCGTTTTTCTCAAAGCATCCCGCTCTTTGTTAAGCACGTATTGAGCCGCTCTACCTTTGGCATCATCTGTCACACGGACTTTGTCAAAAGCCCATGCGCCCTGCAGAAAGGTTGCCGTCTGCGTGCGATCGGCAGGCAGATTAAATGTCAATACGTCGGGAAGGCTGGCCAGAACCTCAGCGCACTCTACTGGGTTGTCATCTATAAAAATAAAGCTATCGACTCCCAGGTTCAGTTCTCTCGCCAGGCTCAGGATATTTTCACTCTTGGGCTGCCAATTTATTCGAGCGCCGACAAAGTGTTCGCGTTGCAAAGGAAAATCCTTGCGTTTGGAGAAAACCTCCCACACATCCTCCTCGACATTCTTGCTGCACAGGCATAGCAGCATGCCTTGTTCCAACTGATCACGCATGAAGCGCTGCAGCGTTTCACTTGGCTCGTCAAGCAATACGCCTTCGGCCCCCACCTCGCCACACACACCGCTCCACAGGGTGTTATCACAATCTAGAACGATCACCTTATACGGCGGATAACTGAGCGCGTGATAATGCCGCAGAATAGATTCACCCAGTACGACAAACGCCTCACTGGTGTATGGAACATGCGCCAACTCCTCGGCATAGCTGTCATTCCATTCGAGCGCCGGATAGCGGGCAATCAAAGCAGGCGAGAGAACACAATGCACGTTGCTCATCGATGAGACCTGCTCACTTAGATGCCGCTCAGCCGACGCCAAGGCTTCATACAGTTGCGGGGCCTGCCTAACTGCATCCGAACACGGACAGCACAGAAGCACTAGCTGGCGCGTGCTATGGCAACCGTATGTTTTTACCGCATGAACAAACTCCAGCAGATGGCTTTGCAACTGCTCGGTCATTCTTTCCACGGACGGCCCCGTCGCGGATTTCAAGTCCGCCGAATTCAGCCAATCTTCTAACCGAAGCAAGCAGACATTCAAGTCACCGAGACCGTTGGAAAATATCCCGGCAGGATTGAGCAGTGTCTGAATGACTTGGTTATAGGGTGAAAAGTTAACGACAGCCGTCGAACCCAGAGCGTCGCTCCAGAACTTGATAGCGGGGAAAATGTAGTCTGCAGTGAAGCTAGACGAGATGTTGACATGCAGTTTCTTCTCTCTTTTTCTCGACGCTTTGACCTGCTCGACCAGCGGTGCACCAAGCTTGAAACTGGCGAGCGGTACCGTTGAAGACGAGACCAATCGAGAGAAGAACAGCTGATAGGCACCCAGAAGGTCCTTGATGCTCTTTTCTTCAAACAACTGCGTGTTGTACTCACAGCTCAGCTTTATGCCGTCGCCCTCTTCCGTCGCCACAAAACGTAAATCCAAGAGTGAAGACACCACAGGCAGATCGACGATTTCGGCGACCAGGGAGGGTTCGCCAGCTCCGCCCTTATTGTTGCTGCCCTGGGAAAAACTGACGGCGTCGCGATAGTTCTGGAGAAGAAAACCCACGTTGAACAGTGGGTTGTAAGCCACATTCCTGACCGGGTTGATAGCCTCCACGATTTTTTCAAATGGACATTCCTGATAGGTAAAAGCCGTCACCACGTGTTCGTGCGTCTGTCTCAAGAACGCTTCCACACTGAGCTCATAATCCACGTGGCCCCTTAAGGGCAAAAAGTTCATGAAGCAACCGACTAATGACTCAGTTTCAGATCGGTTTCTCCCCGCAGTCACGGTTCCCACGACAATATCGTTCTGGCCCGACCAGCGCGCCAGCAGAAGCTGAAGCGTGGCCAACATGATCATGAACGTAGTCCATCCCTTGTCTTTGCCTAACTGCCTCGCCCTCTCAAGATCAGATGAAGCCAGGACAACTGTGTGCGTATTACCGGTGAACGATTGGATCGCTGGACGAGGGAAGTCCGCAGGCAGTTCCAGGGTCGCCGGCGCACCCTCCAGGCGAGACTTCCAGTAATCCAACTGAATGTTCAACAGCTCGCTTGAAAGGGCACTTCTCTGCCAGACCGCATAGTCACCGTACTGTATCGCCAATGACTTCAGGGAATTGTCGGCGCCTTGCAAATAAGCGCTGTACAGTGCCGCCAACTCATTCATGAGAATATTGAGGGACCAACCGTCCGAAATGATGTGATGCATCGCGATCGTGAGCAGGTGCTGTTCATCGGTCAGGCAGACAAGCTGGCAACGAATCAAAGGCCCCTGCTCGAAACAGTAAGCCCGCCGGGACAGTTGCTGTGCGAGCTGGCGGGCCTGGGCATCAGCCACGTCCGGCCCTTGGTCGCTCAAATCGACATAATCGATCAGCAGACTCTGTGAAGGGTGCGTGACCTGCAAAGGACGCCCCTCCTCGCTGATAAACGTGGTCCGCAGCGACTCATGCCGCTCCACCAGTGTGTTGAGTCCCGCTTGCAAAACACCATGATCGAGCACTCCTCTGAGCCTTAACAAGCAGGTCATGTGATAGGCCTCGCCCACACCTTCCAGCTGGCTCAGAAACCAGATTCGCTCCTGGGCCCACGACAACTCGCATCCCCGGGTTCTGTCCGCACGCGGTATCGGGGCCATGGTGCCTTTCTGTACGCGAAGCGCTGGTTGCTGCTTGAGCCGTCTCATCAACAGCTCACGCTTGATCAATTCCAAGTTCGATGGCCGGGTTTCCATACCTTGCAAATCACTCACTGACTCTCTCCTAGTAGTGTCTGGCCTTGGAGGCTTTCAAAATCGTAATCGCTCTCGACTAGCATCAGTTGAAGCTCCGCTTCGCTCAACCCATCAAACTCGGCAGCGATACGCTCCAGCTCAGACGCGTCGAATTGTTGGAGATACGACTGATAGATGACATCGGACAGCGCGGATAGAACCGGCAACTTGAAAACTTCGGCGATCGGTAGCTCCACCTCAAACGTTTTCCTGATCCGGGAAATCATTTGGACAACCAATAACGAGTGGCCGCCAAGATCAAAGAAGTTGTCATGACGCCCTACTGGCGCCACGTGCAGCATCTCTTCCCACAGCGCCGCCAGTTGCTCTTCCACCTCGCCAACCGGCGCCTCGTAAGCCCGGTGTGCCTCTTCCCCACTCGCAACCATCGGCAACGCACGTCGATCAAGCTTGCCGTTGGCGCTCAGCGGCAACGCAGCCAGCAGCAGGTAGCTGTGCGGCACCATGTAGCTGGGCAGTGCACTGCCCAGGTGTTCGCGCAGGTCGCCCAACGCGATCGCTTCGTCGCCGCTCACCAGGGTGTAATACGCCACCAGCCGGCCTTCTCCCGGCCGATCTTCCTGCGCCAACACCACCGCCTCGCGGATACCTGGGTAACGCGCCAGTCGTGACTCGATTTCCCCCAGTTCGATACGCAGCCCATGGATCTTCACCTGGTGGTCGAGACGCCCCAGGTACTCGATCTCGCCCGCTGAACGGTAACGAGCCAAGTCGCCCGTCTTGTACAAGCGCGCGCCCGCCGGGCCAAAAGGATCGGGCACGAAGGCTGCGGCGGTCAGGTCGGCGCGCCCCAGATAGCCCCGCGCCAATCCGATCCCGCCAATGTACAGTTCGCCCGCCACGCCTGCGGGAACCGGGTTCATCTGTTGATCCAGCAGGTAGATCCGGGTGTTGGCGATCGGTCGCCCGATCGGCACGCAGCCCTGCGTGTACTCGGGGTCGCACGCCCAGAAAGTAACGTCCACCGACGCTTCGGTCGGGCCATACAAATTGTGCAGGGCGGCGTCGGGAAGACCTTCAAAAAACCGCTGCTGCAGCTCCAATGGCAACGCTTGCCCGCTGCACATCACTTGCTTCAGCGAGCGGCAGTCGGCCATGTCCGCGGTAGTGAGAAAGACCTCCAGCATCGGCGGAACAAAGTGCAACGTGGTGATCGCTTCATGTGCGATCAGCCGCGCCAGGTAGTCCACATCCTGGTGCCCACCTGGCTTGGCGACGACCAGCGTCGCACCGTAGGCCAACGGCCAGAAGAACTCCCAGACCGAGACATCAAAGCTGAACGGCGTTTTCTGCAACACCCGATCCGTCGCTTCCAGCCGGTAAGCCTCCTGCATCCACTGCAACCGGTTGACGATCCCGGCATGCTCCACCGCCACACCTTTTGGCCGACCTGTGGAACCGGAGGTGTAAATCACATAGGCCAGGTGCTGGGCACCGGTATCGGTGACCGGGTTGTCCAGACTGTAGCCTGCCAGCTCGGACTCCTCGATGATCCAGGTATGAGGGTAGTGTTCAGGCAAGCAGGCGGCGCTCGCGGCCTGGGTCAGCACCAGGGCCGGCGCTGCATCTTCCAACATGTACGCCAGGCGTTGCGTCGGAAAGCCAGGGTCCAGCGGCAAGTACGCGCCACCGGCCTTCACGATCCCCAGCAGGGTAATCACCATTTCCAGTGAGCGCTCAAGGCACACGCCCACCCGGACATCAGGCCCCACTCCTCGTTCACGCAAATAACCGGCCAGCCGGTTCGCCCGACCATTGAGCTGCGCATAGGTCAGCACCTGCCCTTCAAATACCAGGGCCGGGGCTTGCGGCGTGCGTGCCACCTGCATTTCGACCATCTGCTGCAAGGTTGCCATCGCCGGGTAATCAACCTGGGTGTCGTTCCAGTCGAGCGTGACCCGCGCCAACTCCGCCTCGTCAATCATCGTCAGTTCATGCAGAGGACAGTTGGGCGCCTCCACCACCGATTCCAGCAGACGCGTGAAGTGCTGCGCCATCCGTTGCACCGTGCTGCGGTCGAACAGATCGGTGTTGTATTCAAGGCTGGCATGCAACTCCCCGGCCCGCTCCTCCATCACCAGCAGCAAATCGAATTTCGCGGTCGTGCTCTGCATCTCCATCGGTTCGAGGATCAGGCCGGGCAATTGAAGGCTGCCCAGCGGCGCGTTCTGCAAAACCAGCATCACCTGGAACAACGGCGAATGACTGGTGTGGCGCACCGGCTTGAGTGTCTCCACCAGTTGCTCGAACGGCACGTCCTGATGGGCGTAGGCATCCAGCGTGGTCTGGCGCACTTCATCGAGCAGCGACTCGAACGTCACCGCTTCATCGACCTGCGTCCGCAAGACCAGTGTGTTGGTGAAGAAGCCGATCAGCGCCTCGGTTTCGATCCGCGTACGGTTGGCCACCGCCGTGCCCAGGCAGATGTCGCTCTGGCCAGAGTAGCGTGACAACAGCAGGTTGAACGCTGCCGTCAACACCATGAACAAGGTGCCATGGGCCTTTTTACCCAGTGCGGCCAATCCACCGCTGACCGCGGCCGGTACGCTGAATGTCAGGCTGTCGCCGCGGTAACTCTGCATCGCCGGCCGCGGGCGGTCCGTGGGCAACGTCAACAGTACTGGTGCACCGGCCAGGCGCTGGGTCCAGTAGGCAAGCTGGTCAGCCAGCACCCCACCCGCCAGCCACTGCCGTTGCCAATGGGCGAAGTCAACGTACTGCACCGGCAGTTCGGGTAACGGGGATGGCTTGCCTTGGACATAGGCCTGGTAGAGCGAAGCCACTTCGTTGATAAGTACGCCCATCGACCAGCCATCGGAAACGATGTGGTGCATCGTTATCACGGCAACAAACTGGTTTGTGCCAAGGCGAAGCAAACGCACCCGCATGAGTGGCCCGCTACTCAGATCAAACCCAGTCTGTGTTTCCCTCTGTAGCTCTTGCTGAATCGAATGGTTTTTATCAACGTGAGGGTCGACTGCCAGGTCGGTAATTATCAGCTCTAGCGTCTGACTTGCAGCAATACGCAGGCTTGGCTGCCCGTCAGAGGTAGTGAAGGTGGTGCGCAGTACTTCATGACGACGAATGATTTCGTTGAAAATGCTGGCCAGGATAGTGAGATCCAACTCTCCGGATAACTGAAGAGCCACCGTCATGTTGTAGGTTGAATCACCCGCCGACAACTGATCAATGAACCACAAACGCTGCTGTGCAAAGGATAATTGCAGTGGCTCCTTGCGCGTTATCGACGTGACCGTTGGCAAGGCTCCAGTACTGCTCTGCTGTTCCTGGATAATGCACGTGGCCAGGCTCTTGATTGTCGGCATTTCAAACAGGTTGCGTAATGGCAGCTCAACAGCGAGCGATCGCCGAATCCTGGAAACCAACTGGGTCGCCAGTAACGAGTGGCCGCCAAGATCAAAGAAGTTGTCATGACGCCCTACTGGCGCCACGTGCAGCATCTCTTCCCACAGCGCCGCCAGTTGCTCTTCCACCTCGCCAACCGGCGCCTCGTAAGCCCGGTGTGCCTCTTCCCCACTCGCAACCATCGGCAACGCACGTCGATCAAGCTTGCCGTTGGCGCTCAGCGGCAACGCAGCCAGCAGCAGGTAGCTGTGCGGCACCATGTAGCTGGGCAGTGCACTGCCCAGGTGTTCGCGCAGGTCGCCCAACGCGATCGCTTCGTCGCCGCTCACCAGGGTGTAATACGCCACCAGCCGGCCTTCTCCCGGCCGATCTTCCTGCGCCAACACCACCGCCTCGCGGATACCTGGGTAACGCGCCAGTCGTGACTCGATTTCCCCCAGTTCGATACGCAGCCCATGGATCTTCACCTGGTGGTCGAGACGCCCCAGGTACTCGATCTCGCCCGCTGAACGGTAACGAGCCAAGTCGCCCGTCTTGTACAAGCGCGCGCCCGCCGGGCCAAAAGGATCGGGCACGAAGGCTGCGGCGGTCAGGTCGGCGCGCCCCAGATAGCCCCGCGCCAATCCGATCCCGCCAATGTACAGTTCGCCCGCCACGCCTGCGGGAACCGGGTTCATCTGTTGATCCAGCAGGTAGATCCGGGTGTTGGCGATCGGTCGCCCGATCGGCACGCAGCCCTGCGTGTACTCGGGGTCGCACGCCCAGAAAGTAACGTCCACCGACGCTTCGGTCGGGCCATACAAATTGTGCAGGGCGGCGTCGGGAAGACCTTCAAAAAACCGCTGCTGCAGCTCCAATGGCAACGCTTGCCCGCTGCACATCACTTGCTTCAGCGAGCGGCAGTCGGCCATGTCCGCGGTAGTGAGAAAGACCTCCAGCATCGGCGGAACAAAGTGCAACGTGGTGATCGCTTCATGTGCGATCAGCCGCGCCAGGTAGTCCACATCCTGGTGCCCACCTGGCTTGGCGACGACCAGCGTCGCACCGTAGGCCAACGGCCAGAAGAACTCCCAGACCGAGACATCAAAGCTGAACGGCGTTTTCTGCAACACCCGATCCGTCGCTTCCAGCCGGTAAGCCTCCTGCATCCACTGCAACCGGTTGACGATCCCGGCATGCTCCACCGCCACACCTTTTGGCCGACCTGTGGAACCGGAGGTGTAAATCACATAGGCCAGGTGCTGGGCACCGGTATCGGTGACCGGGTTGTCCAGACTGTAGCCTGCCAGCTCGGACTCCTCGATGATCCAGGTATGAGGGTAGTGTTCAGGCAAGCAGGCGGCGCTCGCGGCCTGGGTCAGCACCAGGGCCGGCGCTGCATCTTCCAACATGTACGCCAGGCGTTGCGTCGGAAAGCCAGGGTCCAGCGGCAAGTACGCGCCACCGGCCTTCACGATCCCCAGCAGGGTAATCACCATTTCCAGTGAGCGCTCAAGGCACACGCCCACCCGGACATCAGGCCCCACTCCTCGTTCACGCAAATAACCGGCCAGCCGGTTCGCCCGACCATTGAGCTGCGCATAGGTCAGCACCTGCCCTTCAAATACCAGGGCCGGGGCTTGCGGCGTGCGTGCCACCTGCATTTCGACCATCTGCTGCAAGGTTGCCATCGCCGGGTAATCAACCTGGGTGTCGTTCCAGTCGAGCGTGACCCGCGCCAACTCCGCCTCGTCAATCATCGTCAGTTCATGCAGAGGACAGTTGGGCGCCTCCACCACCGATTCCAGCAGACGCGTGAAGTGCTGCGCCATCCGTTGCACCGTGCTGCGGTCGAACAGATCGGTGTTGTATTCAAGGCTGGCATGCAACTCCCCGGCCCGCTCCTCCATCACCAGCAGCAAATCGAATTTCGCGGTCGTGCTCTGCATCTCCATCGGTTCGAGGATCAGGCCGGGCAATTGAAGGCTGCCCAGCGGCGCGTTCTGCAAAACCAGCATCACCTGGAACAACGGCGAATGACTGGTGTGGCGCACCGGCTTGAGTGTCTCCACCAGTTGCTCGAACGGCACGTCCTGATGGGCGTAGGCATCCAGCGTGGTCTGGCGCACTTCATCGAGCAGCGACTCGAACGTCACCGCTTCATCGACCTGCGTCCGCAAGACCAGTGTGTTGGTGAAGAAGCCGATCAGCGCCTCGGTTTCGATCCGCGTACGGTTGGCCACCGCCGTGCCCAGGCAGATGTCGCTCTGGCCAGAGTAGCGTGACAACAGCAGGTTGAACGCTGCCGTCAACACCATGAACAAGGTGCCATGGGCCTTTTTACCCAGTGCGGCCAATCCACCGCTGACCGCGGCCGGTACGCTGAATGTCAGGCTGTCGCCGCGGTAACTCTGCATCGCCGGCCGCGGGCGGTCCGTGGGCAACGTCAACAGTACTGGTGCACCGGCCAGGCGCTGGGTCCAGTAGGCAAGCTGGTCAGCCAGCACCCCACCCGCCAGCCACTGCCGTTGCCAATGGGCGAAGTCAACGTACTGCACCGGCAGTTCGGGTAACGGGGATGGCTTGCCTTGGACATAGGCCTGGTAGAGCGAAGCCACTTCGTTGATAAGTACGCCCATCGACCAGCCATCGGAAACGATGTGGTGCATCGTAACCAACAGCAAATGCTCGTCCACGTCCAGACGCACCAGACTGGCACGGATGAGCGGGCCACGCTCGAGATCAAAAGGCGCCGCCGCCTCACTGGAGAGAAGGCGTTGCCTCTCTCTTTCCCGCGCCACAACGGGCACAGAACTGAGGTCGATGTGCTTGAGCGAGCCTTTGACCACCTGTTTGATCACTTGTACAGGCGTGTCATCCACACATGGAAAGACGCTGCGCAAGGTTTCGTGCCGCTCGACAAGCGTATCGAACACCGCCGAAAAAACCTCCGATCGCACCGGACCTTTCATCAGCACGGCAGCCGGTATCGAATAAGTACTGCCTAACCCATCAAATTGATTCAGGACCCACATTCTTTGCTGGCTGAACGAAAGCGGTAATGGATCCTCTCGGCAAATGGCAACCATCGACTGCTCGGAAGACTGAGTGACCGCACGAAGGCGAGTCGCCAAACGCTCAATCGTCGCGTACTCAAACACATCCTTCAGTCGGGCTTCATGCTTGAGTTTCTGACGAATCCTTCCGTTCATCTGCATCGCCAGCAGCGAGTGACCACCCAGTTCGAAAAAGTCGTCGTGACGACCTATTTTTTCAATACCCAGGATATCTTGCCAAACTTCGGCCAGTGCAATTTCCAGGGTCCCCACTGGAGGCGCATAGGCGGTCACCTGCAAATGCGAGAACTCTGGAACGGGAAGAGCCAGACGGTCGAGTTTTCCGCTGGGTGTCAGCGGCATATCCTCCAGCAGAACATAGGCCGAGGGCCGCATATAGTCAGGAAGGGTCGATTTTATTGAAGTGCGCAACGGCTCTATTTCAACGGTTTCACCTTCCTTGGCGGTGATGTAGGCGACCAGCCGTTTATCACCCTGATGATCTTCACGGGCGATCACCACAGACGTTTTCACATGAGGAAAACTGTCCAGTTGCGCTTCGATTTCACCCAGTTCAATGCGAAACCCTCTGATTTTCACCTGATGATCGTCGCGGCCCAGGTAAATTAGGGTGCCGTCAGCCCGGCGGAATCCCTGATCCCCTGTTTTGTATAGGCGTGAACCCGCCAGCCCGAGAAAAGGATCAGGTACGAACCGCTCTTCATTCAGTTCTGGCCGATTCAAGTAGCCGCGCGCGACACCGACACCGCCCACGAAAATCTCGCCACTGACGCCAATAGGCACCGATTGCCCCTGTGAGTTAAGGATATAGAGTTGAGTGTTCGCAATCGGCTGACCAATGGGCAGCAACGTGTTGCAATAACGACTCCAGTCCGAGTTCAAGCGATAAAACGCAACAACATCGGAACACTCTGTTGGCCCGTAAGAGTTGATAAGTTCCAGTTCGGGATACCGCTCGCGCAAGAACAACAAGCGCGACATATTGATCGGCTCCCCTCCTAGGAATACCCGGCGCAGGCTCGACAGTTGGCCCGCTGGCGAATCCGCTTCCGCAAGAGCGTAGAAGGCACTGGGTGTCAGGTTCAATGTCGTGACTTTCAGGGACTCCACTTCCTCAAGGATAACGTCCGGATCGAAGGGCTCTTCGCTCAAATACAGCCTCCCTCCACAGAGAAGGCTTGCGAACAGGTTCTTTTGGGTCAGGTCGAAACTGAACGAAGTCACGATCAGAAATCGATCGTTATTGTCCAAGGCGAAGTCGTTGGCATACCAACTCAACAGGTTCACGACACCTTGATGGTGAACTCCCGCCCCTTTCGGCTTTCCCGTCGAGCCGGAGGTGTAGATGACATAGGCCAGATGTTCGGGAGTAGTGAGCGAAGAGACATCGGCCAGATTATCGCGGGCATATGGGTCGACAAACGCCCATTGCGTATCGAGCGCCAGCACGGGTGGCAAACAGGTGGGCAAGTCTGCTCGATGTTTTTCCTGAGTCAATACAACCTTGGGGGCTGCATCTTCCAGCATGTATTCGATACGCTCGAGTGGGTAGCCAGGATCCACGGGGCAATAAGCGGCACCGGCTTTCAATATCCCCAGAATCGCAACCATCATGTCAACACTACGGTCTACGAAAACCGCCACCAGGCTGTCGGGCCCGACACTTTGAGCCCGCAGGTAGCGCGCCAACTGATTGGCACGCGCGTTCAACTCGGCGTATGTGTATTGCTGACCTTTGCTGGCTACCGCGACCTGATCAGGCGTTCGTTCCACCTGCTGTTCAAAAAGCTGATGGACCAGGGTTCCCTGTGGATAGGCGCGACCAGTCATGTTCCAGTCGGCCAACTGACCAAGCGATGCATTGAGGTCTTCTAAACGCAGCGACGAACAACGGTTCTCCGGGTGCTGTGTCGCGTCCAGCAGAAGATTATTGAAGTGCTCAGCAAAGCGGGCGATCGTACTTGCGTCGAATAAATCCGTGTTGTATTCGAAAAAGCAGACGGCCGCGCCCGGCATTTCGTCAATGGATAGCGTCAAGTCGAACTTTGCCAGTTGCGCATCGAAATCCAGCATTTCAAAGAATCCGGATTCCGTACCTGACGAGCGATTGTTCACTTGATGGGTGAACATCACTTGGTACAACGGAGAATAACTCTTGGATCGCGCCGGTTGTACCGCATCGACCACGGCGTCAAACGGCAAGTCCTGATGAGCGAAGGCCCCCAGGCAGACCTCACGCACCTTTTCGAGGTACTGATAGAAGCTGTCGTTGTCATGCTGCTCTATACGTAAAGCGACGGTATTGACCATCAGCCCTACCAGTGACTCATATTCTTTCTTCGATCGACCTGAAACCGGGGTACCAATAACCACGTCATTCTGCGAAGCATATTTGGACAGAAACAGCGCGAATATGGCCAGCAGCGACATGTACCTTGAGCATCCATGCTGTGCCCCCAGTGTGGCCAGTCGATCAACCGTCTCAGGTTTCAGAGCAAAGCGATGGCGTGCGCCCTGATAGGTTTGCACCGGCGGCCGTGCCCGATCCAAAGGCAAACTCAATGTAGCGGGCGAGTCTGCAAGTGTTGCGGACCAATAGTCCGTGCACACTTTCAGATGCGCTTGATCGCCGCCCTGGGCGTCCTCGTACGCATAATCGATAAAGCTGAAGGGAAGAGAAGGCAAAGGGGAGTCTTTCTCGCCCCGACAGCGATGCAAATAAGCCGTGACCAGGTCGCTGGCGATGAGATTGCCCGACCACCGATCAGTGATGATGTGGTGAAACACAAAACACAGGAGATAGGCACTATCTTTCAGGCGAAACAACTTCACCCGAAACAACGGAGCAACATTCAAATCAAAAGGACGCTTGGCCAGCTCCTGCACCAGGCCTCTCAGGGATGGACGTTTACGCCCAGGTACAAAACGCAGGTCGACCAACTCGACCGTATATTGCTCACCTGTTCCGACTACTGCGTTGAGCTCGGTAACGTCCTGCTCGAATCGGGTACGTAAAGCACTGTGCCTTGTTATGACGTCATTGAGTGCCTGGTTGAATCGTGGGATATCCAGCGATTCCCGACACAAGAATATCGAGGTCTCGTTATAGGGCGCACTATCGGCGCCCATCATTTCATGCATCAACCATAGGCGCCTTTGAGCAAACGTCACGGGTGAGACCGTTGCAATCCCGCTCTTTTTTCTTTCTTCCCAGAAGTCCAGGCCTACCCAATGCCCATCCGGGATGAAATTGATAATGCTCTTCTTATACTGCCGTATTTTCGGAAGCCATTGATTGAGAACACCTTCTTGTTCACAGCGAATATTGAGCTCTTCCGATTGCGAGCGAAGCTCAACACCTAGGTGAAAGAGGCTTTCAAGCAAGTTTTCCATTCGTCGATCCTTCCTGATCAGCCTGATAGGCGCGAAGTCATCCTGGAGATATCCACGCGAACAAATACGCTCTTGGACATACCAGCTTTAATTGAGGGGGCACGCAGAACCACGCATCGGTATGAAACCTCACTCGGATGCGTGGCGTGCGCTGCCGTACAGCCCTTAAATACTCAGATGTATGTACCCGCTGCTCTCGGGATCGGACAGTTGATGAGCGGCCTGCGGCGAGGCCCCCGCCAGAATGGTATGCAGCAGCAGATGCCGCGAAGACAATTGCAATGCGTCCCTGGCACCATCAAAAACAACGCCGCCGATGGGCCTCAAGTTGATTCCGTAGTTCTGACAGTCCGTCATCAACAACTGCAGCATTGCTCCCGCCTCAATCAAGTTCATGTCTCTGCCTGCATCGCCATACAAGGGACTGATCGCAGACAAGTCGGCCACCAGGAACAACGTGAACGAGGTGGCTGCCGCCATCAGTTGATTCGCAGGATAGTGATTTTGCGCCGTGATCGGCGTGCTTTGGCTCAACCGGACCAGTTGCTTGTTGATCGGGTGGAAGTAATAAGCGCCCTCTTCAAAGCCCGCGACTCGCCCCCTTTCTATCTGTACGTAAACCTGCACCGGATAGAGCCCACCCGCGGAAGGATAAAGTGCGCGTAATGCTCCACCCTGCTCAACGAAAGACAGCATGTTGAGCAAGGAAATAAACTCATCGAACCCCACCGGCCGATCGGCAAACTCATTGGCCGTCTTTCTCTGCATCAGGCGTTGGATATGCGTAGCCTCGGTAAAGCCGGTGCCATATTGGAACGAGGTTTTTTCACCAGTAATCCCTTGCTCCCGCAGATATTTGCGTGAGCGCTTGAACGCCGCTCGCTGTTCGGGAAGTACCAGGAGCTCATCGGAGCTGCTTACCGTTTGACTGACGACCCCTTGATGCTTCTCGATACTTCTGACCAGCGTTGAAACCCTGGGCTCACGATAGAGCTCGGCAATGTCCGGGCGTACCTGGTAGCGCTCCTCAATCAGGTTGAAAACCCGAATGAATTCCAGGGAGGTCATTCCCTTCTCGAGCAAGTTTTCCTCAGGCTCAACGCTGTCAAGGGCGAGGATGCCTGCCACCATCTGTGCAATATCCCGGGCCGTCGAACTCACGCTGGCCGGGGCGTTGTCATCAGAAACCACAGTGGCGCTGGCCAGCACGCTGTCGTACTTGCGGGCCAGCATCTGCCGATCCACTTTCCCGTTGCCCGTCAGCGGTAGCTGATCAATAAGGACGATTTCCTTGGGCACCATGTAGCTTGGCAAAGTGGCGAACAGATGCTTGCGTATCCGCGCCTTCAGCTCACTCGCTGCACCTTCGCCCCCCATGCCACTCGCCTCCTTCGGCGCGACGACATATGAGACCAGAGCATCCACTTTGCCTGCTCTCTTCTCCAGGCATGTAATGCACTGACTGGCCAGCGACGGTGCAACGGCAGCGTCGATTTCCCCCAGCTCAATTCGGTTACCGTGCAGTTTGACCTGGGTATCTTTTCTGCCGATAAACTCAATCAACCCTTCAGGACGGAAACGGGCCAGATCGCCTGTCTTGTAAATCCGCTCTCCGGTATTAGGGTGAGGGATAAAGCTGTTGGCTGTTTTTACGGCGTCGCCCCAGTACGCCTTGGCCACACCACGTCCACCGATGTAGAGCTCGCCGGTTACCCAGTCAGGGCAGTCATTTCCTTTTTCATCAAGGATGTAGCAGCACTGGTTCTCCAGCGGGCCACCATATGGCACGCTCAACCAGCCATCCGGGACCGTCTCCACCGGGTAAAACACCGACCAGATAGACACTTCCGTCGCGCCCCCCAGACTGATCAACTCGGCGCATGGCAATGCGTTGTGCACTTGAGCGACGAGAGGCAGAGGAATCCAATCGCCACTGAGCATGACCAGGCGCAGCTTCGCGAATATGTCGAGTTTTCGGTCGTGGACGTAATCGATCAATAGTCCCATCAATGCAGGCACCGAGTTCCAGATGGTTACTCCGTGTTCGACAATCAGCCGGCACCATTCGCTTGGATTGTGTGTAGCTTTCTTCCCGGGAATAACCAACGTTGCACCGGCCGCCAACGTACCGAATATATCGAACACCGAGAGATCGAAACTCAAGGATGAGAGACCAAATACTCTGTCGTGCTCATCAACACCAAAGCGCTTGTTCAGATCGACCAGGGTATTGCAAGCCCCCTGGTGGTCAATGGCTACACCCTTGGGCGTTCCGGTAGAACCGGAAGTGAAAATGACATAAGCCAGATCATCTTGCTTCGGCTCAATCAGCGGTACCTGCACGGAAGATGCTTCAAGCAGCGCGTAAAGTGACAGAAATTGCGGCTCGCCATTGACTGTCGCTGACGCCATCGGCAGTGCACCCACAATCACCAGGCGTACACCTGACTGCACAAATAGCGCGGATTGGCGCTGCTGCGGCAAATCAGGATCAATGGGGACGTACGCAGCCCCAGCAAGCAGAATGCCCAGACAGGCCACTGCTTGCTCCCATCCCTTTTCCAGCCCTACGGCGATCAGTTCATTTCGCCCCTGGGTGATGCGCATCAATTGTTGCGCGATACTCGCGGCAGCCTGATAAAGCTCCTCATAGGTAAACGTCCTGTCAGGCGCGATAAGTGCCACCGCGTGTGGACGACGAGCCACGGAGTCGACAAACAGCCCTGAAAGAGTGGCGGCTTGGCGAGGGACGCTCGTCGCATTGAACTGCTCACGCGTGGCCCGCTGGCCAGCGGGTAATGTATTGCCGAAAGGGACTCGCCAAGCGGATTCATCGCTTGCCAGTTTCTCCAGCAGCTCCAGATAAACCTCGAACATCGCATCGAGCATGCCGTCAGGGAAAAGCTCCTCGACGGCATCCCAACACAGATACAGACGCCCCTGCGCTTCGCGTACCGTATGGTCGAGCCATACTTGAGGGGTCTGGCTGATCTGATAGTCGACATCCGCTCCAAGTTTTGCGAGCAGCCCATCGGCATCCAGCTCACCTTCCTGCGCCGAGCCAAAACCAATCGCGCTGGTAAAGACCACCGGCATCAAGCCCGGCTTGCCATCAGAGCTGCGCTGGGCCAATGCACGAATGACATCCAGTCCACTGAAAGCAACATGCTCCAGATCTGCCCAGAGTTGCCTCTGCATGGCAACGGCCCGGGTACCGAAGGCATCTGCCATGCCACCGACCTCAAGCAGCGTCGTCGATGTAAAATCGCCGACCAACTGATTGATCTGAGGATGAAGAGGTGGACGATTGAATAACGTCAAGTTAAGGGCAAACGTCTCATCACCACTCCACCGCGACAACACCTGAGTAAACGCGGTGAGCAATACCACTGTCGGCGTGACGTTGAGTTGCTGCCCACGCTTCTGCAAGCCTTGCCATTGTGCGGCACTGAGGAAGCGGTCACGGCGTTCGAACTGCGGTTTCCTGACCTCTTCAGGTCGTTTCAGCAACGGTAGATTGGGGGCGGCCGGCAACGTGGCTAGCCTGTCCAGCCAATAACGCTTGGCGTTGCTGAAACCGGAGGTCTCCCTGACTTTCTCCGTCCATGAAACGTAGTCCCTGAAAGAAAGCGACAGCGGCTCAGGCTCAGCCTGCAAGTCCTGATAGCTGGCGACAACATCCGCAAGGAGAATCTGGTAGCTCCAGGCATCCATGATCAGCGCATCGATACTGGCAAACAACCTGAATTCCTGCGCATTCCGCAGCACCTTGAGCTCAAATAAAGGCCAGACGTGAGGCTCGAATACCTGATGGGACATGGCGGCACGCAATGTCTCGGACTGTCTTGCCGACTCCTGGGGGGCGGCGGCGCTCAGGTCCTGGTACACAATCTCGTAGCTGCCCGGGTCACGAAGGATCTGCTGAGTCCCGTTGGTCAGAAAAATACTGCGTAATGCTGGGTGGCGTTGAATCGCACGGTTCCAGGCGGTGCTCAGCCGGGACACATCCAGTTCAGGGAAGGTGATCTCGGAATAAACATGGGTAGCGATATTACCCATCACCATCGACTCACGGCGCCCGACCCAATAGGCCTGTTGCACAGAGGTCAAGGCGAACGGTTCCTCAAGACGGGAAAGATCGCTTACCAACAGTGGAACGTCGCCGCTCGTCACCTGGTCCTGTTCGTCAATTGCGCGAGCCAGTGCACCCAGTGTCGGATTATCAAACAAGGCCAGCAGTGGTAGCTCAATCTCAAAGTCTTCACGTATCTTCGATATCATTTGAGCAGCCAAAAGCGAATGGCCACCTGACTCAAAGAAGTTTTCACTGAGACTGCTGGCGTCGCGCTTCAACACGTGAGACCAGATCCCGGCCAGGCGCTTTTCAGTCTGGGTGTTGGGCACGGCACGTGTTTCTTCGACGCTCTGGACTTGATGCTCCAAAGCAGCAAGCGCCAGGCGATTGACTTTCCCGTTAGGCGTAAGGGGCAGGCTATCCAGGTAGACATACAGCCCCGGTAACATATAGTCCGGCAGCCGCTGGCCAAGGTACTGGCGCAGAAATGCGGTTTTCACCTGCGCTTGTACTTCAACAACCACGTAAGCGATCAGCCGTGCATCACCCTCCTCTTGGGTATGCACCTGCACCACGGCCTCACTGACACCGGGAGCCCCATTGAGTACCGATTCAATTTCGCCGAGTTCGATGCGGAACCCACGTACTTTTACCTGATGATCGGAGCGCCCCACAAAGTTGAGGCAACCCTCTTCAGAAAGGAAACCCAGATCACCGGTCTTGTATAACCGCTCTCCTCCCCGAGTACTGAAGGGATCAGGGACAAACCGTTCGGCCGTGAGATCCGGCCGATGCAGGTAGCCCCGTGCCAACCCGACACCACCAATGTAAATCTCACCAATTGCTCCTGTAGGCAAAAGGTTCATCTCGGCATCAGTGATGTAAATGGCCGTATTGGCCAGAGGGTAGCCAATGGGGACCGTCTGCAGTGTTTCATCAGACGTGAGTTGATACATCGAGGACCAGATGGTCGTTTCGGTCGGGCCATACATGTTGTAGACGCGAATACCGGCGCTTAGCAGTTCGTCCGCCAGGGAAGCATGTAGCGCCTCGCCGCCACACAAGATCGAGAACGATGAAGCCTGGCGCTGCCATGCCTTCTGTTCCAGCAGCATTCGCCACGTGGCAGGCGTCCCTTGCACGAGGGTCAGGTCGCTGCGGTTCAACAGTTTGGCCAACGCCTGGAAGTCGGCCACCCTCGACGAGGAAGGCTGAATCAGCCGAGCGCCGCAGACAAGCGGCAGCAGCATTTCCAGATAAGCGATATCGAAGGAGAAGGAGGTCAACCCCAGTACCACGCCTTGATGGTCGAGGCCGGTTTTCTCCTTCATTGCAAGCAGCAGATTTGTCAGCCCCTCCTGCGTCACCATCACACCTTTAGGATTGCCGGTGGACCCGGAGGTGTATATCACATAGGCGAGATCGGCCGGTTGAACAGCTGTTTCTACTTGCCCCTGCACAGCGCAAGGCCACGGTTCATCCAGACAGACCTGACGGGCCGGGGTTTCCGGCAACTCAGCAACCAGGTGCTTCTGAGTCAGGACCATCGCGGCGCGGGCGTGGGTGAGTGCATACCTGGTGCGAGCGACGGGATAGCCAGGATCAAGCGGGAGCAACACCGCCCCGGCCTTCATAATCCCCAGTACACCGGCAATGAGCAGGAAAGAACGCTCGACGCTGAGCCCTACGATGGCCCCCTTCTCGACACCCGCACAGTGAAGGAAATCGGCAATCTCCTGCGCCTTGGCATTCAGGACCTCATAGGAAACCTGCTGACCATTGTCCAGTTCGATGGCTATCGCCTTTGGTGTACGGATGGCATGCTGCTCGAACAACGCCACTGCGCTCTCTGCACGGTCATCATAGGCCACTGCGGTCGAGTTCCAGCACTCACGTTGCCTGACTTGCTCTTGCCGGCCAAGAAACTGAATACCACCAATGCGGGTTTCCGGCGCCGCCACGACGACTCGTAGGAGCTGTTCGAAATGCATCGCCATGCGAGCGATGTGATCAGCATCAAACAGATCGGTGTTGTACTCGAAGCCCATTTCCAGACCGAGCGACGACTCGCTGGCCGTAACGTTGAGATCCAACTTGGCGATACCGATATCCAGATCGATCTTGTCAAAAGACAGCCCCGCGATATCAGGCATCTGCTGTGAGACGTTTTGCAGCGCGAACATGACTTGGAACAGCGGTGAGCGCGTCAAGGCGCGAGAAGGCTGCAAGGCATCGACCAGTTTTTCAAAAGGCACATCCTGATGCATGTACCCCTCGAGAGTCTTTTGCCGAGTCAGGGACAAAAGCTCTGTAAACCGTTGCTGCGGATCCAGTTGAGTACGGAGTACCAGGCTGTTGACAAACAAGCCCAGCATGCCCGAAAGACTCTCGCCGCTACGATTCGCGATCGGGTAACCGACACACAAGTCGTTCTGTCCGCTGTAGCGGGCAAGCAGCACGCTGAAGGCGCTCATCAAGGTCATGAACAGCGTTGCGCCCTGCGCTTGGCTGAGGCGATTGAGGGAGTCGATCAATTGCGCATCCAGCACATGAGCGTGAACGGCACCGCGATAGCCCTGTTTCGCCGGGCGCGGGAAGGAAGTCGGTAGATTGAGCGCCGTAGGTGCATTCGCCAGCGACTCACGCCAGTACTGCAGCTGATGATCCAGCTCCCCCCCCAGCAACCATTCACGCTGCCATGACGCGTAATCGGCATAATGCAGCTCTGTCGCAGCAAGCTCGGCCTCTGTGTCATTACAAAACGCCCGATAGAGCACACCCAGCTCCTGGACCATGACGCCGAGCGACCAACCATCGGTAATGATGTGATGGAGAGTGACGTTGAAAATGAATACCCGCGCCGACAACTGATAAAGGTGCGCCCTGATCAACCTTGCGTCGGTTAATGTGAAAGGTAGCGCGGCCTGTTCACGGCACAGCGCCAACGCCGAACGCTCCCTCTCCTGCTCAGGCAGATGATCCAGACGAGTGATCGACAGGCTCACACATGCAGGCAACTCGATATGTTGCAGTGGCTTGCCTTCTCGTGTCACAAAACGCGTGCGCAGAATTTCATGGCGCGCTACGAGTGCATTCAGCGCCCGCTCCATGACACGCGTATCCAATGGCCCGGTGATTCTCAACGTCACGGGCACGTTGTATGCCCCGCTTTCGGGTTCAAGCTGGCTCAGGAACCAAAGTCTTTCCTGCGCAAAAGACAGGGGCAACAACTCTCCACGAGGCACTGCCATCATGGGCGGTAGCTCCCTGGCTGGCGTCTGGACCTTTGCTATCTTGCGTGCCAGCCCGGCGACCGTAGGCGCATTGAAAAAATCGAGTAGTGAAATATCCAGGCCCATGGTTTCCCGGATCTTCGACAACAGCTGAATAGCCAGGAGGGAATGCCCACCCAGGTCAAAGAAACTGTCCTGTGCTCCCACCCGATCAAGCTTGAGCAACTCGGCCAGAAACAAGGCCAACGCCACCTCGACTTCACCACTCGGCTCGATGTAGCTGTCGCGCCGATTGACGCGCAGATCCTGGGGGATGGGTAACTGTTTGCGATCTATCTTGCCGTTGGCCGTGATGGGCATCGCATCGAGAAAAACAAACATTCCCGGCACCATGTACTCCGGCAGTTTTTTTGATGCGGCTTCGCGCAAGCGATCAGCGTTCAACTCACGCCCCGTCAAGGCAACGGCGAACGCCAGCAGTTTTTTATCGCCATCGGCCTCCTCATGCAGCAGCACGGCGACATCGCTGACGTCGTCCAGGCCACTGAGGACTGCCTCTATCTCACCCAACTCGATGCGAAATCCACGAATCTTTACCTGGTGATCGACTCGACCGATATATTGAATGTTGCCATCAGGCAGGTAGTGGCCCAGGTCCCCCGTACGGTATAACCGCCCACCTCCCTGCGGATCAAAAGGGTCAGGGACGAAACGTTCTGCGGTGAGGTCGGGACGCTTCAGGTAGCCTCTGGCCAACCCACTGCCACCGATATGAATCTCCCCTTTGGCCCCTATCGGCAAGAGATTCATCTCGGCATCGAGAATATAAATTCTGGTATTGGCGATCGGCATACCAATAGGGACACCGGTGTGCTCTTGGCTGGGAACACATTGCCAATAGGTCACATCAACGGCAGCTTCCGTCGGACCATAAAGATTATGCAGCGTGCAGTCGGGCCAAAGTCGCAAGGCCTTGTGCATGGTGGCGGACTTCAGCGCTTCGCCGCTACAGAAAACGTAGCGCAGCCTGGCCCCCTCCCATTCCAGGCCGGCATCCATTATCCCTTGCAGCATGGCGGGCACGAAGTGCAGGACGGTAATGCCAGCGCTTTCGACAAGATCACGCAGATAGACGGGGTCACGGTATGCAACCGGGTCGGCCATTACGACAGCGGCACCGGTCATCAAAGGCCAGAAAAGCTCCCAGACTGACACGTCAAAGCAAAATGAGGTCTTCTGCAAAACACGATCATTGCTCCCTATCGGATAGGTTGCTTGCATCCATTGCAGCCGGTTCAGGATCGCTCCATGCGTGTTCATTACACCTTTGGGTTCACCCGTGGAACCCGAGGTATATATGCAGTAGGCAAGCTGCTCGCTGCCTATCGCCCGACCAGGGTTTGAGCAGGGTTGATCCGCCCAGTCCCCAGGACGATCAAGCAGTACAGTGAGCCCTTGATAATCGGTAAATCGAGCTGCCTGTTTGCTTTCCGAGACCAGCAATTGGGGCGCCGCATGTTCGAGCATATAGTCCAGGCGCTGCTGGGGGTACGACGTCTCCAGCGGCAGGTAAGGGGCACCAGCCTTTAGAATAGCCAATAGCCCGATCATCATGCTGGTAGAACGCTCAACGCAAATCGCGATCGGTTTGTCAGCGGCTGCACCGAGCAGAATAAGTTGATGAGCAAGTCGATTCGCCTGCTCGTTCAGCTCGTGGTAAGTCAGTTTGTCAGCACCGGCAATAACAGCCAACGCATTCGGGTTGTTCCCTGCTTCTTGCTCAAAGTAATGATGAATCAAACGTTGCCCGGGATAAGCGACCTGTGTCTGATTGAACTGTTCGAGTTGCAGCGCCCGCTCTTCGTCGGCCAGCATGGATAACTGCCCGATCGCTTGACGTGGCTGCTCAATGACATTTTTCATCAGCGTCAGAAAGTGCCGCGCCAACAAAGACATGGTCGGCCTGTCGAACAGGTCAGTGCTGTAAGTCAGTCGCAGCTGAACGTCTTCATTCATCTGCACGATGATGAAGCTGATATCGTTTGCCGAGCCTCTGACGCGAGAGGAGTCCATAACCTGGCTATACAGTGCGTTGTCGGTTGGCGCGTTTTCTTCTGCCAGGCCCTCAAAGCTGCCCTGGTGCCAGATATACGACACCTGGAATAATGGCGAGGCCCCTGCCACTCGAGGCGGATTCGCGGCCTGAACCAGAGAGGAGAACGGATAGATACGGTTTTCCAACGCCCCCAGCACCGTATCCCTGACCTTGGTCAGCAACACTTCGAAGTGCTCGCCGGGCTCAATATCGGACGTGAATACCACCGGGTTTACGAAGTCACCAATAGCCTCTTGCGCCGCCATCATGTCCCTGTTGGAAACAGGCGAACCAATCAGCAAGTCCTTTTGCCCTGTGTAGCGGTAGAGCAATATTTCAATCAATGCCAACGTCGCAATGTAAGGCGTTACACCGCACTTTTTGGACAGTGCTGAAAAGCGCTGCCAGGTTTCCGGATCAATTGGAACGGAATGGCATTCCCCTGCCCCCGATGAAACTACCGGCCGCGGACGATCACTCGGCATCTCCAGTGTCGGCAGGGATTCGGGGATTCTCTGGATCCAGTACTCGGCCAATGCCTCACCCCGGGCGTGAAGCTGTTCGCCTTCCCATCGGACAAAATCTACATATTGGGCGTTATTTGGCTCGGGGGCCTCCAACGCCCCCTGCTCCAGGCCGAAATAGATATGCGACAGGTCTCGAGTCAATATTCCCAGCGAGACGAAGTCAGCTGCAATGTGATGTACCGTCAATGTCAGGAAAGCTTCTGCTACCCCTGTATCAGGGAACGTATTTTCCAGAGTCGAGGCCCGGATCGGTGCGCAACGCTTCAGATCGAACGCGCGATCCGACTCCATCTCAAGCAGCTCATTGACCTGTTCGGCGGTCAGGTTATTGGCCGAGTGGCTGACAACCTGAGGAGCCAGGCCCTTGTCAAACGCCTGAAAAGGCAAACCGGCCAATTCGACAAAGCGTGACAGCAGGATGCGATGACGCATCAACAGTATGGAAAACGCTTTGCACAATCTGACTTGGTCGACACCCGGCTGCAGCTTTGCTGAAAACGCGATGTTGTAGGCCGCGCTGGCAGGATTGAGTTTCCAGACTGTCCACATATCACGTTGCCGGTGCGACAGCGGCAGAACCGTCCCCTCCCCTATCTCATTGACGATGATGTCTTTGATGACCGCCTTGTGGACTTTCAAGGCCTCCATGTGGGCGTTGGTCAAGGAATGCTCACCGCAGTCGACGAACAACTTGTCGCCACTCACTTCAAGTTCTGCGTTCGCGTCTGACAGGACCCGCAAGAGTTCATTAGCATTCATAGTTCAATTCTCACGCGACGAGTGGCGTTCAAGGTTTGATGAGCATCGCCCGCATTTCCATTCGGAACAGCCTGGGACGAAATGAGCGTACAGAGGGAGTCGATGGAAGCGCCTTCCAGCAGCTTGAGGATCGGGATGTCCACTCCTGCATCATTTTTTATGCATGTCTTAATTTCCAAAGCCATCATCGAATCAAGCCCTAGGGAAACCAGCGACTTGTGATGTTGAGACGCTTCTATTTTTTCCAGCAACGTAGACTCCAACAGTCCCGTCAGATAGGTTCTGATCCCTGCCTCGTTGAGCTCCAGAGGCTCTGCTCGCCTCTCGCTGGAGGGCAGCGCATCACCACCAACGCCTTCAACCATGAGCGGGTCGGTCAGGAAGGCCATCCGTTTAAACATGAGAGGGAAGTCAGCTCGTTTTACATTGGCTTTGAGCTTCTTCTCATTCAGCGAGACAACGATCCACTGGTCATCGGCAGAGCTGAACATCCTCTTCATCAAGGCGAACCCGGACTCTGGCTGCAGCAGTTCGATACCGGCATTCTGCATACGGCCGATGTTGCGTTGGCTGACCTTTGCCATCATCCCCGTCTCTGACCAGCCACCCCAGTTAACGGTCAGCGCAGGAGCGCCAAGTGTGCGCCTGTACTGGGCTAAAGCGTCCATGTAGGCGTTCGCGCTGGCATAAGCAGCCTGCCCTGCCGGACCCAGAATTGACGCTATCGACGAATAAAGAATGAAAAAATCAAGCTCATGCGGACGGGTCACTTCGTGAAGGTTCCAAGCGCCGGCCATCTTTGATTGAGCGACCTGCCAGAAGTGTTTCCAGGTTTCATTGAGCACGAAGGCGTCGTCACTGACACCCGCTGCGTGCACAACTCCCTTGAGCGGAGGAAGCAGTGCTAACGCAGGAGCAAGTCCCCGCTCCAGGTCTTGCCTGTCACCGACGTCACAGCAACAGGTGACAATGTTCACCCCCTGCTCCTTCATCGAAGCCAGGCGCGTCAGTTGTAGGCTGGTCGGCGGTTTGCGCCCCATCAACAGGATATGCTTCGCCCCATGTTCGATGAGGGCCTGAGCAGTCAGCATGCCCAGGTCACCGTGGCCGCCGGTAATCAGATAAGTACTATCCTGATGCACCACGGCTCCCTCTACTGCACCGCCAAGGCTCTTGGCCACCAGCGAAGGCACATAGATGCTGCCCTCCCTGATCACATACTCTTCCTTGCCAGTCGAAGCACTCATGCACTGCGCCAAAACCGCAATATCCGCCTGAGTTGCAACTGGGTCGAGATCAACAGACAGCGTCGACAAAGAAGTCAGTTCATTGGCCGCGACACGTGCCGCACACCAGAGCGAGGCCGGCAGCAGTGATGTGGCGGCCCGCTGCCCATCCAGGGTCTGCGCAGCCCGCGTCACGACAACAACTTTCCTGATCGCCTCGGCATGCTCGTATTCGGCACACTCGCGTACTATCGTCAACAATGGCTCCAGCAGGTGCTTCGCTGCTTGCTCCTGCGTACCCATGACGGCAGGCCTGTCCACTCCCCATAAATAAGCCACGCCAACACGCTTGCCGGCGGCTGGCGCACAAGCAAGCAATGACGCTATAAGTGATGGACGTGTTGCGTCTGCAGAAAGGGCATATTCAGCTGCCTCCTCTCTGCGTATCAGCAAGCATCCAGCTCCAACCTTTCGCAACAACGAAACCAACTCCGAGGCGACGCCCCCATCATCACCAAAGATCAACCAGTAGTTCGGTTGCGTCTGTGCATCACCCTGCGCTACCAACTCGCCCCGCTTCCAGACCGGCTGATAGAGCAGCCTCGAGAAGCCAGGGCGAGACAACTCTGGCATGAAGCCTTCAACTTTCTTTGCCGAGAACCCCTGGATATCGAGAATCAGCTCGGCGTGATTATTCTGCAATCTGATCGCCCCATACACCTCACTGCTGCGTTCATCCCCTTGGGTCACGCGGGCCTGGCTTATCAGGCCACCTTGAGGAAGCTCGCACTGGTGAACCGTGATGTTTTCAATATGGAAGGGGATGTAAATGTCACCGGTTTCCATGATCGCGGTATCGGCTGTCAGGCTGACCCCCATCATCTGGAAGCAAGAGTCAATCAGACCCGGCGACAGCAGGTACTCCCCAGATGCATTCACGGCCAAAGGATTGGCCAGCGAACAGGTGCACAGATGTCGATCAAACGTACCCTGCTGCAGCCAGCGGTATTCCTTGCCAAGGTCATACCCACGGTTTTTGAAGTCCTGATAAAAAGCCTGTGCATCGAATTGCCGCGATTGCTCGAACAATGCAGCGGTGAGCGGTGTGACTCGATCCACATCCAGGTCGCTCGCCCCCAGAGGCAGTGCGTAACCTTCCAGGTGGGTCATCCAATCCTGTTCAGCGTCCACGACTACGTCCTGCTGGAACACTCTGCGGCTGGACAAGGTATAACGAGCCATCGCGTCAGCACTGACATGAATATCCACTTTGATCTCGCGCTCTTCATCATCCTCAAAACGCAAGGGCTGGAGAAAAATGATGTCTTTGAGCGAAAACAGCTGATCGTTATAGAAATCTTTAAAGACGGTAATCAGTATCGCCACATGCATGGCGCCAGGGGCCACAATGTGACCGAACAGGCGATGGTGCTCCAAATAGATGTCATTACTCGCCACCAGCCTTTTCAGGTAGCACACCTGGCTAGTGTCCATGGTGTCGGCTCTCATAAACCGTTGATGCGCGACAGGTGCGAGTGGCAAATGGTATGGATTAGTCGACGTCGGGCGCGTCGAGAGCGTAACGGGGCGGTC